>PKCS01000076.1 GCA_002862305.1 Phycisphaerae bacterium | reverse complement strand
GCCTTCTACAGCGCGATGTTCGGGGGCGGCAGCCGGGGCGGCCGGGGCGGTGGGGGAGGTGGGAACCCCCTGGCCATCATCATCGTGGTGGTGGCGGTGATCTTCGCGATCCTTGCACCATTGTGCGCCATGGTGGTCCGGTTCGCCATGAGTCGCCAGCGCGAATACCTCGCGGACGCCGGGGCGGTGGAGCTCACCCGGTACCCGGACGGCCTGATCGGGGCCCTGCGCAAGCTCGGTGGCTGCCGGCAGCCCCTGCGTCATGTCGGCCAGTCCACCGCACCCCTCTTCATGGTCAATCCCCTCAAGCGCAAGGTACGGACCGGCCGCCACGATGCCTCCACGGTCTTCTCGACCCATCCCCCCCTGACCGACCGCATCCGCCGGATCCAGGCCCTCAAGTGAGGGGCGTTCGTCCTTTTCACCCCGAAATCCCCGACTCCCCGGGTGACGGTGGTTGATGAATCCCGTTCCACGGCGATGATGACTCCATGTCCAGAGACCGAGTAGTGACCTCCGAACGACGCCGCGAGGACCAGGAGCCGCCCGAGACCCCCTCCTCGGCGGACCCACCCCCCGGTGGACCCGCGCTGCGCCCGGTCAGGATGGACGAGTACGTCGGGCAAGCGGAGCTGGTGGAGCGGCTTTCGATCGCGCTGGAGGCGGTCCGCCAGCGTGGGGAGTCGATGGAGCACGTCCTGCTCCACGGCCCCCCCGGACTCGGCAAGACGACCCTCGCCCACGTCATCGCCACCGAGATGGGAACCCGCCTCTACACCACCAGCGGACCCGCCCTCTCCAAGGCCGGCGACCTCATCGGAACGCTCACCAAGATGGGGGAGGGCGACGTGCTGTTCATCGACGAGATCCACCGGATGCCCGCCACGGTCGAGGAGTACATCTACCCGGCCATGGAGGACTTCAAGGTCGACTTCACGGTGGACAGCGGCATGCACGCGAAGGTCATCACCGTGGGCCTCAAGCCGTTCACCCTGATCGGGGCCACCACCCGGGCCGGCCTGCTCACGCAACCCCTTCGGAGTCGCTTCGGCATCTCGCACCACCTGGACTACTACGATCTCCAGGACCTCCTGGCGATCCTCGCCCGGGCCATCGATCGACTGGGCATGCAGGCGCTCCCCCCGGAAGCCCTGGAGATCATCGCCGCCCGCAGTCGAGGCACCCCCCGGGTGGCCCTGCGCCTGCTGCGCCGGGTGCGGGACTTCGCCCAGGTCCGCGCCGAGGGAGCGGTCACCCCCGAGGTTGCCGGCGAGGCCCTCCAGCTCGAGGGCGTCGACGGGCTGGGTCTCGACGAACTGGATCGCAAGTACCTGCGGACGATCGCGGATACCTACTCGGGTGGCCCGGTGGGCCTGGAGGCGATCGCCGCAACCATGGGCGACGACGCCTCGACCCTCGAGGACGTGGTCGAACCCTACCTGCTCCAGATCGGGTACCTGGCCCGAACCCGGCAGGGACGCTGTCTCACCTCGCGGGCCTGCAAGGACCTCGGGGTCACGCCCCCCACGGATCTCTTCGGTCAGGAGTGACCCCCGCGCCTCGCGGGCTGTCGATCATTGTCCGCCCCCGGACGGCAGGGACAGTCGCATGCTGAAGGTGGGGGAGTCGCGGATGGTGTCGTAGCCCCCCTGCACCTGGAGATCGAAGTCGGAGAAGGTCCGGGTCAGGGTCCCGCTGATCGCACGCAGGTCGTTGGCGACCAGGTCGTACTGGGGGGTGATCCCGATCACGTACCTCCGCCCGAGCTTGTAGGCCACGCCGCCCTGAATGAGCTCGGTGGTCCCGGGCTGTATGTAGCGGTACTCGAGGTAGGTGCTCATCGCCGGTGAATGCGTCACCTCGAAGCCGAGGGATCCCGTCATCAGTCCGTCGTAGTCCTTCGGGGTCTGGTTTCCGTCGGAGTCGATCTCCACCCCGGTCACGGTGTCCACCAGGAAGGTGGTGGAGCCCCCGATCGAGAAGGTGTCGCTCAATTCCCAGTTCATCTTCCCGAAGAGGTGGCTTCCCCACTGGGACAGTTCGGGCCGCCAATCGACCCACAACGGGGTCGGGCTCTGGGCGTAGTTCCAGGGCGTCCTCGCGTCCGCGGCGGTGAAGACGTTCGCGGCGTCGTTGAGCTGGGCACCGACATCGAGGTCGAGCCAGTCCACCGACTGTCGCCTCGAGCCACCCCCACGCTTGGTCTGGAAGGTCTGGCGCACCCCCGCACGCACCGCGCTGCCCCCGCTGATCGCCTCGATCTCCTGGTCGAAGATCGGCAGCCCGTCCTGGTTGATGCTGTCCGCGCCCGCCCAGAGGTGGGCGTAGGGTCGGGTGAGGCTCCGAATCCGGTCGATGTCGAGGATCGAGCTCCGAACCTGGTTGAAGGTCTCCATGAAGGTGGTGTTGGCCTTGAACCCGATCGCGCCGAAGAAGCGGATGTGCTTGGCGTCCGGGTTGTAGGAGTCAAACCGTTCCGCGATGTACCCGGTGGCCTGGCCAGACAGGTACGGCACCAGGTTCGTGGCCCCGTAGGTCAGGGGCACGCTGATCTCCTGCCGAGTGTTGAGGCGGGTCACGAAGTCGTTGTTGTAGCCGGCCGCCCCGTAGTAGTTGTCCGCCACCCTCTGGTTCGGATCCGTCATCGCGAATGCCGCGTTGGGCACCCCGAGGTCGTCCGGGGTGCCGTTGGTCACGTCGATCCGCATGTAGGAGGCGGAATAGTTGCTCGAGTAGCTGACCGAGTCACCGAACAGGGTGTCCGCATGCCGCCGGTAGACGAGCTCCGGGGCCTTGTCCACGTAGTAGGGCCGA
>PKCS01000034.1 GCA_002862305.1 Phycisphaerae bacterium | reverse complement strand
CTCGGGGGGTGTTCCGCTGCACCGCACCCGCAGGCATCCACGATCTCCATCGAGGGACTCGAGTACTCAAGGTGCTTCGACGAAGTGCTGCTGGTCGCCCGGGAGGCAGGGATGCCGCCCCTGCTGCGTGACCGGGCCGGTGGCCTGGTCGAGACCTCGCCGCGCCTCTCCGGCTCGCTGTTCGAGCCCTGGCGGCAGGACAACGCGGACTTCGAGGAGGTGCTCGCCAACACCATCGGCTTCCAGCGCCGGCGTGCCCGCTTCGAGTTCGTCCCGATGGGTTTCAGTCCTCCCCCGGACGATCCGTCCCTCGCCCTCTCCGGTCCGGCCCTGCCGGGTTCGACCGACGATGAGGTCCGGGACCTCCGGACCTTCGAGGGACCGATCGAGCTGAGGGTGTGGGTCTACGTCGAGCGATCGTTCCGGCCGGGGATGCAGAACGCCGCCTGGACGAGGTCGATGACCACGTTCACCACCAATCCCCTCGACACCAGGAGGGCGGCTTCACCCGACGCGCTGGCCGACCAGAGCAACTGGACACCGGTGCGGCGCGACCGGGCCTACGAGGCACGCCTGATCGAGGCATTCATCCGCCGGGTCGATCCCGGACAGTCCTCATGATCAGCGATTCGCGATCCGGGGATCGACCCACGCGTAGAGGACGTCGACGATCAGGTTGAAGAGTACCAGCACGCTCGAATAGACCAGCACCACCCCCATGATGAGCGTGAGGTCCTTCGAGAGGACCCCGTCCACGAAGTGTCGACCGATCCCCGGGACGCTGAAGATCTTCTCCACCACGAAGGATCCGGTGAGCGCGATCGCGGCCGCGGGTCCCAGGTACGACAGGACCGGCAGGAATGCGTTCTTGAGTGCGTGACGCATGGCCACCCCGGCCTCCGACAACCCCTTCGCCCGGGCGGTCCGTGCATGGTCGGTCGTCATCTGCTCGTTCATCCCGAAGCGGACCAGCCTGGAGATGTAGGCGGCGAACGGAAGCGACAGGGTCACCGCCGGGAGCACGAGATCGACCGGCCGACCCCACTGGGCGACGGGAAACCACTTCAGCCACACCGCGAAGACGATCAGCAGGACCGCGCCCGTGACGAAGGAGGGGAGGCTGATCCCGACCAGGGCGATCGACTGGGTGGAGAAGTCCAGCAGGGACCTCGGCTTCAACCCGCTGACCAGGCCGGCGCCCAGCCCGATCACGGTCGCGAGCAGGATCGCGGTGAATCCGAGTTCGAGGGAGACCGGCAGGCCCGCGGCCAGGATCTCGTTGACGGTGAGGTCCGCCTGCTTGAGGCTGGGTCCGAGATCGAAGGGCCGGCTGGAATCACCCAGCAGCCAGGAGATACCCGTTGCGTCCCCGAGGTACGAGAAGTAGAAGGTGACCGGGTCATCGAGGTCGTACTGCTTCTTCATCGCCTCCACGACCTCCGGCGAAGCCTGACGTCCTTCCGGATTGTCCAGGGGGTTCCCGGGAATCAGCCACGCCAGCACGAAGGTGATGGTGTACACCACGAGCACGATCACCGGAAGCATCAGAAGTCTTCGGAGGGTCATCGCCAGCATGCCCCGGAGTCTACCCGGTCCGGGATCGCGCCACGACCGCCTACCGTCTACCCTCTGTCGATGTGCTTGCTGGCCTCACTGTTTCGACTGCTGGTCCACGGGCAGGTCCTGATGGCGCTCTCCGCGGTCTGCTACGTGCAGATCGCTGGCATCCTGCTGGGAGGGGGGGCGGTCTCCCGGAGCTGGTCCGTGGCTGCGTTCCTCGGGACCCTGGGGATCTACGTCCTGGACAGCCTTCGCAGCGCCGACCGCGAGGATCCGATCAGCCAGCCCGACCGAGCCCGGATCTTTCGCAGGCATCGGGGAGCCGCCCTGGGCCTGGGCCTGTTGAGTCTCGCCACCGGGTTCGTCTTCCTCCTGCGGTCCTCGCCGCCCCTCGTGACCTGGATACCGCTCGGGATCCTCGCGTTGACCGCGACCTGCTACCTGGTCCCGCTGGTGCCGCTCCCGTCCCGGGTCGTGACCCTCAAGGACTTCTCGATCGCCAAGCCCCTGGTGATCAGCCTTGCCTGGTTCGCGGGTGCGCTCATCGCGGGTGGAGAACCGCTGGTCGAGTCCGGATCCTTCCCGCGATGGTCGACGGTCCTCGCCTTCGGGGCGATGACCATCCCGGTCCTCGTGCTCGATTCGGTCTGGCTCGACCGTCGTGATCGCCGGGCGGACCTGGCCTACGGGCACCCGACCTTCGCATCGCAGGTCGGAGGACCCGGATTCCTCCTCGCTCGTCTGGCACTCTGGTCGTTCCCCTGGCTGGTGCTGCTCGCGCGCCCGTCATGGCTGGTTCCCTGCCTCGCGATCCAGCTCGGGTCCGCGCCGATGCTGGCGCTCGAACCGGAACGGATCCGGAGCGAGTCGGGACGCGTGGTCCTCGCCTCCTTCTGGAGGTTCGCAGGCTGCGGGGCGCTCCTGGCTACTCTCCGCTGACTCGTTCGAGCCGCCAGTACTCCTGCTGGAGCCTCGGATGGCGGGTCAGTCCCCGGAGCCGGGTGGGGTCGTAGAGGTAGGTGGTGGTGAAGTGGTACACGGGCATGATCGGCAGGTCCTGCACGACCACCTTGTGCTCGGCCTCGTGCAGGAGCTCCATCCTGCCGACCGCGTCGGTCATGTCCCGGGCCCGCTCCAGGAGTCCGTCGTACCCGGCATCCGAGTACCCACGGTCGTTGTTGCCGTTACCCGTCTCGGAGAGCTCCAGGAAGGTCATGGGATCGCCGTAGTCCCCGTACCACCCACCCCGTGCGATCATGAAGGTCCCGTTACGCAAGTCCGCGCGATAGGCCTTGGTATCCTTGGATCTCAGGTTGGTCTCGATGCCGAGGTG
>PKCS01000089.1 GCA_002862305.1 Phycisphaerae bacterium | reverse complement strand
GTCCCTGCGTGGAATCGTTCCCACAACGTCCGATCGATTTGCACGTTATGGATCATCCGTTGCCGTGACCTGCCCCGATCAGTAGACCTCGAGCATGCAACGATGCGTCGGCCGCACGTACTTTCTGATCGAGTGGCTGTCCCACTCGGCGGGGGCGACCTCGGCGTAGTCGGGCTTGACCTTCAGGTAGGCATCCCCGAGACCCCGCTCGGCCATCATCTTGAAGACGCCGAGCTGCATGCCGGCCAGGCCGCACATGTACACCAGGGTTCGATCCCGCGAGAGCAGGTCCTCGTGCAGGTGTATCTGCCGATCCAGGTAGTGGTGGATGTAGCCTCCCGGTTCGCCGTCGGGCTGGATCTCGCGGCTGACCACGGTGTGGTAGTGGAAGTTCGGGAAGCTCGATGCGAGGTCCCGGAAGAAGTCGTCGTAGAGGAGGTCCGTCGTGTACGGGACGCCCATCACCAGGTGGACGTCGCTCTTGCTCGGGGTGGGGGCTTCCAGCAGGTCCTTGATCATGCCCCGGAACGGCGCGATACCGGTCCCGGTCGCCAGCAGCAGGTAGTCGTGCCGCTCCGGTTCCTCGGGAAGGAGGAATCGCTTGCCCGCGGGGCCGGTGACCATGACCTCGTCGCCCTCCTGCAGGTTGCAGAGGTAGTTGCTGCAGCTTCCGGTGAACAGCTGGTGCTTGAGCTCCCGATCGGGATGGTCGGGATCGGTCCCCTTCATGTCGATCTCCTCGAGGACCCGCTTGCAGGTCGTCGAGAGGACCTTCCCGGCCCCGTCCTCCCCGTTGCTGGGGGCCGAGATCGAATAGAGCCTGACCTTCGCGGGCCGTCCCTTCGAATCGGTTCCCGGCGGGACCACCCCGAATGCCTGGCCGGCCCTGAAGCCTCCCTCGAGGGCGGTGCCCCCGACGTCGATGGAGATGTGCCTGACGAAGCTGGCGCTCTTGCCCCGGGTGCAGGGGGTGTTCTCGACGACCCGGCCCACCACCGGTTCGGTGGGGGGCACGAGGTGCATGTCTACGTCGGGAAGAACCGGGTCCAGTCCGCGGGTGGGTGTGTTCGCTTGCATTGCGGGATGGTAGCAGGCCCCCGAGCCCGGGACTACTCGCCGGGCTCCCGCGATCGACGACCGACCCGCCGGGATCAGTCGTAGGCGGCGGTCACGGTGGGGAGGCTGACCGTTTCGAGCTTCAGATTGGTCTGGATCCTGAAGTTCGACTCGGTCCGGTGCCGCTCCGCGAAGAAGAAGCTCAGCTGATAGACCTCCCCGTCCTCGAGGTCCAGTCGATCAAGCTCGATGGACTGCTCGATGGCCCCGTGGACCCCGCCCACGTCGATCACCAGCCGGCCGTCGATGAACACCCAGACGTCGTCGTCCCCCCTGAACGTGAACACCTGAGCGCCCGACTCTTCGTAGGTGAACTCCGTGTGCAGCTCGAAGGTGAAGTGGAAGTTGCGATCGGGTGCGTTCCCATGCGGCATGGAGTTGCCGAGGAGCTGGTTCTCGATGGGGAAGAATCCACCAACCTCCCGGCACCAGTCCGATTCGTCGCTGTCGAACACGAACGAGCCGTCAGGCTGCCGCTCCAGCTCGAGTTCGAGCGTCCGTGACATGTTGGTGCCCAGGACGTCGTTGAACCACATGTCGAAGCTCTCCCGGGAGGTGATGCCGCCGCTGTCCCGGCCCCCCAGGAGTCCCATGCGGTCGCCTCGCTGTTCGTCGTAGATGGTCCAGCAGATCGGTTCCCCGTTCGAGTTCTCGAATTGCTGCCTGAGCTTGCGACCTCCTCCATCGAACACCGGCTTGTTGTCCTCGCCCAGCTGCTGGTTGATGTTCATCGCGTACTGGCCGAACCCGCTGTCTGGCTGGCGCTCGAAGTCGGGGTGCCCCCCCTCGGCCCCGCGCTCCTCGAAGTCGCGGACCACCCCGGTCAGGACGAGCAGGGTCTGCTCCTCGGTCCCTCCCTCCGGGCCGCCCGGGGAGCCGGCATCCGGGGTCGAGGCCCCGGCCGTCATGCCGAGGGTCGCGGTGCAGATCAAGGTCTTCCAGTAGGGTCGCATGGGTTCCTCCGCTCATTGGTCCGCCTGCCGGTAGGACCGTACGATGCGATCCCCCGGGCACCAAGGGGTCGGTGCGGGCATTTGGCCACGTGGTCCACGCCGGTTCGGGACGTATCGATCGTGAGGGCAGAACATCCCGGTTGCGGGTACGGTATGCGGTACAGCACGGATCCCGGGCCACCCGCCCGGCTACTTGAACGGACAGCCAGCAAGGACGAGGCTCTTCATGGATACATTCGTAATCGAGGGTGGTGCGCGGCTTTCGGGCAGGCTGCAGGTCGATGGATCGAAGAACGCCGCACTGCCGCTGATGGCGGCCTCCCTGCTCGCCGACGACGTCCTCGTGCTGAGGAACATCCCCGAACTGAGCGACGTGCGCAGCATGAAGGCCCTGCTCCAGCAGCTTGGCGTCGACCAGGAGGAGCAATCCGACGGGTCCTGGAAGACCCAGGTCAGGGATCCCACGCTCTGCCATGCCAAGTACGACGTGGTCAGCACCATGCGGGCCTCGATCTGCGTGCTCGGCCCGATGGTCGCCCGCCGGCACTACGCCCGGGTGTCGATGCCGGGGGGATGTGCCTTCGGTCATCGCCCGATCGACCTGCACCTCCGCGGACTGGAGGCGCTCGGGGCGAAGGTGCGCCTCGAGAACGGGGACATCATCGCCGAGGCGGACCGCCTCCGGGGCGCGACCATCTTCATGGGCGGCCCATTCGGCTCGACCGTGACCGGCACCGCGAACATCCTCTCCGCGGCGGTCCTCGCCGAGGGTACGACCGTCATCGAATCGGCGGCATGTGAACCCGAGATCGTGGATCTCGCGAACCTGCTCAACTCCATGGGCGCGCGCATCCAGGGAGCCGGCTCCCCGAGGCTGGTCGTGGAGGGCGTGGAGTCGCTCGGTGGCGCCGACCACAGCGTGATGCCCGACCGGATCGTCGCCGGGACCTGGGCGGTCGCCGCGGCCGCGACCAACGGCGAGGTCGTCCTGGAGCGGTTCCCCTGGGACTCCCTGCTCGCGATGATGGACGTCCTCCGGCAGATCGGGGT
>PKCS01000026.1 GCA_002862305.1 Phycisphaerae bacterium | reverse complement strand
CCCTCGTAGGTGGCGACGCTCTCCAGGTTGATCATGTGGCGCATCGAGGCGAATTCATCGAGGATCCCCACCCCGCCGAGGAGCTCCCGGGCGGTCCGCGCGACCAGCTGGGCGGTCTCGACGTTCGCCTGTTTTGCGAGCGAGATCTGCTCGCCGGTGGCCTCCCCCGCCTCGAAGAGCTCCGACAGTCGGGCGGCGAGGGCCTGGCCGCGGGTGAGTTCGGTGAGCATCGAGGCCAGTTTGTCCTGCACCAGCTGGTAGGAAGCCAGCTGGCGGTCGAAGGCGGTCCGGGTCCCCGCGTAGGCCAGGGCCTCGTCGAGACAGGCCTCCGCAGCACCCAGCACGCCCCAGACGATCCCGAAGCGGGCCTGGTCCAGGCAGGTCAGGGGTGCACGCAGCCCGACCTCGGAACCGGGCAGGAGCCCATCCGCGGGAACGCGCACGGAGTCGAGGGTGATCGTGCACGTCCGTCCGCACCGCAGCGAGTACTTGTTGTCCATGGGAGCCGCGTGGTAGCCGTCGGTCGAGGTGTCGACCAGGAAGCCGCGAATGCCCTTGGGATCCCCGTGCCCGGCGGTCTGCGCCCAGACCACGGCGCGATGCGCGATGTCCGCATTGCCGATCCACTTCTTGGTGCCGTCGAGGATCCAGTCGTCACCGTCACGACGCGCGGTGGTGTCCATCCCCCCGGGGTTCGACCCGGCCGAGGGCTCGCTGAGCCCGAAGCAACCCAGAAGTTCCCCCCGGGCCATCGGAGGCAGCCACTGCGCGCGCTGCGCATCGTCCCCGAACAGGCTGATCGCCTTCATCGCCAGGGACCCCTGCACGGAGGCGAAGGTCCGCAGTCCCGAGTCGCCACGCTCCAGCTCCCGCATCGCGATCCCGGTGGCCCGGGCGGATCGTCCGGGGCAGCCGGGTCCCGCCAGCGAGGTCCCGAGCACGCCGAGCCGACCCAGTTCCGGGAAGAGGTCCGCAGGCATCGAGCCCAGGTTCCAGAACTCGTTGACCCGGGGAAGGAACGCATCATCCACCCAGGCCCGGACCCGGTCGCGAAGCTCGCACTCATCCGAGGTGAGGAGCTCGTCGAAGCGGTAGATGTCGTGACGTGGATCGTGGCTCATGGGCACAGTGTAGGCGTTCGGCGTATCATCGACGCGGGGGACGCTGCCGGTTCCCCGACCAATGGGAGACACCCCCGGTGACGCACGAGGCCGCGACCTACCAGCCACACCACCTGCGACGGATCCTGACCCGGGTGGCCGCGGTGGTTGCGTGCATCGGCCTGGTGGCGGTGCTCGGCTACTTCTTCGGACAGTACGTCGTCCAGTTCGAGGGATGGGTCAGGTCGCTCGGGGCCTGGGGCCCCGTGATCTTCGTGGTCGCCTTCCTGATCCTTACCGGGCTGCAGGTTCCGGAATCGGTCCTCGCGGTGGCGGCCGGGGCCTGCTTCGGCCTGGCGGAGGGCATCGGCCTCACCATCGGGGTCAACTTCATCGGTGCGCTGCTCTGGTTTCTGGTGGCACGCCACCTGCTTCGCGGAGTGGTCAACACCTTTCTTTCCAGGCACCCCAAACTCAACGCGATCGAACAGGCGACCGCCAGCCAGGGATTCAAGCTCATGCTGCTGCTGCGACTGGGACCCTTCAGCTACGGGTTCCTCAACCTCGCGCTCGGGGTCAGCAGCGTGCGGCTCAGGCCCTACCTCCTGGCTCTGGTGGGGGTCATCCCGGGCAATGTGGCAACGGTCTACTTCGGGTCCCTCGCGAGCCATGTCGCCAAGAGGTCGGTCAAGGGCGCGTCGATGGACAACCTGAGCGACTGGCATTTCGTGCTGATGGGGTTCGGATTCCTCGTGACCCTGGTGGTGGTGGTGGTGATCGCCCACGTCGCGCGCCACACCCTCAAGAAGTACGAGCTTGAGCACCCGCTCCCCGCCGCCGACGCTCACTGACCAGCGGAGGGCGCCACCGCGTCCGTGGCCCGTCCGGCCGGGATGTCCGAGCCGCCGGGGTCGGCCTCACCGACACCAGCGTCGTTCGGGGCCTCGCCGCCGGGCTTCGGGGGGTCGTCACTGACGCGATCCAGCCAGCGAACCGCCCCGGCGAGGTGAGCACGGAAGGCCGGCTCCGAGAATGATTCGTCAGTGTGCCCCCCGCCGGTGTAGAGGGACCGACCACGGTCGATCTCGTGGCACCAGGCGATGGGGTGGTCGCCCTGCATCCCACCGCCGATGTAGGTCGACTCGTCGACGCGGGCGAGCACGGTGACGTGGGGGCGCGGGTTCATGCGGTAGGTGTACCACTCATCCTGCCGGCGCCAGAGCCCGGGAAGCATCCGGGTCGCGGGGTGTTCCCGATCCTCCACCACGACCACCGCCTCCTGGATCGCGGGGTGCGACTTGAAGTAGGCGCCGACCAACTCCGCGTAGAACGGCCAGTCGTACTCGGTGTCCGCCGCGGCGTGGACACCCAGCCAGCCACCGCCCCGGCGGAACCAGGCCTCGAAGGCAGCCTCGTGCACTGGGTCCAGGATGTCCCCGGTGGTGTTCATGAATACCACCACGTCGATCCCGGCGAGGGTCTCCGGATCGAAGACCTCGGGATCCTCGGTGCTGATCACCTCGTAGCCGAGCTCTCCACCGATCGAACGCATGCACTCGACGCCCGCCGGGATCGAGGCATGCCGGAACCCCTCGGTTCGGGAGAAGACGAGGAGACGGGGTCGGGGCTCGTCGTCCGGGGCCGCCGCGGGAGTGGTCGGCGCAGGTTCCGGATCCTGGCCCGGAACGACCGCCGAGCCGCAGGGCGGGAGAAGAAGGCTCATCAGGAACAGGGCGGGTACGGGAAGGACGGACATGTCGTGGAGATCCTCCGGGCAGGCGGTGCGCGGCGGCCGCTCGTGGACCGCGGGTGGAGCCAGTCTAGGGCCTCGGTGAGGTCCGGGGGACCCGATGCACCAATGAACAAGCTGGCGCAGCCAGGGGCTGCGCCAGCTCGATGTACTCGTCGGAGGTGCATCGACTCAGGTCGACGCGCCAGCGATCACTCGCCGCCGCCGCCGCCG
The DNA here is from genome assembly GCA_002862305.1 of Phycisphaerae bacterium. Taxonomy (GTDB): domain Bacteria; phylum Planctomycetota; class Phycisphaerae; order Phycisphaerales; family SM1A02; genus UBA8087. The sequence goes on along the minus strand of PKCS01000026.1, from coordinate 92 downwards.
ATGCCGCCACCACCAGCGGCGCCCGTGGCGTCGTTGTCGATGGAGAGGCGTTCCTCGATCTTGCCGAACTGCTCGATCTGGCCGTCACGAAG
>PKCS01000067.1 GCA_002862305.1 Phycisphaerae bacterium | reverse complement strand
CCTGGTCGAGCACATGCGCAGCAACATGGTCGGATCGATCGACCTCCTGCAGGCGGCCGGCGATCGACACTTCGTCTACATGAGTTCGATCGCCGTCCACCACCACATGCACCCCGACTGGCAAGGTCGCATCGACGAGACCCATCCGATCCGGCCGGGGACCTTCTACGGGGCGCTCAAGGCGGCCATCGAGGCCCACATGTGGGCGGCCAATGCCGAACGCGGGCAGCCGGTGAGCTCCATCAGGCCCTGCGCGGTCTACGGCATCGATCCCACGCTGAAGCGTTCGATCGGCTGGCCGATCATCACCCGACTCCGCAAGGATGCACGATTCGATCGCGCCGGTGGGGGCAAGTTCGTCCACGTCGAGGACGTCGCTGCCGCCACCGTGGCCTGCCTCGGCAACGAACGGGCGACTCCCGCGGTCTACAACCTCGTGGACTGCTACGCCCGGTGGGGCGACTGGGCCACCATCGCCTCGGAACTGCTGGGGATCGAGGCCGAGATCGACCTGAGCAGTCCCCCGGCCCCCAGGAACATGTTCCTTGACGACCAGGTGCGGCAGGATCTCGGGGTGGGTCTCGATCGAGGACTGGAGGGCGTACGCGAGCACCTCCGCCAGCTGATCGAGTGCATGGACGGTCCGGGCTCCTGACCGCGTTCAGCCGTCGATGACCCGGACGTGATCGCTGCGGAGCCAGCCGCCTCGCTCGTCCGCGAACACGACCCGGTGCCAGCCGGGACGGCTCTCAACCACCTCGAACTCGACGCCCTCCGGCAGTGGCTCAGAGAACACCTCGCCGAAGGACTGCCCGTTCCCACTGCGGACCACGCTCTCGCTGACCAGGACCCCGGGAGTCCGCCAGGCGTCCTCCGTCGCATCCAGTGCCACCGTGCCCGACGAGATCAGCGCGATGCCGGCGAGACCGACCAGGCATGATTTCAGCACCAGCCTGCCTCCCTCCGAGCCCTCGTTCCCGGCCGCCCGGCCGCGGAAGGCGACCACGCCCGCGAGGAGGGCCCAGAATCCAACCCAGCTGGCCGTCGCGATCCACCAGCGGAGCTCGAACCCCACCACGTGCCACCCGTCCGAGACGCTGTCGTAGAGCACCGTGACCCCGGTGGCATCGAACCGGGCCGGGACCTGATTCCTGGCGACCGCCAGGCCGCTGCGCACCTCTGGTGCGCCGGGGGCGAGTCGGTCCGCCTCGAGGTACGCCGCGATCGCCTCCCCGACGCGTCCCGCCCCCAATTCCGCGTTTCCAAGGTTGGTCCACGTCCCGGGATTCACGTACCCGGCCATGATGAGCCTTCGCCATCCGTCGGCGCTTTCCTCGAAGAGTACGCCGGCCTCCTCGGGTGCGGCCGCCCTGGTCTCCATCCCGCGTTGGTAGGCTTCCTGGGCGGATTCCGCGATCCGCCTCGCCTCGGAGGTGTCCCGGTCCCCGATGGTGGCGGCCTGGGAGGGCCGATCCGGTCCCAGGGCACCGATCAGGATCGAGAGGACGAACAGCATCCATGTGCGGTTTCTGTTCATGATCCGACCTCCATGCACCGGGTCCATTCGCACCCGTCAAGTGCGCGTACCAGTCCCATCGCCTCGTCCGAACGGGCCGTCCCGTCATCCTCGCCGACCCCGTAGCCCGCCCGTTCTCCCTGCTCCAGCAGTGATTCCAGCCCGAGCAGCGTCCCCGGGTCCGCACCCGCTCGCCTCGAGAGTCGAAGGGCCTCGCCCGCGGTGATGCTGCCCGCGGCCCGGCCGGCCTTGTCGCAGATGAACGTTCGCAGGTGCCGGGCGATCGTGGCGTTCGAATCGGCCTCCTGGATCGACCTCAGGCAACGGGACCGCGCGGACCTGGCACGTACACGTTCCGGATTCCGTTCCCTCCAGCGTCGTCTACCCACCACCAGCAGCACCGCAAGGAATCCAAGGGGCGGGAGAGCCACCACGCCGGCGGTCCCCCAGCCCAGCGTGATGGTGGTGACCCCCAGCAGTCGATCGTCCACGGGGAGGTTCGCCGCCAGCCCGAGGGTCGCGGCATCCGAGTCATCCACGGGATCCTGCACGTTGGAGGTGGCGGGGCGGGTCCCCGACTCCCCGCCGCGGATGATGTCCCCCTCGTCCAGCACCTCCGAGGGGAGGACGTTGATCGGTATCGGTTCGGTGTAGACGGTCTGGTATTCCCTGCGATCCGGGTCGAAGAACGAGAAGGGGATCGCCGGGATTTCGGTCACGTCCTCGGACCTCGGACGAATCGTCTGGGTGAAGATCTTGATGCCGGACTCCACGATGCCCGCGATCGGATCGCTGGGCACCTTGAAACGGTCCACCAGCGGCGCGAGCTCGTCGAGGGGTGGGGGGCGCAGGGTGTCCAGCACCGAATCGCCGTCCTTCACGTTCCCCACCAGGAACGACAGGGTGATCGGATCCCCGGCGGCGACCGTGGTCGGGGTGGCCGAGGCCCTGACCAGGAACTCGCCAACCGCCCCCCTGAAGTCCGCGGGCCGATCGGTCTCCGGAAGTGGCAGCACCTCCATGTCCGAGCGCTCCGCCCGCACCCTGAGCGGTACCAGTCCGGAGAACTCGAGCCCGGAATTGAAGACGCTTCGCGAACGACGTACCCCGCTGGGGTAGCTGACCGCGAGCGTGACGTCGGTGAGTCGCTCCAGCTCGCCGAGGTTCGCGGGTCGGACCTCCCTTCGCAGCTCGTACACGAAGTAGCGTCGTCCGTCCCGGATCCGGAGCGCTCCGCTCGGCTTCCGGCGCGCGTTGACCAGCTCCTTGATCGATTCGAGGAAGGGACCCCACTGGGTCTGGTTCAGGTCGACCAGCTGCCAGGTCACCGATTCGGAGGCCTCGACGTCGTAGAGTTCGGAGACGAACTGCTCGATCCAGATCTCGAGGGTGAGCTCCACGGCCTCCCCGAAGAACACCGGTCGATCCGGGCCCGTGACCTCCACCAGCACTCGTCCGTCGTTGGTGGGGGCGACCGCCTCGATGCTGATCGACGAGCTGCCGTACGGCTTGCCGTCGACCTCGATCGAGATCGGGGGGATGGTGAAGATTCCGGCCCGGACTGGATTGACGGCCACCGACAGGCTCACCGATCGCTTCGACGTCCGGACCCCGTTGATGATCGAGGTCTGGGAGAATTCGTTGGTGATGCCCAGGTACTCGATCTCGAGCCCCTCGACGTCCGGGAGCTCCGGATCCCCGATGTCCCGTGCGTTCTGGATCGTGAACTGGATCTGTATGGGGGTGTCCACCCAGGTCTTGTCGGCGGTGTAGGAGACCGCGACCTCCTGTGCCGTCGCACCTGCCGAGCATGCGACGAACAGCGTGGTCACCAGCAGCCGGATCCATCCACCATTCGTGGTCAGGTTCATTCCGTTCACCAGTCCCTTTCCACCGGTCGGTAGCGTCGTGCCGCCTCCCGTGCAGCACGTTCGGCGAGGACCTGCCTTCGCTGCTTTTCCTTGTCCCGGATCATCTGGAGCAGGGCTTCCGCCTGTTCGTCGGACA
>PKCS01000100.1 GCA_002862305.1 Phycisphaerae bacterium | reverse complement strand
GCCTGCCACGCGCTGCAGCGACTCAACGAGTACATCAAGCGCTACCCCGGGCAGCACTCCTGCTGCATCTTCGAGCTGGTCCAGGGCGAGGGTGGGTTCACCGTCGCGCCCCGGGAGTTCTTCGTCCCCCTCATGGAGCGCTGCAAGGAGGCCGGCATCCCGGTCTGGAGCGACGAGGTCCAGACCTTCGGTCGCACCGACGCGATGTTCCGCTACCAGGGGCTCGATCTCGGGAAGTACGTCGACGTCACCACCATCGGCAAGATGAGCCAGATCTGCGCCGCGCTCTACACCGAGGAGTTCAACCCCAAGGCGGGGCTGCTCAGCGGGACCTTCTCCTCCTCGACCAGCGCCTTCCGCTGCGGGCTCGCGGCCCTCTCGATCCTGCGCGACGGCGGCTACTACGGTCCCACCGGCCGCATCGCCGAGCTGCAGGAGCACTGGCGTCGCCACTGCGACCGGCTGATCGCCGACCACCCCGAGTGCTTCCCCCCGGTGGTCGACTCGATGGGCCGGGAGTCCGAGCACTTCGTCTCCGGGACCGGCGGGATGATGCGCCTGACGCCCTTCGGCGGCGATCGCGCGAAGATCATGGGCTTCCTGCACACCCTCTTCCGGCACGGGGTGATCTCCTTCATCTGTGGCCACGGTCCCTACCACCTGCGCTTCCTCGCCCCGGTCGGGGTGATGGAGCCGGAGCACTTCACCCCGATCTTCGAGATCATGTCCGCGGCCTTCGCCGAGACCCACGCCGCCAACCACTGAACCCCACCCACCCGGTCTGCGTGCTGCTCGACGGACCAGTCAAGGAGCCCCGAGCTCATGTTCCTGGTGAGACCCGCCAAACTCGACGACCTCGACCTCCTGCTCAAGCTGGCGAGGACCGTGCACTTCGTGAACCTCCCCCCGGACAAGGACGTCATCGCCGGCAAGATCCTCCGGTCCCGCAAGAGCTTCAACGGCGAGTACGACGACGACGAGCGGCAGCGGCTCTACATGTTCTGCCTCGAGGACACCCAGACCGGGAACCTCATCGGTTCCTCGATGATCGTCTGCTGCGTCTCCTGGCCGGGACACCCCCACACCTACCTGAAGGTCCGGCGACGCGAGTTCTACAGCGAGGACCTCCAGGGCGGGCAGGTCCACCTGACCCTCGAGTTCGACACCGACGAGAGCGGCCCCTCGGAGCTCGGCGGGCTGATCCTCGCCCCCGGCTACCGCGGCCACCCCGAGAAGCTCGGCAAGACCCTCAGCATGATCCGCTTCCACTTCATCGGGCTCCATCCCGAGCGGTTCAGCGAGCGCCTGCTCGCGGAGATGATGGGTCGGATCACCCCCGACAGCCGGAACCTGCTCTGGGACTACCTCGGTCGGCGGTTCATCAACCTCTCCTACAAGGAAGCGGACCTCTTCTGCCAGCGTTCCAAGGAATTCATGACCAGCCTCTTCCCGCCGGGGGAGATGTACGCCTCGCTGCTCCCCCCCGAGGCGCGCAACCTGATCGGCAAGGTCGGCGACGAGACCCGGCCGGCGCGCGCGATGCTCGAGAAGCAGGGCTTCCGCTACGAGGGGGACATCGATCCCTTCGACGGCGGGCCGTACCTCGAGGCGTTGCGCGACGAGATCCCCCTGGTCCGTGCCACCGGCTCGTACCCGCTGGCCGGGACCGGTGACGGCTTCGACCGCGTGGGGATCCTCAGCAGCCACGGCGAGGGCGGCTTCCGCGCGGTCCGCTCCGAGTTCAGGATCGACGGGGACGCGATCAACCTGCCTTCCCAGTCGATCGACCTCCTGGCCCTCGGCTCGGGCGACTCGGTCGGCGTCACCCCGCTCTAGCCCCTCGAGCCCCGAACCGCCGGAGATCCGATCGTGACCCCGACCGCCAGCACCAGCCTGCTCGACCAGCCGCCCTGCGACTACGTCGATGGACGCCCCCTCCCGCTCGATGCCTCCGGCTCCCGGATCCGTTCCGTCGACCCCGCCGACCCCGAGGTCGTGGTCTACCAGGCCGACCCGGCGGTGGAGCACGTGGACCTCGCGGTCCAGGCCGCGCGGCGGGCCCTTCCCGAGTGGAGCGGCCGCAGCCTCGAGCAGCGCATCGAGGTCCTGCGTCGCTGGCAGGCGCTCACCGCGGAACGCGTCGACGAGATCGCGGACCTGATCTGCCTGGAGATGGGCAAGGTCCGTGGCGAGTGCCTCTTCGAGGCGAACGCCCTCGGTGGCAAGGTCGACATCACCCTCGGCCCGGAGTCGATCTCCCGGGTGACCGACTACACCGTCCCGGTCAACGACAGCCGCGACGGCCACTGCCGCTTCAAGCCGCACGGGGTCCTCGCGGTGGTCGGCCCCTTCAACTTCCCCGCCCACCTGCCGAACGGCCACTGGGTGCCCGCGCTGCTCACCGGGAACACCATCGTCTTCAAGCCCTCCGACAAGACGCCCGCCACCGGGCAGTTGCTCGCGGAGCTCATGCTCCGGGCCCTCTCCGAGGCCGGGGCGCCCGCCGGGGTCTTCAACCTGGTGCAGGGTGACGGACCGGTCGCCTCCGAGCTGTCCGGTCACCACGGGGTCGACGGGGTCCTCTTCACCGGCAGCTGGCCGGTGGGGCGGCGGATCCTGGAGGCGAACCTCGAGACCCCGGGCCGGATCATCGCGCTCGAGCTGGGCGGCTCGAACCCCGCGGTGGTCATGCCGGACGCGCACCTCCGGCAGGCGGTGATCGAATGCGTCCGCGCCGCCTTCGCGACCACCGGGCAGCGCTGCACCTGCACGCGACGGATCATCGTCCACCGCGACGTCGCCGATGAGTTCATCCCCGCGTTCTGCCGGACCGCCTCGACCCTGCTGGTCGGGCCCGGCAACGCCCCCGACCCGGTCTTCATGGGGCCGCTGGTCACCGAGGACAGCGCCCGGGAGGCGATCGACTTCCAGCAGGGACTGGTCGAGTCCGGCGGCTCGATCCTGGTCCAGGCCACCCGGCTCGATCGTCCCGGCCACTTCGTGACCCCCGGGGTGGTCCAGGTCGACCGGTTCACCGTCGAGCAGGACCGGGAGTGCTTCGGCCCGATCGCCCAGCTCGCGATCGTCGACGACCTCGACCAGGCGATCGAGCAGGCCAACGCCACCCGCTACGGCCTGGCCGCGAGCCTCTTCAGCGCCGACCCCGCCACCTTCGACCGCTTCTTCGCCGAGGTCCGCTCCGGCTGCATCAACTGGAACACCGGGACCGCGGGGGCCAGCAGCAAGCTGCCCTTCGGGGGACTGGGCCACTCGGGGAACCACCGTCCCGCGGGGGCCTTCAGCGTGGACTACTGCGCCTACCCGGTCGCCAACATGGTCGAGCGGGGCTCGGACGCCGCGGTTCCCGCGGGGATGCAGGTCCTGATGGACGCTCCCGGGGCCTGATGGGGGACCAGCCCGGGCCGGATTCGCCCCTGGGCACCCCAGGCAGGGGGGGAGCGACCCCGAATGGGGTGAATACCCCATGGTCCCGCCGCGCCTCGTACCCGATACTTCTTTTAAGGACCGACGCGTGGACGTTCCGGGGTTCCACTCGTC
>PKCS01000013.1 GCA_002862305.1 Phycisphaerae bacterium | reverse complement strand
GTGGATGGAGTCGTGGATGCAGGCGTCCATCGCGGCCGCCTCCACCGGGTCCCCGCCCAGCTCCGGCTGGGTGATCGCGATGTTCTCGCCGATCGACTTCGAGTACAGGAACGGCTGCTGCATCACCGCCGCGATCCGGGATCGCACGAAGCCTCGGTCGAGGTTCGCGATCGGCACGTCGTCGAACCAGATCCGCCCCGCGTCCGGGTCGTGCAGGCGCAGCAGGAGGTCGACGATGGTGGTCTTGCCGCTCCCCGCCGCGCCCACGATCGCCACCGTCTCGCCCGCCGCGATCGAGAACCGGATGCCGTCGAGCACCGGCAGCTCCCCGTGGCTGATCGAGACGTCCTCGAAGCGGACGCTCCCGCTCAGCCGCTCCACCCGAGCCGGCTCCTCGGGCTGCGCCTCCACCGGCCGCTCGAGGATCTCCTCGATGCGTCCCGCCGCCACCAGCGCCTTGCCGAACTCCGCGAGGATCCGGCCCAGCATGCGGACCGGCCACAGGAACATGCTCACCACGGAGATGAAGAAGTAGAGGCTGCCCACCTCCAGCGAGCCCTGGACCATCCACCACAGCCCGAAGCCCAGGACCAGCCCCTGCTGGCAGAAGCACAGGGCATCGGAGAGGGACCAGAATCTCGCCATCAGGCGGTAGAGCAGGTTGTCGCGATCCCGGTGCTCCCGGTTGCACGCCTCGAAGCGGTCCACCTCGAACTGCTGCCGGGCGAAGGACCTGACCACCCGGATCCCGTTGAGGTTCTCGTTGACCGTCGCGGTGAGGCGGGCCTCCGCCCGTTCCTTGTCGAGGAACCGACTGCGCATCCGGTTGAAGAACAGGTAGGAGAAGACCGCGATCGGCCCCACCAGCACCAGGGAGACCAGCGACATCCTCCAGTCGATCAGGAACATCAGCGGCAGCGGCACCAGCAGCATCGCCACCGCGCGGCCGATCATCACGATCTGCTCGCCCAGGAAGAGCGTCACGGTGTCGACGTCCGAGGAGCATCTCTGGAGCAGGTCCCCGCTCTCCAGGCGTTCGTGCTCGCGGCAGGGCAGTCGCTGGACGTGGTCGTAGATCCGGGAGCGGAGCCGCCGCCCGATGTTCTGCGCGGCGGTGGCCGCGAACCGCTGGCGCAGGTGCACGAAGCACCCGGCGGTGATCGCGACCACGCCGATCAGCAGCGCCGCCCGCCACAGCTGCGCCCGCACCACCTCCGGGCCGCCCATCAGGTCGATGAGGCCGCGGGAGATCCCCGCCGCCTTCTCCGGGTCCCCGGAGAAGACCACGTCGAGGACCGCCGTCGGGACCAGCGGAATCAGGTAGATCAGGAGCGTCCCCACCAGGAGCGCCACCAGCGCGCACGCATAGCGCCACCGTTCACTGGCAATCAGTGCACCAACAAGTCGAACCTGATTGCGGAGTTCGGCCATCACGCCCATCCGTCCGGGGACCCGGTCACGAAACCATCATCCAAACGAGAAGCGTACCCCGTCTGCTCGTCGGGGACCATTCCCGTGGGCGCCCTTGCCCGAGTCGGCTCAGCGGCGGTTGGCGGTGATTTCGATCGAGCCCCGGTTGACCCGGTCATCGGGGGTGATCGAGAGTCCGCTCGTCAGGGAACCCCTGAACGCACGGAGAGGTGGTTCCCACGCTCCGCCGTCGATCGAGACCAGCATGCCTCCGGGGCCGACCGCGACCCGGATCGGTTGCTTGAGGACCACCGTGGTGCTGGCCGGTTCGGTGATCGAGAGGACGTCCGACTCAAGCTGGAGCGAGATGACCACCTCGTCGCCCGCCGCGTACTCGAGGACGTAGCCGCTCGATGCATCACCCGGTGCCTGGCCGGTGATTCCCCCGCCGGTGCCGTCGGGGTGGTGGGCGGTGATGACCGGGTAGTCGTCGGGTCGGGTGCTGGTGCAGCCGGTGGCGAGTCCGATGAGGGCGGCGACCACGAGTAGCGTGGGAAGCCGGTGCATCAGGCGACTCCGAATCGGGCGGCGTCACCGAGGTCCTCGGCGATGCGCAGCAGCTGGTTGTACTTCGCGGTGCGGTCGCTTCGACACGGAGCGCCGGTCTTGATCTGGCCGCAGTTGGTCGCGACCGCGAGGTCCGCGATCGTGGCGTCCTCGGTCTCGCCGGAGCGATGGCTGAGGACCGCCCGGTAGTCGTTTCGATGCGCGAGGTTCACCGCCTCGAACGTCTCGCTCAGGGTCCCGATCTGGTTGACCTTGATCAGGATCGCGTTCGCGCAGCCCTGGTCGATGCCCTTCTGGAGGAATTCCGGGTTGGTGACGAAGAGGTCGTCGCCGACGAGCTGGGTGGTGTCGCCCAGTCGGTCGGTGAGGGTCTTCCAGCCGCTCCAGTCCTCCTCGGCGAGTCCGTCCTCGATCGAACGGATCGGCCAGCGCTCGCACCACTCCGCCCAGAGGTCGACGAGTTCGTCGCTGGTCGCGATGCGCGAGGGGTCGCTGCTGAAGAAGCAGTAGCCTTCCTTGCCCTGCTTGGCGGCCTCGTTCCAGAGTTCGCTGGTGGCGGGGTCCAGGGCGATCTGGATCTGGTCGCCGAGGGCGTAGCCGGAGGCCTCGACCGCGGTCGCGATCAGTTCCAGCGCCTCCTCGTTGGAGCCGAGGTTCGGGGCGAAGCCCCCTTCGTCGCCGACCGCGGTGGAGAGGCCCTTGTCGTGAAGGACCGAGCGCAGGCCGTGGTAGATCTCGACTCCCGCCCGGAGCGCTTCCTCGTAGTCGTCGAACCCCACCGGCTGGATCATGAACTCCTGGAAGTCGACGGTGTTGTCCGCGTGCTTGCCGCCGTTGAGGATGTTCATCATCGGCGAGGGCAGGCGGTTGGCGGCGGTGCCCCCGAGGTAGCGGTAGAGCGGCAGGCCGCAGATCGCCGCCGCGGTGTGGGCGACCGCCATCGAGACCCCGAGCAGCGCGTTGGCGCCGAGGTTGCCCTTGTTGTTCGTGCCGTCCAGGTCGACCAGCAGTTCATCGATGCCCTCCTGGTCGCGAGGATCGAGTCCGATGAGTTCCGGGGCGATCACCTCGTTGACGTGCGCGACCGCGTTGCCGACCCCCTTGCCCATCCAGCACCCCGCGTCACCGTCGCGCAGCTCCACCGCCTCGTGTTCGCCGGTCGAGGCCCCGCTCGGCACCGCCGCGCGGCCTCCGGAACCGTCCTCGCAGATCACCTCGCATTCGAGGGTCGGATTGCCGCGGGAGTCGAGGACCTGGCGGGCGTGGACGTGGTCGATTGAGCAGCTCATGGCGGTGGTTCCTTCCGGGATCGGTTCGTTCGGGGCGGGCCCATGGTAGGCCATCGACCGCCCGGGCAGGCGATCAGGGATCGGGTGCCGGCCATTCCGGCGCGCGCCCCTCGAGGACCGCCCAGACGTCGTGGACCACGTCGCTCATGCGGGCCATGGCGGTCGAGGTCCGGCTCGCCAGGTGCGGCAGCAGGAAGGCGTTGGGCAGGGCCAGCAGCGGATCCCCCGCCGGCGGGGGTTCCGGGTCGTGCACGTCGAGGTAGGCCCGGGCGTCGACCCGTGCCGCCAGCCACCCCCGCAGCCCCTCGCCGTCGAAGACGAACCCGCGGCTGGTGTTCAGGAGCACCGCCCCCTCCGGCAGCCGGTCGAGGAGCCCGCGCCCGATGACCCCCCGGTTGCCGGCCCGTCCGTCGACGTGCACGGTGAGCACGTCCGAGCGTTCGAAGAGTTCCTCGCACCCCACCGGGGTCGCCCCGGAGCGACTCGATTCCGGGATCGTCCGCAGGTCGTGGTAGAGGACCTCGAACCCCAGCGCCCGCGCGAATCCCGCGACGGTGCCCCCGATCCGGCCGAGGCCCAGGATCCCGAGGGTGAGTTCGTCGAACTGGCGGGTGGCCACGAGGTCCCGGCGCAGGCCGCTCCAGGTCGCCCGGTCGGCCGCGCCGTCCAGGTAGTCCCGGGGGCGGAGTGCGTCGCACAGCAGCGCCAGCACGTACTCCGCCACCGCGTGGGTGCTGGAGGCGGGGGCGTAGACGACCTCGAC
>PKCS01000024.1 GCA_002862305.1 Phycisphaerae bacterium | reverse complement strand
GGAACATGATTGCGGCACAAACTCTCCAGTGATTCCAACGTCTGACCGACCATCGGGTAGACTTGATCCCCCGTTTGGACGGGCGGCGGAGTGGAACCGCGTCCGCACGCCGCATGGCCGGGATCAGGCCGCCTAGGATCGATCCAGCCGACCTGCCGTGACGCGGGATCGTCCCACCGTCCCCCATGTCCCTTCGCCCCCTTGCCCCCTGGCCCCCTGAAGGAAGCACGCATCATGCCGATCACCAAGGCCCTGGAGACCCAGATAGACCACATCTCGATCCTCGACGAGCACGGGAACTTCGACGAGGAGCTCGGGGCGGGGCTGATCCCCGACGAGGACCTGGTCAAGCTCTACGAGCACATGATGATCTGCCGGCAGCTGGACGAGGTGGCCTTCAAGCTGCAGCGCTCCGGCCGGATGGGCACCTACCCCCAGAACATGGGCCAGGAAGCCACCTCCCTCGGGGCGGCCTACATGCTCGATCCCGCCGACTGGATGGTCACCTGCTACCGCGAGAACTGCGGGCTCTTCTGGCGCGGCCTGCCCATGGAGAAGATCCTCCAGCACTGGATGGGCGACGAGCGCGGCAACCAGATCGAACGATCCCTCTACTGCACCCCCATCGCGGTGCCGATCGGCACCCAGATGCTCCACGCCACCGGCCTCGCCTGGGGCGCCAAGTACCGCGGCGAGAAGCAGATCGCCTGCACCTTCTTCGGGGACGGGGCGACCAGCGAGGGCGACTTCCACGAGGCGGTCAACTTCGCGGCCAACCTCGACATCCCGGTGATCTTCTTCTGCCAGAACAACCAGTGGGCGATCTCGGTCCCGAGCTCGATCCAGTGCTCGGCCCCCACCGTGGCCCAGCGCGGGGTCGCCTACGGGGTGGACTGCCTGCAGTGCGACGGGAACGACCTCTACGCGGTCGCCTGGTGCATGAAGAAGGCGATCGAGTCCGCCCGCGAGCACCACCGACCGATGTTCATCGAGGCGGTGACCTACCGCCTGGGCGACCACACCACCGCCGACGACGCCCGTCGCTACCGCGACGAGGAGGAGGTCGAGCTGTGGAAGTCCCGCGACCCGCTCAACCGGATGCGGACCCGCCTGATGGGACTGAAGCTCTGGGACGAGGCCCGCGAGGCCGAGCTGAAGGAGCGCGCGGAGCGAACGGTCGCGGCCGCGGTCGAGCGGGCGGAGACGATCGAGGCCCCCGAGCTCTCGGACATCTTCAACTGGACCTTCGCGGAGGTCCCCGAGCAGATCGCGCTGCAGCGGGACACCATGCGCACCAGCTCCATCGGCCAGGACCCCTCGCAGATCGCCTCCGAACAGACCACCTCCGCCTGACCAGGCCACCATTCGCTAGCCAGCAAGGAACCAGCACACCATGGCGAACATCACACTCGTACAGGCCATCAACCTCGCCCTCGTCCAGGAGATGGAGAAGGACGATCGCGTCATGATCCTCGGCGAGGACGTGGGACTCAACGGCGGCGTCTTCCGCGTCACCGAGGGACTCTTCAAGCGGTTCGGAAAGGACCGGGTGGTCGACACCCCCCTCGCGGAGAGCGGGATCATCGGGACCTCGATCGGGCTCGCGATGTCCGGCCTCCGACCGGTCCCCGAGATCCAGTTCGAGGGCTTCCTCGGTCCCGCCTACGACCAGATCTGCTCCCACGCCGCGCGCATGCGCACCCGGACCCGGGCCGCCTTCACGGTCCCGATGACGATCCGGGTCCCGGTGGGCGGCGGGATCCACGCCCCCGAGCTCCACAGCGACTCGCCGGAGACGATCTACGCGCACCAGCCGGGGCTGAAGGTGGTGATGCCCGCCTCGCCCTACGACGCCAAGGGACTGCTGATCTCCGCGATCCGCGACCCGGATCCGGTGATCTTCTTCGAGCCCAAGCGGATCTACCGCGCGTTCCGCGAGGAGGTCCCCGAGGACGAGTACACCGTCCCCATCGGCAAGGCCCGGACGGTCTGCGAGGGCGAGGAGCTGACCATCGTCTCCTGGGGAGCGAGCGTGGTGCAGTGCATGCAGGCGATCGAGCGGACCGACGCGTCGATCGAGCTGGTCGACCTGCGGACCATCTACCCCCTGGACATGGACGCGATCGAGGCCTCGGTCAAGAAGACCGGCCGCTGCGTGATCGTCCACGAGGCCCCGAAGACCAGCGGCTTCGGCAGCGAGATCGCGGCCCAGATCATGGAACGGTGCTTCCTGCACCTGGAGGCCCCGGTGCAGCGGGTCGCGGGCTTCGACACCATCATGCCCTACTACAAGCTCGAGACCGAATACCTCCCGGACGCCGACCGCATCGAGAAGGCGATCGAGGAGATCCGCGCGTACTGATTTCACGGACCGGATTCCGCTCCCAAGCACCCGATTCAACGAAGGCGAACGACCATGGCAGGCGTGACGCAACCACAGGACAAGTCCCACTTCATCCTCCCGGACCTCGGAGAAGGCGTGCACGAGGCGGAGCTCATCAAATGGAGGGTCTCGGTCGGCGACACCGTCAAGGAACACGAGACGATCGCGGAGATGGAGACCGACAAGGCGCTGGTGGAGGTCCCGAGCCCCTGGACCGGGACCATCAGCGAGCTCTGCGGGAGCGAGGGCGAGATCATCAACGTGGGCTCCGTGCTGGTTCGCTACGGCACCCCGGAGACCGCGGCGGTCACCGCGGAGCCCGCCGCCGGCGAGGCGGAAGCCTCGGGCGGTTCGGACGAGGACGCGGGCACGGTGGTCGGATCGGTCTCCGGCGAGCTGAGCGTGAGCGATCGCTTCACCCGCAAGGCGCCGGATCCGGCGAGCGGGAACAACGGGCACGTCAAGGCCCTGGCCACCCCGGCGGTCCGGCGGATCGCACGGGAACTCGGCATCGACATCAACCTGGTGCCGGGCACCGGCCGGGGCGGACGGGTGACCGCCTCCGACGTGCACGGGCACGCGGGTGGTGCGGGCACCGCCCCCGCCCCGACCGCGGCCCCCGCGGCCGCGCCCGCCTTCGCGCCCCGGGCGGTGGCGATCCCCGAGGAGCTCCCCCCGGTGGACGAGGGCAACGTGGCGGAGGTGATCCCCTTCCGGGGCGTGCGCCGGAAGATCGCCGAGGCCCTGGACCGCTCGGTCAAGACCGCGGTCCACTTCACGGTGGTCGACGAGGCGGACGTCACCGAGCTCGACGCCAAGCGCCGGGAGTACGCCAAGGTCCTCGGTGCGAAGCTCTCCCTGCTCCCCTTCGTGATGACCGCGATCTGCAAGGCGCTGAGGACCCATCCGTCCCTCAACGCGATCGTCGACGACGCCGGGTCCCAGATCCTGCGCAAGGACCAGGTGAACCTCGGGTGCGCGGTGGACACCGAGCACGGACTGATGGTCCCGGTGGTGCACGGGGCCCAGGCGCTCTCGGTCGCCCAGCTCGGGCAGGCGGTCGGGGAACTGGCACGCGGCTGCAAGGACCGCTCCATCGAGCGTGAACGGCTCGCCGGCGGCACGTTCACGATCTCCAACGTCGGTTCCTACGGCGGGATGTTCGCCACGCCCATCATCAACTACCCCGAGGTGGCGATCCTCGCGGTGGGACGAGCGAAGGAACGGGTGCTGGCGGAGAACGGACGCATGTTCGTGGGCAACGTCATGCCCCTCAGCCTCTCCTGCGACCACCGGGTGGTGGACGGGGCGGAAGGCGCCCGGTTCCTCAACACCGTGGTGACCCTCCTGCAGAACCCCGCGGAACTGATCGACGGCTGAGCCCCCCGGCGAACCGCAAGGATGGACCGACCCGATGGCCTCGGATCCCGCTGACTCCTCCGGAGACACCCCGCTGCTCGAGCGGCACGGACCCGAGATCGACGGGCACGGGTTCGTGAACCCCCCCATCCACCGGGGGAGCACCGTGCGATTCCGGGACCTCGAGTCCTTCGAGTCCTCCCTCGAGGTCGACCTCCGGGACGGGCCGTTCACCTACGGACTGCTGGGCACCCCGGTCGAGCGCGAGCTCGAGTCGGCGCTCGCGGACCTCGAGGGGGGCGCGGGCGCGGTGCTGCTGG
>PKCS01000015.1 GCA_002862305.1 Phycisphaerae bacterium | reverse complement strand
CTGGGAGCAGGAGCCGGGGGGCTGGACCTACCAGATGCTGCTGAGCGTCCCCGACTCGATGCCGGCGGGTGGGTACCCGGTCTGCATCGTGCTGCACGGGGCGAACGTGCCCCCGGAGGGCATCTTCAACACCATCGTCTCCGAGCTGCCCGACCACGTGGTGGTCGCGCCCACCGGCTACGAGCTGGGCTGGAACATCTGCAACGAGGCCAGCAACGCACCCGACATGGAGATGGTCGAGGAACTGATCGACCGCATGCAGGGGTTCGCCAACGTGAATCCCTCGGCGATCCGGCTCGTCGGCTTCTCGAACGGCGCGGCCCTTGCCAACCAGTGCTTCATCCAGAACCCGGACCCGGGCATCGATGCGGTGGTCACGATCGTGTCGCAGCTGGCCGAGATCCAGTTCCGCAACGGTTCGTACTTCGCACCGGTGGCGGATCCGATCGAGGCCGCGCCGTTCTGCGGGTACCTGCAACCGACCACCGCCCGGACCGACCGACGGTACCTGAACATCTGCAACGTGAACGACGACACCATCTTCTACGAGGGCGGACTGGCCCCGGCCAGCGGGCTCGACTACCTCGAGGCGAGGATGTCCGCCTTCCGCGTCGCCCAGCAGATGGGCTACCAGGGTCCCCCGGACCTGGGTGACGGCCAGCAGGTCGGGACGGAACCGCTCTTCAAGTACGCCTACCTCGGGGACCGGGTGGTGCACCTGCGCGGCTTCGCGAGGCACGGCTGGAGCCCGGCGATGCAGGAATTCACCGGGGACTTCCTCGGTACCTGGACGATCGAGGTGGACTGCCCCGGGGACCTGGACGGGGACGGTGCGGTCACCGGCGCGGACCTCGCGCTGCTGCTTGCCGCCTGGGGGGTCGATGACGAGGCCGCGGACCTCGACGACAGCGGGGTCGTGGACGGCGCGGACCTGGCCGCCCTGCTCGCGAGCTGGGGCGACTGCGACTGAACCCCGCCCTCGGAGGCGGGACCGCCCCATTGCTCACAGGATCGAGCGGTAGACCTCGTCCTCCCAGGTCCGGTAGAGCTCGTAGGCCGCGACGTCGTCGAACGGCTGCATCTGGCTGAAGAACATCACCGCCACCCCGCGCTCCGGATCGAAGGTGTAGTAGGTGTTGTGGATTCCCGACCAGTAGCCCACGCCCTCGGGACGCAGGCCGTCCTTCGCGCCGTGGTCGATCGCCCAGGCGAGTCCGTAGCCGTCGTCGAATTCGTTGGTGAAGCTCCTTCGATCGGGGTCCGCGCCCGGGAAGCCGTCCATGGTGACGAGGATCCCCTCCGGCAGCTGGTCCTCGGCCATCTCCTCCACCAGACTCCGGTCGAGGATCCGGACCCCGTCGAGTTCCCCTCCGTTGAGCAGGCAGGCGAGGAACCGGCCGTAGTCACGTGGAGTGCTGTAGAGCCCCCCCCCGCCGTAGAAGGTCTCGACGCGATCCGGCCGGAACGGCGGGCTGGGCAGGGGGACGCCGGTCCCGGGGTCGCGGACGTGCATCTGCACGCGTTCCGCCTGCAGCGACTCCCCGGGGTTGTAGCCGCTGCGATCCATGCCCAGCGGAACGAAGATGTGCTCGTGGAAGTAGGTGTCGAGATCCTGCCCCGAGAGTCGTTCGACCATCCTGCCGACCACCCCCAGGTTGCGCCCGTACTGCCAGTCGGTGCCGGACTCGAACACCCGTCGCGGCTGGACCCCGAAGCCCCAGTCGTACTCGCCCTCGGCGATCGTCTCGGGGAGGGGCCATCCGGTCGACGGGTCGAGCTCGAGCTCGGCCATGATCTGCGGGCTGGTGAAGGAGTACCCGAAGCCCGCGGTGTGGCGAAGCAGGTCCCGAAGGGTGATGGGACGGGTCGCGGGGGTGCGGGTCCCGTCGGCATGGAGGATCTCGATCTCCGCGAGTTCGGGGAGGATCCCCTCCAGCGGCTGGTCGAGGCTGACCCTGCCCTGCTCGACCATCTGGAGGGCGGCGACGGTGGTCACCGCCTTGGTCATGGAGGCGATGTCGAAGAGCGAATCGGCGTCGACCGGGGTGGGATCCCCCGGCGTGCGGGTGCCCAGTTCGAGGAACTCCGCGTGTCCATCGGCGGTGACCACCGCGCAGACCGCCGCGGGGAGGTCCATCGAGGCGAAGCGGGAGCGCACCAGCTCGGCTCGCTGCTCCACGCTGTCCATGAGCCGGGCCGAGGCGGGGGCGTCGGGCACCTCGAGCGCCTCGCGGATCGGCACCTCGTCGAAGACCTCCTCGAGGACCACGATGGTGTTCCCCTCCCACTGGATCCAGGCCATGCAGTCGACCTCCACCGGGCGACCGGTGGCGATGGCGGTGGCCGACCAGCGGAAGCGGGTCGGGGTCATGATGCGGTCGGCGGCGTCCTTGAGCGCGAGCACCTCGACCCCGGTGATGCGACGATCCTCGAAGGACTCGAAGGAACGTCGCATCTCGGCGATGAACCCGGTCCCGTTCATCCGCGCGGCGTTCATCGAGCATCGGGCGTCGGCGGCGAGGTGCTGGTCCCAGAGGGCGAGGTCCCCGGTGCCGTAGCCGTCGAACATCCGTTGGAGGAGCTCGGGGCGGGTCAGCCATTCGACGTGGTCGTGGCCGTGACCGTGCGCGTGGTCGTGGTGGTGATGGTGGTGGTGGCCGGCGTGGTGCCGGGCGTCGTGCTGGCAGCCACCGAGGGCGGCGGGCAGGGCCAGCAGGGCGAGGGCGGGGAGGAGGCGATGGGTCGACGGGGTGGTGCACGACATGAGGGAGGCTCCGGGTTCGGGTCGGGTTGGGTTGGGGGAACGACTATAGCCCGGGAGCGGGACCGTCGTGGGCGGCG
Organism: Phycisphaerae bacterium; assembly: GCA_002862305.1. Lineage (GTDB taxonomy): Bacteria > Planctomycetota > Phycisphaerae > Phycisphaerales > SM1A02 > UBA8087. The sequence continues at coordinate 1,301 of PKCS01000015.1, read as the reverse complement.
GGCTCGGGGCGTCAGCCACCGATCAGGAGGTAGGTCACCCCGGTGAACAGGATCAGGACCAGCATGAACTGGAGGATCGCCGCCGCACGACCGGTGCGAAGCGCACGCGGGGGCAGGGTGAACTCGAGGTCGGCCCGTTGGGCGGGATCGGCGCGGTCGAGCAGCTCCTCGGTTCGCTGGCGCGAGCGAGCGAGCGCCCCGCTGAAGAACGGCCACACCAGCGCGGTCAGGACCAGGGCGATGAGGAAGGAGATCAGGAGCACGCCGCGGCCCTCCGGGTCGGACGGGGAGCGCGACCGCGGTTCACTGGCATGCGTCGCAGAGCCCGCTGAGGGTCAGTTCGTGGTGGTGGAGGGTGAAGCCCTCGGGCAGCAGCTTGTTCAAGCCACCGGGACAGCCGTGGATGTCGAAGTAGCGATCGCAGGCGGTGCAGTGGAAGTGGTGGTGGTGCTGGGCCGCGACCGAGGACAGCTCGTAGCGATCGGCCCCGCCGGGGACCGCCACCGCGGTGAGCTCCCCGGACTCCTCGAGCTTGCGCACCGCCCGGTAGACGGTCCGCAGCCCCAGGGTCGAGACCGACGCCAGCGCCAGCTCGTGGATCTCCGGGATCGAGAGCGGGCGACCGGCCTCGACGATCACGCCTCGGATCGCGTTGAGTTGTCGGGTGGTTCGCCGCTCGGGCATCCTCGGGCTCCATCGGGACGGAAAGGTCCCCAACGATAGCGCCCGGGGACCAGGGGACGCCAGAGGCAGGTGGATTCTTCGCCCCGAGGAGGGTTCCTCGCCCCGCAGGGCCCCAATGCCGGAAAATGGGCGATCAGGGCCCGTAAGCGGGCAAAATGGCCCGGGGAGTTTGTTGACATCGGATTGCCAACAGCTAGCATGAAGAGTCGATCCGGACTCCCTCCATGACCACCAGATCCAGACAATCGGATCGGGGACCTCGTCCCCGCACCTCGGGTTTCACCATCGTCGAGCTGATGGTGGTGATCGGCGTGGTCGGGCTCCTGCTGTCGCTGACCTTCCCCGCCCTGCGGTCGGTCCGGCTGGCCGCCAAGAACACCAACGACCTCTCCCAGATCCGGCAGCTCGGACTCGCCCACCGTGCCTACCAGCAGGTCCACGACGACTGGTTCGTGGACGTGGGCCTGCCCCATGGAGGCTACGGCAACGAGGCCCGGAGCTTCGCGGAGGTGCTCGAGCCCTACATCGGCACCGAGATCCTCCGTTCCCCGCTGGACACCAGTCCCTACTGGGACATGAGCTACCAGCCGGACGACGACAACGCCCCGGTGACCCGG
>PKCS01000084.1 GCA_002862305.1 Phycisphaerae bacterium | reverse complement strand
ACGGATGCCGGAGGGACGGTTCCGGTGACCGGCAACGAGGACCTCGCGAGCGACCTCTGGGTCTCCGACGGGCTCGGGGGCACCTCCCTCGCCTTCGACTCCTCCTCGGGGGGGCCGATCGAGATCACCATCTCGGGCATCGAGAAGGGCGGCAAGGACCTCGGGACCCACACCTTCACCTATGGGGTGGATGGGACGACCCTCAACGACTTCACCGGCTGGCTCGACGAGGTCCTGGGTCTCGACTCCACCAACATCGGCGGTGAGAGCCTCGGCGGCAGCGTGTCGTTCAACGCCTCGGGACAGTTGGTGATCAACGGCAACGAGGGCACCGTCCAGGGATTCGACATCGACTCCGCGGACATCGTGGTGACCGGGAACACCGGTGCGGCCGGGGGACTCGGCCAGCCCTTCATCATGAGCCAGACGCAGGAGCCGATCGGCGAATCGGTCCGGACCTCCTTCGTGGTCTACGACTCCCTCGGGACTCCGGTGACGGTGGACCTGAGCTTCGTGCTCCAGGACACCAACTCCAGCGGGGGCACGGTCTGGGAATTCGTGGCCGAGACCAACGACAACGCGATCGACGACCGTCTGATCGGCCTCGGGGTGGTCGAGTTCGACGCGAACGGCCGCTACGTCAGCTCGACCAACCAGTCGTTCCAGATCGTCCGGGACAACGGTGCGGTGACCCCGCTCACCGTCAGCATGAACTTCGACAGCGGCACCGATTCGGTGTCCGCGCTGACCGACACCGTGAGCAACCTCGCCGCGGTCTACCAGGACGGATCACCGATCGGCACCCTCAGCAACTTCTCGATCGGCGAGGACGGGGTCATCTCCGGCGCGTTCACGAACGGCCTGACCAGGTCGATCGGCCAGGTCGCCCTCGCGAAGTTCGCGAACCCGGAGGGCCTGGTCGATGCCGGCAACAACCTCTTCACCAGCGGGCCGAATTCCGGGACCCCGCTCATCGCGGACCCGCTCGAGTTCGGCACCGGCCGCGTGGTGGGGGGGGCGCTGGAGCTCTCCAACGTGGATCTCTCCCAGGAATTCATCAACATGATCCTGGCCTCCACCGGGTACTCCGCGGCGAGTCGGGTCATCACCACCACCGACGAGCTCATCAACCAGCTGCTGGTCCTCGGGCGGTAGCGGACCCCGCACGGAACCGAACACCTCCCGGGCCCGTGAGCTTGCTCGCGGGCCCGTTCCGTTCAGCGGCCCCGCCGGGGGTTCCGCCTGGCCCCGCCGCCTCCACCGGCACCCGGTTCGGGCCGGGGCGCGGGCGGCTGGGTGGTTGCGGATTCCGCGAGGGTCCGCCCGGGGGGGGTGCTCCCGGACTCGCCGGATTCCACGGGCTTCCCGAAGACCAGCTTCCCCCCCGAACGCTGGATCACGTTCGTGATCTCCACCTCGCAGGTGGTACCGATCAGCGCCTCGCCCCGTTCGACCACGATCATCGCGCCATCTGGCAGGTAGGCGATGCCCTGGTCCCGCTCCTCCCCGGCACGGATGATGGTGGTCTCGACCCGCATGCCCGGCACCATGTTCCCCCGCAGGGCCCCGGTCACCTCGTTGAGGTTCAGGACCGGCAGCCCCTTGATCCGCGCGATCTTCGTGAGTCCGAGGTCGGTGGTGACGACGCGGTAGCCCTCCAGCTCCGCGGTGTCCAGCAGCCTGCGGTCGACGTCATCGTCCCCCCCGGGGGCGTCGACCAGCTTGGTCTCGGGGTAGACCTCCTGCAGGGCCTGCACGACGTCGAGGCCCCGCCGGCCCTTCTCGCGCTTGAGGCGGTCACGGCTGTCTGAGAGCGACTGGAGTTCGTCGATCACGTATCGCGGGATCACGATGGGCGCGTCCACCATGCCGGTCTTCGCCAGCTCCAGCAGGCGGCCGTCGATCAGCGCGGAGGTGTCGATCACGAGGGGGATCGTCCCCTGCGCCCGCTTCTCGAACTGCACGTAGGGGATGATCAACCTGAAGTCGTCGCGCGTGGAGAGCACGATCGACACCGAGAGGTAGATGAGGCACAGCCCGCCGATCCCCTTGATCAGGCCGAGGTAGATCTGGGTCTGTCCGTCCTTCAGCTCCCAGGCCTCCGCGATCACGTCGAGCAGCGCCGCGAGCCCGAGGGAGGCCACCAGGCCGAAGCTGACCCCGAGGTAGACCGCCAGCACCGAGGCGAGGTCCTTCTTGGGGGTCATGATGTCGGCGATGATCACCAGGAGGGCGGCCGCCAGCGCCGCGATGAGGGTTCCCGCGATCGACTCCAGCGGGAAGTACTGGGCGGATTCCGGGGCGCTCGACAGCGTGAGGGCCACGGTGGCGACCACCAGGACCACGAAGACCGCCCGGAGCGCGGACAGCAGCAGGGTCCGGGTCCGCTGCCTCTGCCGGAACTCCCGCAGCACCGAGTGCTGGGCGGTTCGCGGGAGGTCCGTCGGTGCCTCGGGGGCGGGATCGGTGGATGGGGACTCGGTATTCACGTCCCCTGATTGTAACTTCACTCGACGGGCGGCTACCATGGGATCCTGGTGAGACAGGAGGGCGGCCGGGACCCGAGGCGGGCGGCTCGTGAACCTGGTCAGGGCCTGACGGCAGCAGCCATAAGCGTCGTCGTCCGAGCTCGTGAACTCCTGGCCGTCCTCCCCTCTCACCAGCCAGTCCCGGACCCCTCCCGGGGACTCCGGCCCCCCGGAGCCCCATGGTGCAACGATGACCGATCCCTCCGACGTCAACCACGGTTCCTACCAGGTGCTCGCCCGGAGGTATCGCTCCCGCTCCTTCGCGGAGCTGGTCGGCCAGGAGGCGATCATCCGGACCCTCGGCAACGCGATCGAGCAGCAGCGCACCGCCCACGCGTACCTGTTCTGCGGGACCCGGGGGGTCGGGAAGACCTCCGCCGCGCGGATCTTCGCCAAGGAGCTCATGTGGCACGGCGCCCGCATACGCGGTGAGGAACCGCCCGGGCAGGACGCGGAGGACGCGATCTTCCGCGGCGAGGACATCGACGTCGTCGAGATCGACGGTGCCAGCCACAACGGGGTGAACGAGGTCCGCGAGCTCATCACCAACGCCGGGCTCATGCCGGCCCGGATGTCGTTCAAGCTCTACATCATCGACGAGGTCCACATGCTCAGCACCCAGGCGTTCAACGCCCTGCTGAAGATCATGGAGGAACCCCCGGACCACGTGAAGTTCGTCCTCTGCACCACCGAACCCCAGAAGGTCCCCCAGACCATCCAGAGTCGGTGCCAGCGCTTCGACTTCCGGACGATCCCCGACCACCAGATCGCCCGGCATCTCGGGGAGATCCTCTCGAGCGAGGGCATCGACTTCGACGACGGCATCCCGCTCGAACTGGCCAGACTCGCCGACGGGTCGATGCGCGACGCGCTCACGCTGCTGGACCGGGTGGTCTCCGCCGCGAACGGCGCGCTCGGCCCGGGACTCCTGGAGGAGGTCCTCGGCCTTCCCGACGAGTCACTGCTCGGATCCCTGGTGGAATCGGTCACCCGGCAGGACGCCCGGCGCACGCTGGATCATGCCGGCGAGCTGGTCGCCAACGGCATGTCCCACGCCCAGCTCCTGGACTCCCTCGCGGAGCGGATCCGGCGCCTGCTGGTGGTGGCCACCTGTGGGACCGAGTCCGAGCTGATCGGGATGACCGCCGACGCCGCGCAGCGCTGCGCCGAGCTCTCCCGGGACCTCGACCAACCCACCCTCGTCCAGATGATCGTCGCCTGCGACGCCGGTTCCCGGCAGGTCCGCTCTTCCGGGGCCCCCCGCGCCCTGCTCGATGCGGTCCTGGTCCGGCTGTGCCACATGCAGTCCTTCGCGGAGGCCGCGCACCTGCTCCAGGGGACCTCGGGCCCACCAGCAAAAAAAGACCCGGCCCGGGCGCGTTGAATCGCGCGGCCGGGCGGCGACCCGTTCCCGCGACGGCCACGAAGCCATCCAGCACCCGCCCGTCGGCCGCGCCCGCCCCGGCGCCGGCACCCGTCCCGGCATCCGCACCCGCACCCGCACCCGCACCCGCACCCGCCCCGGGGGAGAAAGTCCCTTCCGACCCCGTCGAGCTCTGGAACCGGACGGTCGAGTACGCCGGGGAGCACACGTCCGACCACGCCCTGATCCGGGAGTTGCAGCTCGAGGGAGGGGAAGCCGGGGCCCTCAAGCTCCGCCTCCTCGACGGTCGAACCTCGACCGCCCGGTTCATCGAGTCCAACCTCGATCGGATCCAGAAGATCGTCGAACGCGCCACCGGGGTGCGGGCCACCATCGAGCTCGCCCCCACGCCGGGACGTTCCGCACCCGAGGATTCCACCGCCCGGGACCAGGCAATTGCCGAGAATCCGGTCGTTCGCAAGGCGGTCGAGCTCTTCGACGCTACCATCCATTCGGTGCGTCCCTTGCCCGGAGCACCCCCGGAGTCGGCCGACTCCGACTCAACCGCACCCATCGGGGACTGATCGACATGTTTGACTCACTGCGTGGCATGGCCGGGATGGCCGGATTGATGAAGGACCTCCCTCGGATCAAGGAGAAGCTCGAGCAGGTCAAGGCCGAGATCTCCACCCGCGAGGTGGAAGCCACGACCGGTGGGGGG
>PKCS01000002.1 GCA_002862305.1 Phycisphaerae bacterium | reverse complement strand
CCTTGGCCGTGCGCGACCCGGTCCTCGGCGTGCAGGATCCAGGAACCCGTCAAGTCGGTGAACAGGGCTCGGTCGTGCGGGGAATTGGTGGGCTCGAGGATGCCCACGACCTCGAAGAGGTGGTTGTCATGAACGTGTCCGACCTCCCGGGAGCCGCCGTAGCCATGCGTCAGGGCCACCTGGTCCCCGATGGTAAGCCCTGCACCTTCGACGACGTCGGACCCGATCACGAGCTCGAACGGTCGTGCGAATCGTCGTCCTGCCTGGAACGACCACGGCATCCCGTCCACCGGCTGGAACTCGGTGAAGAAATCGCTGTTGGTCGCGACCACCGGGAATCCACGGTAGGAATCACCCAGCTGGGTGGGGACCGTCCACGACCAGGGAAACGAGGCTGCAATCTCCTCGTACTTTTCCATCGGAATGGGGTTGCGGGGGGGATTCGCGTAGAAGATCCCGTTGAGCACTGATTCAAGTGGACTCGCGTCCCGGCTGACCAGCAGGGCCGCGTTGCCGGTCCCGCGGGCGAAGGCCCGCTCGCCCGAGGTGCGCAGTGTCAGCAGGGCCATGAGCAGCCCCACCGCGATGGCCACGCTGGCGATCGTGACGACGGTGGAGAAGAGGCGGAGGCGAAGGCTCCGAGTGATGATCTGGTAGTCGTTCATTGGGAGAGCTCCTCGACACGCTCGAAGGATGACCTCAGCTGGTCGTCGTGGCTGGTGCAGAGCAAGGCGGCACCCTGCTCGCGGCAGCTGTCCTGGATCAATTGGATGGCGTTTCGGGCGTTCCGGGCGTCCAGGCTGGCCGTGGGCTCGTCGGCGAGGACCAGCGCAGGACGGGTGGCCAGCGCCCGGGCGACCGCCACCCTCTGCTGCTGGCCGATGCTGAGTTCGTCCGGCATCGCATCCGGTCGGTCGATCCCGAGGTGTGCCAGCAGTTCCGCCGAGCGCTGAGCGTGCCCGGAGGCGGGTTCGCCCCCGAACATCAGGGCCATCAGCACGTTCTCCCGGGCGGTGAACCCCTCCAGGAGGTTGAAGGTCTGGAAGATCATTCCGATCTTGCGACCCCGGAACGCATCCAGGTCAGCCCCGTTGAGCGTTCCCAGTGGCCGGCCGTCGACCCGGACCTCGCCCTGCCGGGGGGTGAGGAGCCCCGCGATCACCTGCAGGAGCGTGCTCTTGCCGCTCCCGGAGTCGCCGGTCAGCAGGACCTGCTCGCCTTGCGAGATCGCCAGGCTCGGCATTCGCAGGACGAACGGGGCGCCGTCGCGGGATCGATGTTCGAATTCGAGATCCGTGATCTCCAGTGCATGGGCGTTGATGGCATCGGTCATGACCTCATGGTATCTCGATTTCCTGAACCTGACGCTGGATTCCGCTAGTCTTTTGGCTCATGCCCGATCCCCCACCCACCCCCCCCGAGTCCTCGAGCTCCTTCGTTCGGAAGATCTCCTCCGGCGCCATGCTCGGGCACTACGGATGGCTGCTCGTCGCGCTCATGGTCGCGATCTTCATCGGGCCGCTCCTTCAGAACCATCGCATCGGGGTCCGGTTCACCGACCTCCTCACAGGCCTGGTCGTCATTGCCGGGGTGCTGCTCGCCACTGCCGGTCGGATCCACCTCGTGATCATCACGGTCCTCGGCTCGGTCATGATGATCAGCTCGTTCGTCGACCCGTTCGTCGGGACCATCGCCACCGGGGTGGTCGCGGGGTGTGCGGGGTTCCTCTTTCTCAGTTACATCCTGATCACGATCATGGCCGACATCTTCTCGAAGGCCAGGGTGTCGGTGGACACCCTGGTGGGAAGCGTCTGCGGCTACCTGCTGCTTGCCGCACTCTTCGCGAGCATCTACTCGGTGCTGGTCCTGTTCGACAACGACAGTTTCTTCATCCAGCCCCAGCTCGAGGTTCCGCCCAACGAGCTGCACCGCCAGGGCACGCACTTCGGGGTCCTGACCTACTACTCGATCATCACCCTCACCACCGTGGGCTACGGGGACATCGTTCCCGCCACCCCGGTCGCGCGCGCGATCGTCTCCATGGAGGCGGTGGTGGGCCAGATCTACCTCACGGTCATCGTCGCGAGGCTGGTCGGGCTCCATCTCTCCCGGACCCTCATCAGACAGCACGAAGCCGATCATCCACACGGAACCAATCCATGACCACCATCACCGCGATCCTTCCCGAGGACATGCATCGCCTGTGCGCCCGGGCCCTCTACGACCGCTGCTGGGAGCAGGCCCGGCGGACCGATCGGACGGCCGAGGACGACGAGGCGCTGCTGAACATGGCCCATGCCTCGCTCTGGCACTGGCGGGTGGTCGGCCTGCCGGTGAACCTCGCCCGTGGCGAGTGGATGCTCGCCCGGGTCAACGCCCTGCTGGGACTGGCCGAGTCCGCCCGGCACCATGCCACGAACAGCCTCGCCCTCTGCGACGACCACCAGCTCTCGGAACACGATCGGGCCCTCGCCCACGAGGCGATCGCACGGGCCTGCGCGATCGGATCCGACCCGGAGGGCGTGGCCTCCCACGTCCAGTACGGGCTGGCCGCCGCCGGCCAGGTCCCGGACCAGTCGCAGCGGGAATGGGTCCTCAGGAACCTCGGCTCGGTCACCACGGACCCGCCCCGTGACTGAACCCCCGGTCGACAACCCGGACGAGGTCCTCGGGACCTGTGCCGACCTCGCCCTGGAATCCGTTCCCCGGGAGTTCCCCTACCAGATGAGCCATCGCTTCGATGGGGCTCGCCCGATCCAGCGGCCGGCCGATGTCCACCCCGTCTTCAACGGCTGCTATGACTGGCACTCGGCCGTGCACGGTCATTGGCTGCTGGTTCGCTGTCGTCGCTGGTTCGGGGACCGGGGACCCGGCCCCCGATGCCGGGCCCTCCTCGAGGCGAGGCTCCTGGCCGACGATCTTGGGGTGGAGGCCCAGCACCTGGCGGCCCATCCACTCTTCGAGCGCCCGTACGGGCTCGCCTGGGTCCTCGCGCTCTCCCAGGAGCTCAGGATGCTGGGCGACGAGGATGCCCGCCGCTGGCAGGCGAACCTGGTCCCGTTGGTCGAACGGTCCGTGGACAACCTGGGCGGCTGGTTACGGAAGCTCGATCGCCCCGTTCGCAGCGGGACCCACGACCAGACCGCCTTCTCCCTCTGCCTGCTTCATGACTGGGCGTGTTCCAGCGGTCGCACGGACGTCGCCTCCCTCGTGAGCCAGCGGGCGGTGGACTTCTTCGGGGACGATCGGGACTATCCACTCCACCTGGAGCCGGGGGGCGAGGATTTCCTGTCACCCTCCCTCGGGGCTGCCTCGCTGATGGCTCGCCTGCTCGAACCGGCCTTCTTCTCGGGCTGGCTGGAGCGGGTACTGCCGCAGCTGGAGCGCCACGTCCCGCTGGTCCCGGTCGAGCCTCCGGACCGCTCCGATGGTCGACTGACGCACCTCGACGGGCTCAACCTCAGCCGGGCCTGGATGCTCCGGGACGTGGCCCGGGCCCTGCCTCCGACCGATCCCCGCTCGATCGGATTGCGGGAGGCCTCGCTCCGTCACCGAGGACCCGGCCTGGCCTCGCTCACCCTCGGTGGCTACGAAGGGGGGCACTGGCTCGGCAGCTTCGCCGCCTACCTGCTCGGCCCCTCGCTCGTCGACTCCCGTCGACCGCTCCCGCCGGTCGGCCCCTCATGAAAAAACCCCCAGCTGGCTGGGGGCAACGGGCATGGCGGGACTCGAACCTGCAACCGCCGGTTTCGTAGACCGGTGCTCTATCCAATTGAGCTACATGCCCAGAGTCGTCGGTGACGAATCGAGGAGGAAGTATATCGCACCCGGGCCGGGGCTGCCGGGAACCGCGTCCCGGGGTGGTGGTCGGGTCAGGGTGCCCGGGCGGGGCCGTCGCTCCTCAGGACCACGAGGTCCATCCACGACCCCTTGGAGTAGTTGAACCCCCCGACCTCGCCCAGTTCGGTGAATCGCCCACCCTCGGGGACCTGGTCGCGCTGCAGGACGATGATCCCTCCGGGGTGCCGTTCGGCCCAGTCCCGGACCTCGGAGTCCGGGATCCGTTCCAGTCGTCCACGCGAGGAGAACATCAGGCTGTCCTCGGTGTAGCCCGTCGCCGCCAGCGCGGGCGGCCCGGACCCATCGGTCGCGGCATCGATCACATGATCCAGGCGAGGGGTGATCCAGATCGGCCAGAGCAGCGGCAGCGTGACCCCGAACACCAGCGTCATCGACAGGGCCGCGGTGGGGATCGAGACCAGCTGCCCCTCGAACAGCCGGCCCTTGAGCACCAGGCGATACCCGGCGACCAGGAAGGCGAGTCCGAGGAGGCTGCCCGCCCCGAGGAGCGTGAATTCCGGCCAGGCGGGACCGTTGGCCAGCGGCGATCCCGGTGGCACGCTTCCCAGGGGGCCTCCGCGGTACCCGAGCGCGAGCAGCAGCAGCGGCAGCGCGCAGATGCCCGTCCCGATCAGCAACCACAGCGTGAACCCGAGCCGGGCCCCTCGCGACGTGACCTGTGGCAGCGCACGGCTGCCCGCCATCACCGCCCGTGCGCTGATCAGGGCCAGGGCGGGGTACAGCGGCAGGGTGTAGTGGGGGAGCTTGGTGGCGGCCAGCTCGAACACCAGCCAGTTGGGGATGATCCATGCCAGGCAGAACGCCTCCGGTCTGAGGCTCGA
>PKCS01000001.1 GCA_002862305.1 Phycisphaerae bacterium | reverse complement strand
ATGCCCTCCGGGGGCACGTTCGCCCCGTGCAGCACGATGCAGACCGGGTACCCACCCGCCGGCATCGAGTCGGGGACGCTCAGCAGCATCTGGTAGGTCCAGCCCCCCGGCTCCTGCTCCCAGGTCCGGGTGATCTCGAGCGAGGTGGATTCGGTCAGGTCCTCGGCCCCGGCGCCGACGGGGGCGAGCAGCAGGCACGACAGCAGGCAGGTCATCGTTCTCATGCATCCATATATACAGAACCCGGGCTCCCCGTCCAAGGGGCCACTCCGGCCATCCATGGGATCCGGTGGTCGCTACAGCCCGGCGAGGAACGCCTCCGCCGCGTCGAGGTGCGCCTCGCGCTTCTCGGGTGCCATCTTGCGGGCCATCGCGCACATCATCGCCCAGCGGGGGTTCTTCCCGAGCTCCTCGTGGTGGTTCCAGATCCACCGCCAGTAGAGCCCGTCCCAGGTCGCGGTCCAGTCCCCCGGCGGGAAGTTGCTCATCTTGCGCACGTAGGACGAGCCGGAGAAGTAGGGCTTGGTGGTGATCTGGCCGCCGTCGGCGTGCTGGCTCATCGCGTAGACGTTGGGGACCATCACCCAGTCGTAGCTGTCCACGAAGAGCTCCATGAACCACCGGTAGATCTCGTCCGGGTCGAACTCACAGAGGAACATGAACCCGCCGAGGACCATCAGCCGCTCGATGTGGTGGCAGTAGCCGGTCTCGAGCACCCGGTGGATCGCATCGTCGATCGGTTCGATGCCGGTGGTCCCGTCGTAGAAGCTCCGCGGGATCCGCCGTCGGTGGCCCCAGTGGTTGGTGGTCCGCATCGTGACCCCGAGGTCCTCGTAGGTGGCGCGCATGAACTCCCGCCAGCCGATCAGCTGCCTGACGAACCCCTCGAGGGCGTTGATCGGGACCCCATGGCGCCCCGCGCCCTCGAGCGCGGTGTCCAGCACCTGGCGCGGGGTCAGCAGCCCGATGTTCAGCATCGGGGTCAGGACCCCGTGCCAGAGCCACGACTCGCCCTTCACGATCGCGTCCTCGTAGTCCCCGAAGAGCCCGAAGCGTTCGGCGATGAACCGGTCCAGCCAGTCCGCCGCGGCCTCGTGCGAGGTGGGGTAGATCAGTCGCTCGATCCGTCCCGGGTTCCCCGGATAGCGGGCTTCGACGTGCTCCCGGGCCGCGTGGTCCAGTTCGTCGTGCTCGGGCTCCGGCAGCGGGGGGATCGCGCCGAGCATCTTCTTGGGGACCTTCTTGCGGTTCTCCTCGTCGAAGCTCCACTGACCGCCCTCCGGGTCGTCGCCATCCATCAGGATCCCGAGCCGTCGGCGCTGGTGCTTGTAGTAGTCGGCCATGAACCAGCGCTTCTTCGTGCCTCGGTACGCCTGGTTCTCCTCGGGGTCGTTGATGAACATCGGGGTCGGCAGCCGCTGCACCTCGATCCCGAGTCGGCTCGCCTGCCGGTCGATCCGTCGGTTCACCAGGTGGTCGTGGGGATCCGGGAGCCGGACCACTCCGACGCCCTTCGCCGCGAGCCGCTCGAGGCAGTCCGTCAGCGGGTCCCCCCCCGGTTCGTGCTCGAAGTAGTCGACCTCGAGCCCGCGCTCCTCCAGCAGGCCCTGGTATCGCTTCATGCTCGCCCGGTGCAGCCAGAGCTTCTGCTTGTGGAACGCCGCGGGGTGGTGCGCGTCCCCGAAGAAGAGCGCGTCCTCGACCATCGCCACCCCGGAGGGAGCCGGGTCGAGTCCGGGGTGGTCGAGGAACAGCTGGTGGGGAAGGATCAGCAGGGTCGGATCGGCGGTCATCGGGTACCTCGCTTGGGTGGTCTGGAAGGGTACGTCGGATCGCCGGTGATTTCCCGGCTCCCCCGGCAATCGACGGCGACCTCGACGGCGGACATCCCCGATCGGGACCCGATTGGCCGAAAAGGGGGAATTGCCCGGGGTGGCCGGGAATAATCCCCCATGAACCAACGATCCCCACGCCGCACCCTCCTCTGGTTCCGCCGCCAGCTCCGACTGCACGACCAACCGCTGTTCGACGCGATCGATCCCGCCATCGACGAGGTGGCGGGGGTGTTCATCCTCGATCCGCGCGAGCACCAGGCGGAGGTCGACGGGCGTCCCCGCACCGGCCCGCACCGGATGAGGTTCCTCCTGGAATCGGTCGCGGACCTCCGGGCGTCGCTCGCTCGCCGGGGGGTGGACCTCCTGGTCCGGGTGGGCGAACCCGAGTCGATCCTCCCCGGACTGGCGAGGGAGCTCTCGATCGACCGGCTGTGCCTGGTCGAGGAACCGGGCACCGAGGAGCGAACCGTCGAGCGGGCGGTGCAGGCCGCGATGGGCCCGGAGGTGGTGGCCCTGCCGGTCGAGACGCTCCTCGAACTGGACGACCCTCGTGCCTTCGCCCGCGACCTCCCGGAAGTCTTCAGCAAGTTCCGCCGCCACGCGGAGAAGCGCCTCCAGGTCGCGCCGCCCCGCCCCGGCCCCGCCTCCCTCAACGGCCTCGAGCGCCCGGACGACGTCGCCCCGGGGGAGCTGCCCACCCTGGCGGCATGTTCCATCGAGGAACCCGCCCCCGATCCCCGGGGGGTCATGGTCTTCCAGGGCGGTGAATCGGCCGCGCTCCACCGGCTCGACGCCTGGATCTTCGGGGGGGACCACCTTCGTCGGTACAAGGAGACCCGCAACGGCCTGCTCGGGGAGTCCTATTCCTCGAAGTTCTCACCGTGGCTGGCCACCGGCTGCCTCTCGGCCCGGTTCGTCGCCGCCGAGACCCTTCGCTACGAGGCCGAGCGGGTCGCCAACGACTCGACCTACTGGCTGCGCTTCGAGCTGCTCTGGCGGGAGTTCTTCCGCCTGCACCTGCTCAAGCACGGTCGTCGGCTCTTCCGTGCCTCGGGTCCCACCGGCCTCGAGCTCGAGTGGGGGGATCGACCCGACCACCTGGAGGCCTGGCGGACCGGGACCACCGGGGTGCCCCTGGTGGATGCGAACATGCGGGAGCTCGCGGCGACCGGCTTCATGTCCAACCGCGGTCGCCAGATCGTGGCCAGCTTCCTCTCGAAGAACCTCGACGTCGACTGGCGTCGTGGCGCACGGTGGTTCGAGCACTGCCTCATGGACTACTGCCCCGCGGCCAACTGGGGCAACTGGGCCTACGGCGCGGGGGTGGGTGCCGATCCGCGGGGCTTCCGCGGGTTCGACGTCGGCCGCCAGTCCCGCCAGTACGACGCGGATGGTTCCTACGTCGCGCACTGGCTCCCCGAGGAGCTCGCGGGGCTCCGGGGCGCCGCCCGCCACGAACCCTGGGGTCATGGCGGCCCGGCCCCGATCGTCTCGCCGGACGCCTCGCTCCGGGCGGCGCGCCGCCGCTGGGACCACGCCCAGGCGTCACTCGAAGGTCGTTGAGCCTCGGTCGACGTCCGCAGGGGTCGGTTCGGCGTGCAGCGGCACCACCTCCTCGCGACCCGCCGCCCACGCCCGGATCCCGCGTCCCAGGGGCATCTGCTTCCCGCCGGTGAAGCTCCCGAACGCCGGGAGCAGCCCGACGTTCCCCTGGAACCAGAAGCACGGCGTTCGCAGTCGGTCACCACCTCGCGGGACCGCCAGTCGCACGCAGGGATGGACGTGGCCGCCGAGGGTGGGGTGCGATGCATCCTCCGAGGGTGCATGCACGAGATCCAGCCCGCCGTGATGGTGGCGGGGGGGAAGCACCTCCACGCCCAGCGTCTTGAGGTCCCCGGCATGGCGGTCGTGGTTGCCGGGCACCAGCTGCACCCGCAGGCCCGGGTGGTCCGCCCGCCAGCGGGTGAACTGCTCGAGGGTGCGCGGCTTCATCGCCTGTTCGTCGTGCACCAGGTCACCCAGGACCACCAGCTGGGTGGTGCCGGTCCCCGCCACCAGTCGTTCGAGTCGCCGGAGGTCCCCTTCGGTGACCGCCTCGGGCACCGGCACCCCACGACGGCGGAAGGACGCGCCCTTCCCGAGGTGGAGGTCCGCGACCAGGACCGCCCCGGACGCCCGGACCCGCAGCGCCCGGTCGGGCAGCAGCCCGAGCTCGATGCCGTGCCAGTCCACGATGGTCTCCGCCAGCGACGTCATCCGGTCACCGCCTCCTGGTTCGCCAGTGCGAGCCGGCGCACCCGGTCCGACCACTGTTCGCTGCTCACCGTGGAGGCACGGATGCTCTCCGCGTAGAGGGGGAACGCCAGCGGCGAGACCCGTTCGGTGGGGCGGAGTTCGAGGGGACCCCCGGCGATCCGGACGAGTGCCTCCTCGATCCGCGCGTACTCCAGCTGGTTCTCCAGCACCTCCCGATTCGCCTGGTGCAGCAGCAGGTTCCCCGGGTCGTATTCCTGGAAGACCTCGAAGAACATCTCGCTCGAGGCCTGGAGCTGGCCGCCGGAGCGACGGCTCCCGGGGAAGCCCTGCTGGATGAGCCCCGCGATGCGGGCGATCGACCGGAATCCCCGTCGCGCGAACTCGGTGGCGTTGCCGGCTTCCAGCAGGTCCTCGACCAGCCCCTCGGTGTCCAGCAGTTCCCGCCAGGTCGCCTCGTCCTGCTCGAATGGTTCCTCGCCGGCGAACTTCACCCCGTAGTCGTTGACCACGCAGACCACGGAGCGCGGCCGCCTCCGGGAGAGTCTCAGCGCGACCACCGCCCCGATCCCCTCGTTGGCGAGTCGTCCCCCGAACGGGAAGAGGAAGGCGTGGTGCCGGTCCCGGACGGTGGTGAACTCCAGGAGGGTGCGGTCCGTGCCGGGCAGGATCGAGTCCCGCCTCTGCGCCGCGAGGATCGGGGCCACCGCCCGCAGCTCGGGCGCCGTCGACCGTTCGGGATCCCGGGACAGCTGGTCCCGGACCTGTCCCGCGAGGTGGGTGGAGAGCGGCATCTTGCCCCCGTTCCAACGCGGGATCGCGCCCCGCCGGCTGCGCGACCGCCGGACGAACGCCCGCATGTTGCGCAGCCGGTTGAACTCGAGGACCCGTCCCGAGAAGACGAAGCGATCCCCCGGTCGCAGCCGGCTGATGAACGACTCCTCGATGGTGCCCAGGACCCGGCCGTTGGCGTAGCA
>PKCS01000027.1 GCA_002862305.1 Phycisphaerae bacterium | reverse complement strand
CGCCCGGCTTCCCGGAGGATCCTCGCCTCCGCCACCCGGAAGGGGAATCCCGACTCGGTGCCCCGCGTGATCGCCCGCTGCCTTGCGGAACGAACCGCCACGAGGGCCTCCTCGTAGCGTTCGAGCTGTCGCAGGCACTCGGCCCGGCCCGCCCATCCCCAGGGTTCATCCGGTGCGGTCTCGATCGCGCGTTCGAACCACGGCGCGGCCTCCCGGGGACGATCCATCATGGTCAGCACGTTCGCGGCGAAGATCGCGTGGGTCGCATCGGTCCCGTCGAGCGCCGCGGCACGCTGGTGGAGTCCCAGCGCCAGCGTCAGTCGCCGGGCCCCGGTGGCCGCGACGCCCGCCTCGTGCAGCAGGCCCGTTCCCGCGACCTCGCCCGCAGCCTCCACGGCCTCCAGGTACCGGTCGGCGGCCCGGTCCCGGAATACCCGGGCCGCGTCCTCCCGGCCGGAACGCTCCGCCGTCGCCCCCAGGATCAGGAGGCACCGGCCATGGGCCTGCAGGGCCTCGTGCGAGCCCGGATCGAGCTCCACCAGCCGGCCGGCGACCACTTCCGCCTTCACCGCATCACCTCGCCCCAGCCAGACCTCCACGGCATCGAGCCCCTCCTGGAAGCTCCGGGGATCGATGGTGGCGGCGGTCGGTCCCGGATCCGGCGACGGGGAACTCCCATCGCAGCCTCCCAGCATCGCCGTGAGCGCAGCCGCCAGGAGGATTGGCGTGAACGCCGCGCGATTTGCCTGTCTCGAGTTCGTCATGTCCGTATCATGTCCGTTCATGAGCGACGCCCCGCATTCAACACCGGACGCCCCTTCACTGGAGAAATCCTACAGTCCCGCGGACACCGAGGAGGCCATCCGCCGACGGTGGCGGGAAGGTGGCTGCTTCCATGCCGTGCCCCGCGCCGAGGGGGATGATCGCCCGCCGTACTCGATCCTGATCCCACCCCCGAACGTCACCGCCGCACTCCACCTCGGCCACGCCTTCAACGGCACCCTGCAGGACGTGCTGGTGCGCTACCACCGCATGCGGGGCGCGAACACCCTCTGGATGCCGGGTACCGACCACGCGGGGATCGCGACCCAGTCGGTGGTCGAGAAGCGCCTGCTCCAGCAGGGTCGTACCCGGACCGACTTCACCCGGGAGGGCTTCATCGAGAAGGTCCAGGAATGGAAGGACGAGTACGAGGCCACCATCGTCGAGCAGCTCACCATGATGGGATGCTCCTGCGACTGGGATCGGCTCCGGTTCACGATGGACCCGGTCTGCGCGCGGGCGGTGCGCGAGGCGTTCTTCCGGCTCTTCCGGGACCGGTTGATCTACCGTGGCAAGCGACTGGTCAACTGGGACCCGGTGACCCGGACCGCCCTGGCGGACGACGAGGTCGAGATGGAGACGGTGGCCGGGCACATGTGGTACCTGCGCTATCCCCTGGAGGATGGATCCGGGCACGTCACGGTGGCGACCACCCGACCCGAGACGATGCTGGGCGACGCTGCGGTCGCGGTGAACCCACGGGATCCGCGTGCGGAGGCGCTCCGGGGACGCCGGGTGGTCCTGCCCATCGTGGGACGGGTCATCCCGATCGTCGAGGACGACTTCGTGGTCCTTCCCGCGGAACTCTCCGACGGGGACGGTCCCGCGGATCCCAAGGCCGCCTTCGCCACCGGCTTCCTCAAGGTGACCCCCGCCCACGATCCCAACGACTGGGAGATCGGCGCCCGCCACGACCTGGCGGTCATCAACGTGATGGCGCCCGACGGGTCGATCTCGCTGGACCACGGATTCGACGACCACTCGGAGGCCGCCCGCGCCTTCGCCGGGCTCTCCCGCGAGGATGCACGGGCCGCGATCGTCGAGTGGTTCGAGTCCCGGGGACTGCTCGAGAACGTGCGCGAGTACGAGCACGCCGTCGGGCATTCCTATCGGAGCCACGTCCCGATCGAACCGTACCTGTCCGACCAGTGGTACGTCCGGGTGACCGACGACCGGCTCCGGGGCGCCGCGCTGCGGGCGATGCGTCCCGAGGACTGTCCCGACCTGCCCGAGGACGTCGGTCCACGCACCGATGATCCCGGTGACGGGGGACTCGCGTTCTTCCCCGACCGCTACGCCAGGACCTTCCGCTCCTGGCACGAGCAGCTCCGGGACTGGTGCATCAGCCGGCAGCTCTGGTGGGGGCATCGGATCCCGGTGTGGAGCCGGATCCTCGAACCCGGCGCCGACGGGCGGGAGGCCCTGGCCCGCAGCCTCGAGGAGGCACGGTCCCGCGGGGAGGACGTCGTCGAGTGCCACGGTGCGTGGGCCGACCGCGGCTGCGCCCGGCAGGCCCGACTGACCGCGGGCGGGGAGATCGAGGAGCAGGTCTGCCTTCCGGTGCTCGAGGAGGCCGAGGAACGCGCGCTGGTGGCCGAGCTCGAGTCGGCGGGCTTCACCCAGGATCCCGACGTCCTGGACACCTGGTTCAGCTCCGCGCTGTGGCCGTTGTCCACCATGGGCTGGCCGGAGCCCTCCCGCTTCGAGGGGATGTCCGGGCTGCTGGAGACCTTCAACCCCAGCAGCGTCCTCAGCACCGCGAGGGAGATCATCACCCTCTGGGTCTCCCGGATGGTGATGTTCAACCGCTACTTCAACGAGGGACGCCTTCCCTTCCGCGAGGTCTTCGTGCACGCGGTGATCCAGGATGGTCACGGGCAGAAGATGTCGAAGTCCCTCGGCAACGGGGTGGATCCCCGCGACATCGTCCACAGCCACGGAGCGGATGCGCTTCGCTTCGTGCTCACCCAGATGTCGACCGACACCCAGGACGTCAGGCTGCCCGTGGACACCGTCTGCCCGCACACCGGCGAGACCTTCCAGCCGGAGACGATCACCACCCCGGCGGGGTACGTGGTCTCCGCCCCGGAGCAGCCGTCGCCCTCCGATCCAGGTCGGTCGATGGTCACCGCCTACGGCGTCGCCTCCGGTTCGGTGGAGGCGAGCCCCGAACGTCCCCTCGCCCGCAACACCTCCAGCAAGTTCGACCTCGGACGGAACTTCGCCAACAAGCTCTGGAACGCCACCCGCTTCGCGCTGGGGACCCTCGAACGTGCCGAGGCCGGCCCGGCGGGTCCCGGCACCGGACTCGACGGGGCGCCGCTCATCGACCGCTGGATCCTCCATCGACTCCACGAGGCGATCGAGGCCCTCGATCGATCGATGGGGGGCTACCAGTTCAGCAACGTCGCCGACACCCTCTACGACCTGGCCTGGCGGGACTACTGCGACTGGTACCTCGAGGGGATCAAGCCGACCGTGGCCTCGGACCCGCGCCAGTGCCAGGTCCTGCTGAGCATGACCGATTCCCTGCTCCGGCTGCTGCATCCGGTGATGCCGTTCGTGACCGAGACCCTCTGGCCGCACCTTCGCCGAGCCGGCGAGCGCGGCCTGTCGGGGCTCTCGCTGCCGGATTCCGAGTTGCTGGCGGTCGCCGACTGGCCACGGATCGACGCCTCGTGCCGGGACCCCGAGGCCGGGGCGCTGTTCGCCCGGGTGCAGGCGCTGGTGGGGCAGGTGCGGACGGTTCGCGGTGAACGCAACGTGAACCCCCGGAAGCGCATCACCATGCTCGTCCCACCCCGGATCAACGAGTTCATCGCCTCCACCGGCGGGGTGGTGCAGACCCTGTGCGGCCTCGAGCAGGTCCTGGAGCTCGGCGCCGACGCCCCCCCCTCGGACGCGGTGGTCATCGCCCACGAGGGCGAGGAACTCATGCTGGCGGGATTGCTGGACGTCGAGGACCTCGCGAAGGAGCGTGGGCGGCTCGAGAAGATCCGGGACCAGAAGGCCAGGCAGATCTCGGGTTTCGAGGGTCGGCTCTCCAACGAGGCCTACGTCAGCAAGGCCAAGCCGGAACTGGTCGCCGAGACCAGGAGGTTGCTCGAGGCGGCGCGCGCGGACCTCGCGGCGGCGGAGGCCGCGCTCCAGCGCCTCGATTGACCGCATGGCCGGGCATGTCCCCGGTATTTCCCCGCCGGGCGGTTCCCATCCGTGATCTCCAGCTACCATGGAGTCGTGGCCACTCGAACGAGCACAGCCTGGGTCAACGTGACGAGGGGACTGCTCCTGCTTCCCCTCGCCCTGGCGTGCTGTTCCGGTGACGAGTTCGTGAAGCGGAGCTCCGGGGTCGACGACGGTCCCACCACCCCCGGGACGGTCTCCTCCGCGGGTGCGGTCTCCGGCAACCCGCTCTTCGTCCTCTCCTCCGAACCCTGGACGCCGTCGGTCGGCTCCGGTCCCTCGGGCGCGCTGGTCAGCACCCCGCATTACGCGCTGTACACCACGCTGGAGGACGGCTGGCTCGCGGAGAAGATTCCCGCCTACCTCGAAAGCGCGCTGGAGCACTACCGGACCGCGATCATCGAACTCCCGCTGCCCGAGGAGCCCATGGAGACCTACATCCTCGGGGAACGGGCGCAGTGGCAGGCCTTCACCCGGATGCTGCTCCCGGGGGAGGCGGGGCTCTACCTGTCGCTGGGCAAGGGTGGATTCACCACCCGCGGGCGGGCCGTCCTGTACGACATCGGTCGCTGGGACACGCTCTGCATCACCGCGCACGAGGGCTGGCACCAGTTCTGCCAGAACACCTTCAAGGAGACCCTTCCCGCGTGGATGGACGAGGGGATCGCGACCTACATGGAGGGCTGCCGCTTCGAGCGCTCCTACGACATTCCCCGCTTCATGCCCTGGCGGAACTTCGAGCGCTTCAACGAACTCAGGCGCACGGTCCGTCGCGGTGGACTGATCCCCGTCGTGGAGCTGCTGACCCGTTCCCCGGAGTTCTTCCTCCAGCAGGGCCGCGAGCGTCTGCTCGCCTACTACGCACAGGTCTGGGCCCTCACGCACTTCTTCATGGAGGGCGAGGGCGGTCGCTACCGTCCCGCCATGGAGGCGGTCCTGCGGGACGCCCACGAGGGCCGGCTCGGCCAGACCCTGATCGAGTCCGAGGAACTCGGGGCGATCGACGATCGGCGGCGGGCCTCCAAGGGGGCGCGCGGCCTCGCGGTGACGGTCGTCTACTTCAATTCCGACCTCGACGAGCTGCAGTCGCAGTTCGACGCGTTCCTGCGCCAGGTCGTCTCGCGGGGCAGCGGCAGCGACATCGCCCGCGGTCGTTCACCGCTCCCGGAGCCCGAGTGAGGCCCCGGGCGTCCCGCCCCGGTCATTCACTGAGCCCATCAACCCGCCGCGCGGCCCCCGGGCCCAGTTCGCGTCGCGCGGCGCGCGCGACCCTGCGGGCGTACTCCGCGCGAAGCCG
>PKCS01000023.1 GCA_002862305.1 Phycisphaerae bacterium | reverse complement strand
CCCCCGAACTCCGGGTCCCGGAGTCGGAGTCGTTCGATCCTCGTGCCGATGCGCTCACCAGGACGACCCACCCGCTCCAGCAGGAGCAGCTGGCCGGCCTGGGCGTGCCACCAGGTCTCGGGCGGAACGAACTCCCCGGGATCCCCCTGGCCGAGTCGGAGGTAGATCCTCATCGCCTCGGAGAGGGCACCTTCCGAGTTGGTTCGTACCAGCGCATCGGCAAGTCCTTCCAGGATCACCCAGGCGTCGGGCTGTTCACTGCGGAGGCGCCGCCAGATCGCCACCCCCTCGTCGGCTCGTCCGCCCAGCATGAACGCCCTGGCCATGGTGACCCGCTCCTGGAGCGAGCCGCGCTCCACGTCCTCGGGCGCCAGGAGCTCGGTGATGGGTCGCACCCCGGCCCGGAGGAGGGCCTCCGCTCCGGCTGCGTCCCCGTCATCCCTCGATTCGTTCACCACCGCCAGTGTGGTCTCGAGCTGTTCGAGCAGGAGGGGGATCGCAAGTGCACGATCGAGTTCCACGGCCAGGCGCAGGTCCCGGCTCTCCGCATCAGGGTCGCCCTCGGCCGCGGCCTTCATCCGATGACGCAGGAGCAGTGCGGGGATCCTCAGGTCCGCGCCCAGGTCGGATCGGTCGGCGACCTCGGAGACACCGGCGAGGCCGTCCGTGCTGAATCCGAGCACGAGGTTCGATTCCGCCAGCTTGAGGGAGCTGCGGTACCCGGCGCGCCGCAGGACGATTCCCGCCCCGCCCACTCCCGGCACGGAGAACCTCCGAAGGTAGGCCCGGACGTCATCCTTCAGGCGCTCCTGCATGCCGAGCAGTTCAGGGACCGGCACCTCGCCTTCCCGCCCCAGGCCGATGAGGCAGTCGGTCCTCACGCGAAGGAGTTCGCACGCATGGGGCTCCGTCAGGGGTTTCATTCGATCGATCCGCTGCAGGGCTTCCGCGAAGCGCCCGCTCCGTGCGAGCTGTGCCGCGAGCCGAAGACGATTCTTCTGTCGCCTCCCCGGGATCGACGCCTCCGGAGACAGGCCATCCGGCCGATCGAGCAACGTCCTCAACGCGTCCTCGAAGAGCTCGCTGGCTTCGGGGTGCCCGTTGATCGCCCAGGGCTCGGAGAGGTCGGCGACCATCCCGGCGTCCACTTCATCCATGGCCGGGTGACGGGTGTAGAGCGTCCGCCCCAGCCTCGCGGCCTCCAGCCGGTTCCCCTCCTGAAGGGCCAGCCGGAACAGGATCGACAGTGCCCTGCCCTCGAGGTGGTCCGATGTCTGGTGCTCCCCGACCAGCTGCTCCAGTCGACGCCGAGCGTCCTCATCGGGTGACTCCCCGCGTCCCCGGCGCGCGAGTTCGGCGCGCCCCACCGCCCAGGCGGCAATCAGGGGCATGGTGCGATCATCGCGGGGACCGGCGTGGTCCAGCAACCTCGCGGCGATCGCGAGCTCGATCAGACCTCGCCCGGGACCGGCGTCCTCGAGCACCTCGCTCCAGAGCTCGGCCACCCCGTCCTGCCAGGTGGGCGGTCCGTCGAACCCGCTCGCCTCCCGGTACCTCGCGTGGAGGTCCGCAAGCAGCAGTCGTTCATAGGACTTCTCGACGGCGCACGCCCGGAATTCCTCGAGGGCGAGGTCCGCCGCCGCCCTTGGTCCGGACAGGAGTCCCGTCGCCCGCACCCGCTCCAGGTTCGAATCGAGTGCATCAGGGTCCTCGACCAGCGCCTGCAGGCGGGTGCCGTCGCCGGCGAGCAGGATGCCCCGGATCAGCCAGGTGCGCACGATCCGCCCGGCCCCGTTGAGGCGAACCAGCTCGGGGTCGAGGCCCTCGAGCTGCCGGATCCCCTTCCGGGTCGACTCTTCGTCGATGGCACCCGCAAGGACCAGGCCGATCGACTCCAGCAGGGGGATCCTCAGCGCGCGCTCGAATCGAAGTCGATCCACCCTCCCCGGATCCCGCTCCCCAGCGTGGTCCTCGGTCTCGAGCTCGTGCATCGCCGCCTCCGCCGCGGACCTCGCCCGGGCCACCTCGCTGAGTCCCCGACCGATGATCAGCGGTACCTCCCCCGGGAGCATCGGGCAGCCCGTCCGGGCGTTGAAGAGGTGCTGCGACCAGCTGTTGGGGAATTCAATGCGCCTCAGCAACAGGTCCTCGGCCTGGTCCGCATGCAAGGTGGCCAGCCATCGCGACCCGTCCACCATCCCCGACCGGATGAGGGCCTCCCGGGACTCGATCGCGTCGTCCAGGGCGTCGGAGCGTTCTTGGAGCGAACGCGTTTCGTCCTCGCTGATGTCCCGGTACCGCCGGATGCGATCCTCCAGCTCGCGCTGGTCCTGCGACCCGGCGCGCGTCCCGGACGAGCCGGGCCCCGCCGCCATGAGTGGTACGCCGTCCAGCAGGAGCGACAAACCAAGGCAGGTTGTGATGCCTGCGACCAGGAGTGGATGGGCGATCATTCGAGGACTCCGGGCGACGGCTCCGCGAAGCGCACCCTGAGGTACCCCGCACGCACGGTTGCATTGAAGACATCGACCACGTGCCCCCAACGTGTGGTCTCGCCCGGCACGATCACCAGCGGGTGGTCGGGGAGGAAGTATCCGCTTCCCTTCCCGGCCCGGCTTCGGGAGAGGAACTGCTCCAGCTCCTCGAGGGTCCGCGGCTGGGGGTACGGTCCCTCGATCTCGATCCGAATGCCCTCCACCCCTGCTCCCTCGGACCCCACGAGGATTCTCAGGGGCTCTTCCGGCAGGTCGAACGGGCTGCGTGCTTCCGCCGCCCCGCCGCGCTCGGGCAGGTCGAGCCTGAAGACCTGTTCGCCCACCGCGAAGTTCGTCACCAACAGGAAGTAGATGAGCAGCTGGAAGACCACGTCGATCATCGGGGTGAGGTTCACGCCCATCCGGCGCGGCGCGTTCTCGACCCGGCGGTGCCTACTCACCCGATCCACCCCGCTCCCGGACCACCACGAGGTTGACCCGCGCCGGCGTGGTCTTGCCGGCCCTGCCCGCCGCACCGGTCACCGTCTCCAGGACCGGAGCGATGTGACGTTGCTCGGTTCGCCGATCGGCCCGGAGGTTGATCATCAGCTCGGGATTCCCCTCGTACAGCGCCTCCAGACGCCTCCCGAGCGCCTCCAGACCCGTTCGGCCGAGTTCGTAGTCGATCCCGTTGAGTCGATACCCCGTCGCCTCTCCACGTTCGTCCGGCACCACGTTCACCACCATCCTCGGCTCCCGGGTGGGTGCGGCGCTGGCGGTCGGTTCCGGATCCGGCAGCCTCATCTCCACCGATTCGGCCTCCGTGATGGTTGACACCACCACGAAGAAGACCACCAGCAGGAAGGTCATGTCGATCATGGGCGTCAGGTTCGCCTCGATCCTCGCCGGTCCTCGATGATGGATGTGGCTCATGTCGCCACATCCCCTGCGACATCCGCCTCCTGTGGTTCCAGACGGTCGAGGTACTCGAGGACCCGTACCTCGACCTCGATCTCGAGGGCGTCGACCCGGTTTCGCAGGAGTGCATACCCGGCGAGGGCGGGGATCGCGACCAGCAGCCCCCAGAAGGTGGTGACCAGGGCGGTGCCGATCCCGCCCGCGAGCGCGACGGGATCCGCGTTGCCCCCGCTGGCGACGATCGATCCGAAGGCCACGATCATCCCATAGACCGTGCCGAACAGGCCCACCATCGGGGCGACCTGACCGAGCACGTTCAGCGGTTCGAGCTGACGGAAGCGCTCGGTGGCCAGTCCTGCCGAGACCTGCTGCACGCGTTCGACCATCGTCTGGTGGCCCTTGGGCGCCTCCGTGAAGGCCTCGTGCACCACGATCCCGAAGTCCGAGTCGTCCTGCTCGGTGAGCGCGAGGACCTTTCGCCACTTGCCGTCCCGAACCGCCTCGTCGATCCGTTCCATGAGTTCCGGGGGTGCGATGTGCCGGCGGGCGCTCGCGGACGCGAGCCTCAGCAAATAGCCGATCCCGACCACCGACATGAGCAGGAGCAGCCAGATCAAGCCCGTCCCGAACCACTCCGTCTGAACCACCCCGTCCGGGCCGATGCTCCGCGACCAGAAGAACGCACCCCCGAACCCGGGCACGACCCCATCCGATTCCGCCAACGCCGGGGAGCATGCCAGCAGCAGTGCGGTGGTCGGCAATCCCCAAAGAGCAGGTCGATGGGGTCCGACTCGATCTCGATTGCTCGGCATAGGTACTGACGTCCTCATCACGGGTCGAGCCCCAGTTCGAATCTTCCGACGAAGCGGTAGCCCTCAAGCGACAACGCATCCTCCCCGGAGTGTACTTCCGCGATCCTCCGCAGGGCCTCGACCGGATCAGGATCCATGAACTGGATGCACTTGATGCGGGCCGACCTTCGGCCCAGCCCGGGCACCACCGGGTTGATCGTGTCCAGGCGTTGGAGCAACGAATCGACGTCGATCTCGTAGCTGCCTGAACCGGATACGCTGCCGCTCAGCAGGTACACCACCTCCGCGCCCAGTCCCACCGCGTGCTCGATCGCCTCGAGGGGACTGCTTCGCCCGGCGGGGATGATGACTTCCTCGATCCATTGCATGGTCCGCTCGCGATGCTCGCTGGTGGCGCTCACCAGGCGGTCCACCGGGGGGACTGCCACCGCACGATCCCCCTGGAAGAACACCACGGCGTAGGACTGCAGCTGCGAGAGGTTCGCGATGCTTCGGTCGAGCTCCCGTATGACCATCGGGAGGGTCCCGATCATCGAGCCCGAGGCGTCGACCACGAAGGCGATCCGCCGCGCGTTCCCCCCACCTAGACCCGCGAAGGCCACGGAGCCCAGCGTCCCCCCGGTGCCCCCGGGCAATCCGATCGCGAGGGCGGGTCCGGGCTCCCCCGGCAGGTTCGATCCGAGCAGGTCCCGTCCGCGGTCCCGGGGTGTCGGGGTCCTCAATGGTGGCAGCTCGACCGGGCGGCCGGATTCGACCTCTGGTTCGATCGAGAGTTCGAGCAGCGGGGGGGCCGTCTCCATCCCCAGTTCCGCGGTGATCACCGGCGTGGTCCGGGGGAGGTGCTCCCGCGCCAGGTTCACGCCCAGCGCGAGCACCAGTCCCAGCAGCAGGGCGTGCCCGACGGCCGAACCGATCCATGGTCCCACGTGGTTCGCGCGACGGCGACCGCTCCTTCGCCGCCATGAGACGACCGGGTCGGGGGCGGTCTTGTCCATGTCGGTGCCGGTCCTCATCGAGTCACCAGACAGTCAGGTTCGAACCCGGGTCCAGGCCGCCGGGGGTGCGTGCCGTCCAGGCGCACCACTGGCGGCTCCACTACTCATCGTCAGCCGTCGTCCTCGTCTTCGCGGTCGTGCATCCGCGCCCGGCGCATCGCCCGGGTGCCCCCGAAGAGCATGCGGTCCAGGCTGAACGCCCCGGCCCCGCAGAGCATCACCACGAGGGACGACCCGAAGAGGCCGAGCTCCGCCGCCGCCTGGGTCTGCA
>PKCS01000060.1 GCA_002862305.1 Phycisphaerae bacterium | reverse complement strand
GGGATCCGCAGGGATCCCGAAGGTACCAGCCACGCCCACACGGGGGAAGACAATTCCCCCGGGCGTCGCACCCGGGTGGCGGTCAAGCCGGGCCCGGCCGCAGCCGGGGTGAGGTCGCCCCGCGGGTCACCCCCCGCACGGCCCCCAGGCGTTCACCAGCCGGGCGACGTCGCGACCGTCGACCGTGCGGTTGCCGTCGAGGTCTCCGGCACACCCCTCCTGGCAGCCCCAGTCCCCGAAGAGGATCGCGAGGTCGTTGGCACCGACCGACCCGTCGGCATCGAGGTCGCCGAGGCAACCGGTCACCGCGCCGTCGCTGCAGTCGACGGGCAGTCCGTTGCTCCGGTCCCACTTGAGGATGCAGGGGGTGGTCCAGTGGTTGGAAAGGGTGCTGGACCCCGTGATCCTGGCGTTGTAGACCCGGAGCGTGATGTTGAAGTAGACCGCGGTG
Source organism: Phycisphaerae bacterium (assembly GCA_002862305.1). Lineage (GTDB taxonomy): Bacteria > Planctomycetota > Phycisphaerae > Phycisphaerales > SM1A02 > UBA8087. The sequence continues at coordinate 5,502 of PKCS01000060.1, read as the reverse complement.
TCCTCGACCAGCTCCTGGGTCTCCGGGTCCCAGCGATTCGGGCTGGGCAGCCAGTTCACCTTGTCCGCCAGCTCGCCGGAGGGCGGCTCGGGGCTCAGGAGGATGAGGTACTTGTCATTGAACTTGATGGGACCGTCCCCTCCCTCCCAGTTGGAGTGGAAGGTGCCGATGTCGGTCACGCAGGTCCCGGTGAGGCAGCTGTTGTTCTGCTCCGGGCAGAGCACCGCGGCGGTCTTCTGGTCGGCATTCTCGGAGTAGTACATGGTCAGGGACCACATCGCGGAGACGTCCTCGATGTCCGCATCCATGACGATCAGGTACTCGTTGAAATCGCCGTCGTCGGTCCAGGAGACGAGCGAGTCCTTGTCCGAATCCTTCTTCGCGGTCGGGTAGTACTCGTAGGTGTTGGTCTCGGCCCCGAAGCCCTGCTGGGCCACCACCGCCCGGTAGAAGAGCTTCTGCCCGTAGTCGCCGGTACTGCTCAGGGGGTTGACCCAGGGCACGTCGGGGGAACCCTCCGTGAAGTAGTCGTCCGTCGACCCGCCTGAGCCGCAGAGCAGGCCCTCGGCGTACCTGAACCCCTCGATGATGCTCGCCTTGTCCTCGGGACCCAGGTTGGGGTCCTTGGAAGGCCCCCCCACATCGGGATTGACGCCGATGGAGTCCATCATGTACCGGTAGTAGTCGTTGACCACCCCGTCCGGCCAGGTGACCTGGCCCAGGCACGTCGCCGCGTAGTCGAGGTACAGGAGGGGGTCCGGGATGGCGCCGCAGGTGACGCTGAATTCATTCTTGGGGGGCAGCGGGTTCGATCCGTAGTTCGCGGACGCCAGATCGAGCTCCGACAGGGTCCGTGAATCCTCGTCCCACACCATGGCGGTGCCGCAGAACTTACCGCACAGCACCCGGGTCGGGTCGGGCTGGTCGAACTGGACGATCACGCGAGCGAGCATCCATCCCAGCTTGTTGTCCGACGCGATCAGGTTCCGTTCGGGGATCCCGGACTGCTCGAGGAAGCTGTCGAGGCCATCCATGCCGGTCCAGTAGACGTAGTAGTTCTGGCCGTCGTAGAACCCCGCTTCGACGTTGTTCGTGGTGATTCTGCCATCCTGGCCGTACCCGCCACCCTTGTTGACGAGGTTCCCCCAGGGGGCGATGTGGAAGATGTTGTTGCTGAACGGATCGAGGAACTGGACGGCGAAGACCGCGGGCTGCCCTATCCCGTCGCTCGAGGGGAACCGCAGCTCCGGGTAGCTGATCCGCACCGGTCCGTTGCTGAGGTCGTACCACACGTTCACGTAGAGGTGCCCGTTGTCGGGACGCACCACCGGATTCGTGCAGCTGGCGACGGACGGCACGAAGAACCCCTGGTTCACGTAGAACGTCGACTCGTTGATCAGGCCCTGCTTGAGGAGGGGGAGGTTCTCCGCGGCGCACACGGTGGCCACCCGCGTGGTCGTGGAGCCCTCGCAGGATTCATAGGGGATCCCGCAGGCTCGCTCGGAGAAGAAGTCCATCATCGGGGAGAGGCCCACGTAGGAGAAGAACCCCGCCAGGAACATGGGATCATCGGTCGGCAGGGCGTCGGGGCCGAGGTACTGGTTGAAGCCCCCCTCCGGGGTGTCATCGAGGCCGGACGCGGGCACCGCAGGCATGGCCTGGATGCTCCCCGCGAGGGCGTTCACAAGAAGTCCCGAGCCGATCAGCAGCATGGCTCGCATCCGTCGATCGTTGATCATCATCATCCTCCAGGTACCTGGGTTACGCGAATGACGCGAAGATAGCAGCTGGACGTTCCCGAAGGTAGGTAAATCCGGGAATCGAGACGCCCCGGGTCGGGGTGGGCGGACGTGGATGATCCCGGCGCCGCCGGGGGCACGGGAGTCGGCCAGAGGAGTCCGACGAGGCCCCGATCCGGACTCGGCAGGGCCCCGAGGCACCGGGCAGGATCGCGAGCTCCCCGCCGCAAGTGACGGGGTCGGGGAAGTTCCAGGCCGCCGCCCTGGCGTCCGGGTCCCGATCCCCCTCGCGGCCAGGCCAATGGTGGCCGGCGCCGGTCACCGCGCGCCGGATCTCCAGTCGTTGACCAGCAACGAGTGGTCCCGCTTGATTCGCCAATTCCCGATGGGTGGGGTCCACCACGCCCATCGGGGCATGCCCCCCCTCAGCCGCGTCCACCCGAGGCCATGGAATCGACCAACCGCGCGATCTCGCGGCGGCCCCGGATGCGATGGAATCGCAGATGCGCGAGTTCGGGTGCGGCGACCAGGGATCCAAAGCGCGCCGGGAAGCTGCGATGCGTCCCGGCCGCCCACAACAGCACGGAACGCTCCGGATCCAGTGAGAGGTGGTCCCGGAGGCGTTCCCGGTTGCCGTTCCACAGCTCCGTTCGCCGGACCAGTCGCACGACGCTGCGACCGCCCAGCTGCCACAACACCCGGGGCAGCGCGACATCCAGCCACGCCAGGTCCGTGCACCGCCGGTCGACCAGGTCCGAGACCAGCGGGTAGTTCCCATCGATCACCCAGTCCCGGTGCGCGTCCATGAAGTCGACCACCGCCGCCCGAAACCGGCCCGGCTCCAGCGGGGTCCAGTCCGGCTGGTGGTGCAGGGAGTCCAGCTCCAGCCAGGGCAGCCCGAGGCGCTGATGGATCGCGCGGGCCAGGGTGCTCTTTCCCGAGCCGCTGCAACCGATGATCCTGAGTCGAGGCATGCGTGGGTCCGAAGAGGGTCGCGCGGGAGCTCACCCCCCGCAGGTCCCCCAGGCACTGAGCAGGATCGCGAGGTCCGCGCCGCTGGTGGTACCGTCCCCGTCGAGGTCGGCGCCCGGCAGGTTCCAGAAGCCGAGCAGGGTCCCGAGGTCGAGGCCGTTGACGGTGCCGTCGCCGTCGAGGTCGCCGGGACAGGCCGGGCCGGACCCGGTGATCGTCACCGTGGCGGGGCCGTAGTCGGAGATCGCGAACCCGCCGAGCGCGATCACGTAGCGGCTGCCCGCGGTCGCGGTGAACTCGAGGGTGGTGGTGAAGACATCGCACCCCGGGGTGTCGTCGAGGCAGGTGACGACGTCGACCGGGGCGCAGGAGCCGGCGTGGACGGAGAGCCGCGTGTCCCACGCGGCCTGGTTGCAGGTGGACACCGTGTAGACCCCCCCCGCCGGCGCGACGAAGTCGTAGAACGCGGTGTTCATCGACGCATCGGACCCGAACTCGCCGGGATCGCAGCGTCCGGCGAGGTCCAGGGTGTTCCCCCGGCTGGGGGTGGTGTCGACCGCGTTGTCGCCCAGCGCGAGGGGGGCGGGGTCGCACCCGCCGACTCCGGGGCCGCCGGTGACGGTGTCGAAGAAGTTCCAGGCCGCCACCGTGGCATCGATGTCCAGGTTCCCCTCGCGGCCGGGCCAGTCGTGGCCGCCGCCGTTCACCACGTAGTACCTGAGCAGGCCGTCGTTCAGCGTGGAGGTGTAGGCATCGAGGCGGACCGTGCTGCCGTCGTCGGGGTCCGCGTCCGGGAGGTAGCTCCGGTCCAGGTCGGGGACCTCGAGGGTGGCCGACCAGAAGGCGATGGTCTCGGGGATCGACCGGTAGGCGCCCCAGCCGCCGGTGTTGGCCATGTCCCCCTGGAAGAGGGTGGTGCCGTCCGCGGTCCCGTTCATGGCGAGGATCGGACGGGTGACCTCGGGGGCGCAGCTGGTGAACAGCGGATCCAGCATCATCCCGGTGATCGGGGCGAAGGCCGCGAAGGTCCCGGATTCCCGGCAGGCGAGCTGGAAGCACATCTCCGCCCCGTTGGAGAACCCGGTCACGAAGGTCCGTGACGGATCGAGGTCGTGCAGTTCCTGGAGGTGCAGGGCGAGCCGCCGCAGGAAGCCGTCGTCGTCGACCTCGAGTCCCTGGTGGAAGGCGTAGTCGACGTCCCAGAAGCGGCTGCCCGACGGGTCCCGCGTCCCGTTGGGGAACGCCACCGCGAAGCCGCGCTGGTCGGCCAGCTGGGTCCAGCCGTAGTTGTTCCGCATCTCGTTGTTGTTGCCGCCGTAGCCGTGGAGGGCCAGGACCAGCGGGGCGTTCGCCTCCAGGCCCGCGGGGAGGTGGATGCGGTAGCGACGGGTCAGGCCGTCGTGCTCGAAATCGATGTTCTGTGCCTGCACCAGGCCGGCAGGCGCCAGGAGGAGGACGAGGCTCGGCAGGACGTGCTTCATGACCCGACTGTACCTCATGGTGGCCGAAGCCAGTCACCTTACGCCTCAGAAAGGCGCGTTCCCTTCCGTGCCGTCGATAAAACTCGGTCACTTGTCATGGGGGGCAGGGGTCGGGATCGGGCCGTCCGGCGCTCAGCTGCGCGCGGGGAACGAGGCGTAGGCCTCGAGCATCGTCCGGGCCACCGCCTCCCAGGTGAGGTCGCGTTCCGCATGCGCACGACCGTTGCGGCCCATCCGGGTGCGAAGCGCCTCGTCGCCCATCATCCGCAGGAGGGCGTCGGCGACGTTCCGGGCCGTGAGTTCCACGATGATCCCGGCATCGGCGTCGCCGACGTCGGGGCGATGCGCGCCCTCGGAGATCACCATCGGCACCCCGCAGGCGAGGGTCTCGTTCACCACCACCGTGAAGCCCTCCTGCCGGGTCGGCAGGCAGAAGCAGGCGGCGTCGTTGAAGGCGGCGTTCTTGTCCCGACCGTAGAGCGGACCCACCACGTGCACCCGGTCCGTGATCCCCGCGGAGGCGATCGTCTGCTCGAACTCCGCCTGCATCCCGCCGTCGGGTCCCGCGACCACGAGGTGGGTGTCCGGCTCCTCCTGGCTGAAGAGCACGAAGGCATCCGCCAGGTAGTCGAGCCCCTTCTTGTAGTGCAGGCGGCTGAGGAACAGGATGTAGGGGTGGTCGCCGAGCTCCGGGTGCCGGGCGCGGAAGCTCCCCGGTTCCGGCAGCGGATCGATCTCCGCGAAGGTGATCCCGTTGGGCACGATCAGCGGGGGCGGATCCAGGCCGAGGGGGGCGCAGTTCCTCCGCTCGACCTCGTTGCCCATGTGCAGGGCGGAGGCCCCGTTCAGCATCCGGCGGTAGCCGAGGGCCATCGCCAGTCGCTTCTTGAGCGCCTTGCGCTGCATCTGGTAGGTGTCCAGCATGCCGTTGAGCAGGATGGTGTAGGGAACCCCCTCGGCACGGGCCTCCTCGGCGGTGACCCGCAGGATCGACTCCCAGACACTGTGCAGGTGGACCACGTCGCACCCCCCCATCAGCTCGCGGGCGGCGCGGCGCGCGGCCCCACCGAACACCCGTTCCAGGCCGCCTCCCGGGGGGACGTACACCACGCGGACCTGGTCCCCACCCGGCAGCACCGGGCGGGAGGCCTCCCAGTAGCGGCGGCCCTCGGGGGTGTCGTAGGTCATCAAGGTGACGTCATGGCCGAGCACCGCCTGGGCGGCGGCGAGTCGGGACACGATGACCGGGGGGCCGCCGTCCGCGGGATCCAGGGAACCGATGACGTGCAGGATGCGCATGATGACCTCTC
>PKCS01000003.1 GCA_002862305.1 Phycisphaerae bacterium | reverse complement strand
GCCCAGAGCTACGCCGACAACTACGGCACCCCCGGATTCGACGACCCCTCGTCGATGTACATCGGCCAGCGATACGACGGGTACACCGAGGAGAACCAGGCGACGTGGACCGAGCTCTACGACCGCCAGATGGACTACCTCACCGATACCGCGTCCAACGTCTACCTCGAGGGCGCGAAGGCGATCAACCTCGTTCGCGAGCACATCCCCTACCTGGACGGACCTCGAAGCGTCAACACCTTCCTCCAGGAGCTGACGGGCTGGCAGAGCCGGGCGGTGCCGGGCTACCTCCCCGCCAAGGCCTTCTTCGCCTGCCTGGGGCGCAGGGAGTTCCCGACCACCATCGTGATCCGGCCCTACGAATCGATCGACTACCTCCCGGAACCCGACATCTTCCACGACATCTTCGGACACGTCCCGCTGCACGCGGACCCGGTCTTCGGGGACTTCCTCCAGACCTACGGGAAGGCCGCCAGCCTCACCGACGACCCGGAGCACATGACCCGCCTCGCCAGGCTGTTCTGGTTCACCGTGGAGTTCGGACTGATCAGGGAGGATGGACGGAACCGACTCTACGGCTCGGGGCTGATCTCCTCCCCGGGCGAGAGCGCGCACGCGCTCGAGAGCAACGAGGTGGACCGCCGGCCGTTCGACCTCGAACGGGTCTGCGAGACGGATTTCGAGATCGACCACTACCAGCCCATCCTCTACGTGCTCGACTCCTTCGAGCAGCTCCGCGACGGCATGAACTCCTACGCCCAGCGGATCATGGAGGAGAACGAGGCCTCCGCGATCTGACTCCGGCACCCACGGGATCGGGTGCGGGGGACGACACCCCCCTCCAGGCCCCGGGAACGGGGGAGGGATCGGGCCACCCGACTTTTTCAAAAAACCCGCTCAGAGCCCCCAACCGGCGCTTTCACCCCGTGAAACCACGCCCGGGAGGTGATTCGTCTGGCCAATCGTGGAATGGAAACGCACCCTTCCCAGCGGTCGTGCGTAGAGACCGCAAACCAGGGCAAGGCGTTCATCTGAGTGCGGGGCACCCTGAACTTCTCGGAGATACAAGATCCATGAGGAAACGATCACAGCTACTCGCTGCGGGCGTCACGGCGTGCTTCATCTCGAACGCGGCCATGGCGCAGTGCGACAGCGACATCAACGGTGACGGAATCACGGACGGGGTGGACCTGACGAATCTACTGTCGTCATGGGGGGCGTGCCCAGGCACGTGCCCGAGCGACCTCGACCGGGACGGGCAGGTCGGGGGAGCGGACCTCACGCTCCTGCTCACGGGATGGGGGGAATGCGAGGAAGTGGTCTCCCCCGGCACGGGCAAGTTCAACTACGGGGAGGCCCTGCAGAAGGGGATCACCTTCTACTACGCCCAGCGCGCCGGCGACCTGCCGGAGGACTACCGGCTCGACTGGCGTGCGGACGCGTTCAACTACGAGCTCGAGCAGGAGAACGGACAGTACGCGGTCGATGCGGGGATCCTGAACCGCTACATGGACGCCGGCGACACGCCGACGTTCGTGCTGCCGATCAGCGCCGCGATGACGATGATGAGCTGGAGCGGGATCGAGTTCGGGGAGGGCTTCCGGAACTCGGGGCAGATGGACGAACTCCTCGACACCCTGAGGTGGCACGCGGACTGGTGCATGGCCGCGCATCCCGAACCGAACGTCTTCTGCGGGCAGATCGGCCAGGGAGGGCCCTCCCATGCATTCTGGGGCCCGGCGGAGATCCACACCGCGGCGACCGGCTACCGACCGAAGATCTGGTGGCTGACCCCCGAGAATCCCGGTTCGGAACCCGCCGGCGAGGCCGCGGCATTCCTCGCCGCGGCGTCGATCCTGTTCGCCGAGAGCGACCCGGGATACGCGGCGACCATGCTGCAGCATGCACGGGAACTGTATTCCTTCGCGAACACCTACCAGGGCAAGTACACCGATTCCATTCCCGGGGTGAGCGCCTTCTACAACTCGTTCTCCGGGTACCAGGACGAACTGGCCTGGGCCGCGGCCTGGCTGTACCGGGCGACCGGTGAGGCCGGCTACCTGGCGGATGCGAGCGACCACTTCGACCGATCCAGTCCCGACCCCTTCTGGTCCCAGTCCTGGGACGGGAAGATCAACGGAGTGGCGTGCCTCCTGGCCGGACTGACCGGCGAGGCCAAGTACCGGAACGCGATCGAGACCCATCTCGACTTCTGGCAGCCCGGTGGCGGCATCAGCTACACCCCCGGAGGCCTGGCCTGGCTCGACACCTGGGGGTCCAACCGGTACGCGGCCAACACCTCCCTGATCGCCTTCCTCTACGCGGAGATGGTCGGGGATCCCGACGGTCGGTACCGGGAGTTCGGGGAACGCCAGATCAACTACGTCCTCGGCGACAACCCGAGGAATTCCAGCTACGTCTGCGGATTCGGAGAGAACTTCCCGACCCAGCCCCACCACCGCGGCGCCCACGGGTCGTGGAACAACCAGATCACCGATGCAGGTCCCAACCGACACACGCTGTGGGGCGCCCTGGTGGGTGGTTGTGCGTCCGCGGACGACTTCGACTACGAGGATGACCGTGGCGACTACATCGCCAACGAGGTCGCCTGCGACTACAACGCGGGCTTCGTCGGCGCGCTGGGCTACCTGGCTCGGACCTACGGTGGAAACCCGATCCCCGATTCGGAGTTCCCCCCCTACGAGGAGCGCTACGGAGAGGAGATGTACGTCGAGGCGACGATCATCGAGGACTTCGGGACCTCGACCAAGATCCGATGCATGCTCAACAACCGGAGTGCATGGCCCGCACGCATCAGCGATGAACTGTCCTTCAGGGTGTACGTGGACCTGAGCGAGGTCTTCGACGCCGGGTACAACGAGCAGGACGTGTACGTGGAGAGCGGATTCCTCGATGGCGGCACCTTGAGCGGGCTGCAGCTCGCGAACGCCTCGAGCAACCTGTTCTTCTTCGAGGTGTCCTACGACGGCCAGGCGATCGGTCCCGGACAGGGAGCCGACTACCGACGGGAGTGCCAGGTTTCGATCGGACTCGATGCCGACGCCCCCGACTCCGCCTGGGATGCGACGAACGACCCCTCGATCGCGGGCCTGCCGTTCGGGCAGTCCGCGCTCACGAAGACCGAGATGATCTCGGTCTACGAGGGTGACGTGCTCATCTACGGTGAGGAAGGGACCGTCGACTGCAACGACAACGGCATCGACGACGGCCAGGAGATCGCGGACGGGGCCTCCGACCTCGACCTGAACGGACGTCCCGACGAATGCGACTCCGACTGCAACGGCGACGGCGTTCCCGATGCGTTCGAGATCGCGACCGGCGCGGAGGACTGCGACGGCAACGGCGTCCCCGATGGATGCGAGTCCTTCGCGGACTGCGATTCCGACGGGGTGGCGGATGCCTGTGCCATCTCGGCCGGGCTGGTGGCGGACTGCAACGGCAACGGGGTACCCGATGCCTGCGACATCGCCACCGGAGTCCAGGACGAGGACGGTGACGGCATCCCGGATGCCTGCCAGCTCGATGGCATCACCGGCAGCTTCTCGATCATCGACGACTGGGGTTCGGGCTTCACCGCGGAACTGGTGCTGACGAACAACAGCCAGGAGACGATCGGTGCGGGCTGGACGGTCCAGTTCACCAGTGGATTCGAGATCGACAACATCTGGCCCGCCGACTTCCAGGTGGGCCCCGGTGGAGCGGTCACGGTGACGGCTCCGGAGTGGGCCAACCCCCTGAATCCCGGCGACTCGATCACGATCGGCATGCAGGGGAGCTACGGATCGGGATCGATCACGCTCCCCGAGAACGTGACCCTCAACGGCACGGTGGTGGTGCTCGACTGACCGACCACCCGCTCAGGACCGACGGCACCGACCCCTCGGGGTCGGTGCCGTTCTTATAGGATGGCGCCCAAGGAGACGCGCCATGAGCACCCAGGCAGCCATCAAGGGGACGGAGTTCGAACGCCGGAGAAGGAATCTCCTGAAGGGCCTGAGGGGATCGGTGGGTCTGGTCTTCGCCGGGACCGGCGGAGGTGAACTCCGCGGCGGCTGGCGTCCTGACCCGGGCTTCGAGTACCTCACCGGGATCACCGACGAACCCGGGGCGGCGATCCTCTTCGACCCGTCGAACCGGATCGAGTCCAAGCAGGTCACGCTGTTCCTGCGCCCATTGGATCCCGAGGTCGAGAAATGGGACGGAGCGCGGGCGCCCATCGACTCCGAGCTGGTGAAGCGCTACGGGATACGGAGCATCGTCCGAACCGGCCGACTGCCCGCGATGCTCGCCACGGCGGTCCGTCGAGACAAGAGGATGGCCTGCCTCCATCAGTTCGCCACCCACGACCAGCCGGTCTCGCCGGATCTCGAGGTCTTCAGGAAGGTCGCGGAGCGCGTCCCCGGCAGCACCATCGAGGATCGGACCGAACTCCTGGCCAGGCTGAGGGCGGTCAAGTCACCCGCCGAGCAGGCCTGCATCCGCGAAGCGGGCCGGATCACCGCCCTGGGTTTCGACGAGGTGCTCGCGACCATGCGGCCCGGGATGAACGAGTTCGAGGTCCAGGAGACGCTGGAACACGCGTACCGATCGAACGGGTCGCGCGGTCCGGCCTACAACACCATCGCGGGCAGCGGATTCAACGGGACGGTCCTCCACTACGGGGCCAACGACCAGCCGATGCAGGACGGCGACCTCGTGGTGATCGACTCGGGGGCGGACTACATGGGGTACGCGGCCGACGTGACCAGGACCTTCCCGGTGGGCGGTCGGTTCAGCAAGCGACAGCGCGAGCTCTACTCGATCGTGCTCAAGGCCCTCGACGCGGCGATCGCCCGGGTGCGGGCGGGATGCACGTTCCAGCAGATCGACAAGGCCGCGCGGGACATCATCGTCCGGGCGGGCCACGGCGACCACTTCTTCCACGGCATCGGGCACCACCTCGGACTCGAGGTCCACGACATCACCCCCGACCAGCCACTCAAGCAGGGCGCGGTGATCACCGTGGAACCCGGGATCTACATCGCCGAGGAGCGCCTCGGGATCAGGATCGAGGATGACGTGGTGGTCACCCGGGACGGTTGCATCAACCTGACCCGATCGATCCCCCGTTCGATCGCCGCAATCGAGCGTCGGATGAAGGGCGGCCGCTGATCAGGAGGAACCCTGCCGCAGCCAGCTCAGGGACAGGAGGGTCAGGGACCACGCCACCGGGAAGCTCGAGATGAGGATCGCCACCGACACCAGGATCCGGCCCTTGAGGTCGCTGGTCCGGCCCACGATCTCGCAGGCGACGACCACGAAGACCGTGAGGCACACCTTGAACACGATCGCCCCGGGCAGGCCCCAGTGCTCGATCACGGTGCGTGCGATCGGATTCACCTCGTGCCCGCCGCGATAGAGGATCACCCAGGTGAGGATGATGTCCATCGCGGACACGAACACGAAGAGCGCGTACGCGGTCTGGTAGCGCATCTCCGGAAGGTCGAGGAACCCGATGGTCCGATTCTTGGGTTCGGTGTCTCGCACGGGCCTTCCCCACTGGTGCCTGGCCGATCCGGATGCTGCCTGGCGGTCAGATCAGGGAATCATGGGAGGGTATGTTGTGGGCCGGAGCCGTGTTCAGCTGAACCAGTGACTCGGACTGGATCTTCTTGGCCTCGTCCGGATCGACGAAGTCCGAGTGGCAGGAGGCCTTCGCCTCGCCGTTGGAGACCTTCTTCTTGGTCTTGGAGGCGAGCTTGTGGATCTCCTCCGGGCTGAGCACCCCCCGCTTCTCGAGGATCTCCTGCTGCTCGGGCGTGAGCGCGTCGGAACGGAACGAACGTGGCCGGAAGTACTCGGGGTCCTTCCCGCTCGCGAACTCCTGGATCTCCTTGGAGATCCGGACGCTGCACCAGTCGTGCCCGCACATCGCGCAGAAGTCGGTGTCCACGTCGAGGTCCTCGTCATGGAACGCACGGGCGGTG
>PKCS01000006.1 GCA_002862305.1 Phycisphaerae bacterium | reverse complement strand
CGTCCCAGCACCAGACCTCCTCGAAGGGATCCACCGGCAGGCTGGCGACCCCGGCCGCGCGCCGGATCGAGAGCGGGGTCCGGGTGGTCACCTGGCGCATCGCGTCCGACCAGTCCCGCCCGGTCACCACTCCCCACTCGACGTCGGGCCAGGGATCCTGGTCGAGTCCCCGGACCACCCGGTGGAGGTCCAGGAGCATCGGCCGCCCGAGCTCCCCCGGGCGCGCGACGAGGACGAGGTGGCGCGGGTGCAGCGAGCGGAGCGGCTCGAGCAATTCGATCGGGGAGGTCTCGAAGTGCAGGGTCCGCACCCCCCGGTCCCGGTGGAAGGTCCGCAGGGCGGCCACCACCTGCGCCCAGCCGTCCGTCTCGGCGGTGGCGCGGGAGACCACCAGCACGGACCGTTCGTGGGGCTCCGGTTCCAGTACGGTGCGCTCGTCCATCCCGCCCGCGACCAGCCGCGCGCCGACCGCGAGGACGGCGAGCAGCGGCAGGATGAACCGGGCGTGCCGGGCGTGGACGGGACGGTGCATGACGTGGGCCCCTGCGAGGTCCGGGAAGGTGACGAGGACCCATTCTAGCTCCCCGCCCGGGCGTTCCCCCCACCGGGAACGCACGGCCAGGCGATTTCGTTTCAACTGGGGGGGCGGAGACCCCCCATGACCGACCCCTCCCTGAACCTCGTGCTCCACACCCCCCGGATCCCCAACAACACCGGCAACATCGGTCGGACCGCGCTGGCGATCGGGGCCCGCCTGCACCTCGTCCACCCCCTGGGCTTCGATCTCTCGGAGAAGGCCTGCCGTCGCGCGGGACTCGACTACTGGCGGCACCTGGACGTGGTCGAGCATCGCAGCTGGGAGGCGTACCTCGACTCGGTGGGCTCCGCGCGGATCTGGTTGTTCTCGACCCGGGCCGGGCGGTCCTTCCGTTCCGCCGGCTACGCGCGGGGGGACCACCTGCTCTTCGGACCCGAGGATCGCGGACTGCCCCCGGAGGTGCACGAGTCGATCGAGTCCCGGCACGGGGACCAGGCGCGGCTGCGGATCCCGATGTCCGATCGTCCCGAGGCGCGGAGCCTCAACCTCGCGACCGCGGTGGCGATCGCCAGCTACGAGGCACTGCGGGAGATCGAGGGCGGATTCTGAGGACGAGGTGGGGGGCGAAGGGAAAAAATGGAACAACCGGTCGTGGTTTCGACGTATCCTCTAGGACCGAGGACGAGCCACGAGGACGCCCTCCCGCGGGATCGGGAGGAGCGACCCGACCGACCCCGCCGACGCCCGGACGCACCACTCTGGCACCCCGAGACCACGCACCCATGAAGCACCCCATGAACCACAGGACCGCACCCCACCGACGAGCCGACCGTTCCCGCCGGGGAGCCCGGAAGGGCTTCACCCTCACCGAGCTGCTGGTGGTGATCGGCATCATCGTGATCCTCATCGGCCTGCTGCTGCCCGCCCTCGGGCGAGCCAGCTCGAAGGCGCGGCGGACCAAGACCCAGACCACCCTGAACGAGTTCATGAAGGGCTGCGAGGCGTTCTACCAGGAGTTCGGGTTCTATCCCGGGGTGGTCACCGAGGAGGAGCTGGCCGCGAACCCGGTGATGAGCGGCACCCAGAACGCCCTGCTGCACCTCATGGGCGGCGCGGTCCGGCGCAGCGACGTGACCGACGCGGTCTGGGATGACTTCCTCACCAGCGCCAGCGGGGAGTCCGCGGTGGTGGTGAACTTCGGTGCCGAGCCGGTCGCCTTCCGTCCGGACCTCATCGGTCGCGGTCCCTTCCTGCGCGGGAAGCAGTACTCCCCCTTCTACAACCCCAAGGAGGAGGAGCTGAAGCCGGACCTCGAGAGCGCCGGGAACGACTTCCTGGTGAGCCAGGGCAGCATCGGGCAGTTGGGACTTCCCCTCAACCAGGCACTTCCCACCCTGCACGACGCCTGGGACGCACCGGTGATCTACGCCCGGCAGATCCGCCAGACCGGCCCGCTGGTCTGTCCCATCGACTACCGCCCCCAGTTCGCGGAGGAGGTCTTCACCACCGTCACCGCGTTCAACACCCTCGGGGGTCGCGGCGGCCAGCAGGAGACGCTGAGCATCATCCACCCCAACGGTCCGAACTCCACGCTGCCCGACTACCCCGCCCACATCGCGCAGTACATCCGCTCTCCGACCCTCGGTCCGTGGGATTCCAGCAACCCGCTGCCGGACGCCGCCCTTGGCGGGGTGCCCCGCGGCTCGATCCTGATCTGGAGCGCGGGCGAGGACAACGTGTTCCTCTCGAGGATCGACGGTCCGGGCAGCCTCGGCGACGAGCAGACCAGCCTGTTCCAGTCCGAGTACTTCAACCCCAAGGTCAACGACGAATACGACGACGTGATCGTGTTCGGCGGCAGCTGACCCCCGAGAACACCGTCCCGGGTCGACTCCGCCCCGACGAAGGAACCCACCGATGTCGATCGACGAAGCAGGCGTCCGGAAGGCCCTGGAGACCATCATCGACCCGCAGCTCGGGAAGGGCCTGATCACCCTCGGCCTCGTCGAGCAGGTCGCGGTCGCGGCCGACGGGATCCGGGTGGTGATCACCAGCGAGGAGTCGGACCCCGCCGCCAACGCGCCCCTCGAGCGGGCGATCACCCAGGCGATGGAGACCCTCGCGGAGCTGGAGGGCGTCGCCCTGCCCCCCCTTGAGGTCAGTTTCGCCCGCAAGGTCCGGCTTGCCGAGCAGTCCTCCAGCAGCACCGAGAACCCCCTGCCCAACGTCCGCCACGTGATCGCGGTCGGCGCGGGCAAGGGTGGGGTCGGGAAGTCGACCTCCGCGGTCACCCTCGCGATCGGGCTGGCCCGGACCGGGGCGAGGGTCGGGCTGCTCGACGGGGACATCTACGGCCCCTCGATCCCCACCATGTTCGGCCTGGACGAGGAGGTGATCAACGTCCGGGGGACCACGATGATCCCCTTCGAGGCGTTCGGGGTGAAGACGGTCTCGATCGGGAAGCTGGTGGATCCGGACAAGGCCCTGATCTGGCGCGGACCGATGGCGCACGGGGCGTTCAAGCAACTCGCCCTCCAGACCGACTGGGGACCGCTGGACTACCTCCTGGTGGACCTCCCCCCCGGGACCGGGGACGTGCCCCTGACGCTCGCCCAGCTGCTGCCCCTGACCGGGGCGGTGCTGGTCTGCACCCCGCAGCGCGTGGCCCAGGACGACGCCCGACGTGCCGCCCGCATGTTCCAGCAGCTCGAGGTCGAGATCATCGGGGTGATCGAGAACATGAGTTCCTTCACCGGGAAGGACGGCACGACCTACGACATCTTCGGCGAGGGCGGGGCCGAGATCCTCGCCCAGACCATGGGCCTCCCCTTCCTCGGGCGCCTGCCGATCCATCCCGAGCTCAGGATCAACCTCGATGCCGGGACCCCGGACCGGTGCTTCAGCGGCGACCCCCTCCTGGCGGAGGCGCTCGACGGCCTCGCCAACGGGCTGGCCTCGCGGGTCGCCCTCATGGAGCAGGCGGGAGGCCTCGACCGGCCGACCCTCGAGATCAACTGAGCCGGTGCGGCCTCGAGTCGAGCACCACCCGCAGCAAGTGAACGCGAAACAGGGCGCCGACCGAAGTCGGCGCCCTGTCACGTAGGTCGCATGCGGGCGTGGGTCGGGCGGACCCGGTCACGCCACGGGGTTCACTCCTCGCAGACGTCGGGAATGCTGTTCCCATCGAGGTCCGGGGGCCTGAAGTTGATCTTCAGGTCCCAGGAGGAGAAGGTTCCGGAGACCCCGGGGTAGGGATCGGTGAACTCCAGCCGCCAGGTGCCCTCGAGCGGACGATCGGTGAAGAATGCACCGAAGCCACCGCCATCGGGCAGGTAGGGGCTGTCCTCGCCGTCGGGCGCCTCGAGCCCGGTGGAGAGCTGCTCGCAGAACGTCTGGGACCCGAGGTCGGAGAAGACGTAGGTGCTGGAGTTGGGTCGCAGGAACCCGGCGACCGGGCAGCCGATCTGCAGGACGGTCGAGGTGACCTGGCCGCCATCGGGCTCGGTGTGGATCAGCCTGATGTTGAGCCGCTCGAGCTCCGCGTGCTGGAGGTCGTGGATGAAGAGCTCGAAGCCGGGCAGCACCACCGAGCCGGGGGTGACGCAGGGGTCGAGGGCCTCGTCGTCCCCGAAGCACCCTTCATCCTCGGCGGAGATCACGAGGTCGAAGGTCGTGATGTTGCCGTCGCGGATGACCCCGCCGGGTCCGGAGGCCCGGTTCGGATCGGAGGTGTCGAAGATCCGGGTGGCGCAGAAGACCTCGTCCGACTCGAAGCAGTCGAGGAACAGGTTGTTGTTCTCGTCCAGGTCGGGTCGGTCGTCGGTGCTCGAGAGCTGGCCGTCGATGATGTCGCAGAGGTCCGCTCGCCCGTTGGGGTTGAAGACGTTGCAGGGCAGGGTGGGATCGAAGGTGTTGATTCCGAGCACGTTCTGGATGTAGAAGGTGTCGCCACCGAACGGACCGCCGGAGACCACCCCGTTGCCGTCCGCGTCCCAGACCCCGCCACCGAGGTCGGTCAGGAAGGTGTTGTCCTCGCAGGTGTCGATGACGCCGTTGAGGTCGCAGTCGAGCAGCGGGTCGGACTTGATCTGGCAGGAGTCCGCCACGTTGTTGAAGTCACAGTCGGAATCGAAGCGGAACGCCTCGTTGCAGGTGTCGGGGATGCCGTCCGCGTTGCAGTCCTCGTCGTAGGGGAGGACCTTGACGGTCATCGACCAGCCACTGAAGAAGCCGGAGGATCCGTTCGCGGTGTCCGTGACCCGAAGCAGCCACTCGCTGTTGAAGGGGACCGACTCCGCGCCGACCTCGAAGTCGGCGAAGCTGTATCGCCCGCTGGGCAGGACGAAGCCGTACTGGTCGGAGGCGATCACCCCGCAGGCGGTCTGGTACCGCAGGGCGGTCGAGGCGGGGTTGGGGGCGTTCTCCGAGCCGCCCGAGACCTGGAAGATGTAGGTGCCGCTCAACGCGCGGGTGTTGCTGTCCTCGGTGCACTCGAAGACCGTCCAGCGCGTCTCGGTGGGGTTGTTGTCGGGATCGACGGTCTCGCTGCCGATCTGGCGACGAACCAGTTCGATCTTGAGCTGGTCGAGCCGGGGGTGGACCAGGTTGTCGATGCGGATCTCCTCGGGCTGGAAGAACCAGTAGAGGTCCTCATCCGAACCGGGGGTGGGAACGCCCGCGAGGATCGACTCGGTGTAGGTGCTGTCGGCGATGATCCCGCCGGAGCCCTTGAGCAGGGCCGGGTTCTGGGGGTCCTGGGCGACATCGGGGAGGTAGGTGATCACCGCGGGCTGGTTGGGGTTGAACAGCGAGGGGGCGTCGCTGCACTCCCGGGGCCAGCAGCCGTCGGGGACCCGGTCGCGGTTGACGTCGGTGAGCACGTCGAAGCCGGAGCCGCCGGGGGCGGTGCCGTCGAGCTCCTCGGTGTCCATCAGGCCGTTCTGGTTGCAGTCGTAGGGGATGGTCCGGCAGCGAAGCTGGGCCACGCCGGGGTTGGACTCGAAGATCCGGACCCAGGGCTTGACCTCCGCCACGCCCTGGAAGTTGTTCTCGGGGAGCGGGGGCTGTTCGGGGCGACCAAAGGTCCCGCCATCCGTGTGCGGCAGGCAGCTGTTCTCCGGGTCCGCGGTCTCGACACCGCCGAGTCCCACGATCACCCCGTAGTTGACGGGGTAGCCGGCACCGGACAACAGGCCGTCGGTGGCCTGCCCGGGATCGAGGACGTTTGAAGCGGAAGGGAAGTGGTTGAACCCGTCCGCATCCTCGTAGACCGGGACGTTGCCGGTGTCCGCCCAGGCGGGGTTCGCCACCAGGTTGAGCAGGCGCTCGTGCATGATCCAGGCGTTGGCCGAGGTGTTGCCCGAGGAGATGCAGGCCCGGCAGGAGAGGTTCCCCACCGCACCGCCGTAGGGGACCTCGGCGGACGAGGCGAAGGTGACCTCGGGGTTCGCGTAGTACAGGATCTCGACGGACGGCGGGTCGTCGACCGGGTAGGCCATGACCGTCACGAAGGAGGAGGCTCCACCGAACTCGTTCGGCTGGTCGATCGACCCTCGGAAGCCACTGGCGTACTCCTCGGGGTACACGATGATGGGGAGGATCGGGCCGTCGAGGGAGGCGTCACCGACCAGCTGGGCGGGGTCACAGACCTCGTCCGCGTAGCAGGCGGCCCATTCCTCGTAGTCCTCCCAGGCGCACTCGGCATCCTCACTCGTCGGAGGAGCGGGGACGCGGCCGGTCGGGGTCCCGCCGGGTCCGCCCGCGGGGTCGCAGAAGGCGACCTGCGGGCAGTCCTCGTCGCGGTCGCCCTCGGGGGAGCTGCTCGCGGAGGCGTGCTGGGCACCGAAGACGTGGCCGACCTCGTGGGCGAAGGTGGTCGCACCGTTGCCCCACGTCAGGACCGCGACGCCGCCGCCGGCGATGCCGCCGACGTCCGGGTTCTCGTTGCAGCCGACCATCATGACCAC
>PKCS01000020.1 GCA_002862305.1 Phycisphaerae bacterium | reverse complement strand
CAGGAACGTCGCGGGAACCTGTAGGCGGTTGAAGCCCACTGAGTTTCATGAAGCGGACACGGGCAGCCTGTGGCTGGCTGGTGGCGTGGCGTGGACCCGCTGAGGGTGCCACGAAACCGGCAGGACCAACTGCATGCCATTCATCAAACGCTCCCGCCAATTCGCAGGAACAGGCGGGAGCGTTGCATGTGAACTCATTCAAATGATGTCGGGTGGGCCTTGGGAACGCTCAAGGCAGTTCCGATGCCCGCTTGCCATTGCCGGTGTACGTTGTCAGGGTACCGCCACCCGAGTTATTGCTGATCTCGACGAGTTTTTTCCCATCGGCATCGTACGTGCCGATCCAACCGTGGCCGCTGTCAGTCCCAACCCCGCTGCTGATCTCGACGATTTTCTGACCTTCCGGATCGTACGTGGCGAAATAACCGCAGCCTTTCTTCATCGAGCTGCTGATCTCCACGATCTTGTGGCCCTTGCCATCGTAGGTGGCGAGCCAGGCGCTGCCAGTGGGAGACGCGCTGGTGATCTCGACGAGCTTCTCCCCCGTGGAGTTCAGAGTTCCGATGTACCCGTCTCCACCGCGGGTGGTAGCCAGCTGGATAGTCGGTGTCTTCCCGGAGTTGTAGGTTGTGAAGTTGCCATCCCCCTTCCCCTGGACCCCCAGTTTCGTGATGATGCCGGCCTGGCTGTTCAGGGTCCTGATGCCTCCGAACTCCTTCTCCTGGTGCGTGATCACGTCCATTTCCACGAGCACCGCACCGGAGGAGCCGATCACTTCGAACTTTCTGGCCTTGATGACATCTGGGACGTCATCAGCGGTTGTTGCCGCGAGCATGCAGCCCACCAGCACCAATCCGCCCAAGGCGATGTTCCATCGTTGTTGCCTGCGGACCTTGTTCTCGAGGGTGTGGACTTGCTCTTCGATGGTATTCATCAGTTCTCCAATATTGCTGTTGTTGCATTCAGGTCACGACCAGCCGTAGTATCGTGGCCCTGAAGGTGACGTGTCAATGTTTCGCGCGAATCGCGCAAACGCAGGTGTTCCTTGCTGATTGCTTGAACGAGTGCCGTCCGGACCGGTTGGATGCCTCGTTCACCTGAATACGTTCTGGATGATTCCAGAAGGGAATCCGAGGCCCTGTAACCGGACCAGGTGCGTCCGGATCCCCCCCGTACCCCCTGTCAAATCACTCCGATCAATGCAGTTGGACTCCAGTCTCTTGACGACTGTCCTCAAGTGGTGCAAAATACCGCTGGCAGATCTGGTGACAGGTCCGTGGAAATCTCGATGCACGGCCAGGAAACGCTGGTTGTCAGGGCTTCACCAAGCCGCTGCAGGACCGCCCCACGATGTTCTTCGAGATCATCAGCCGCATGGGCAGCCGGGTCTTCGGCAAGCGGCCCCCTTCAAGGCGCTGTTCGAGGCCCTCGAGATCGAGCAGGAACGTCGCGGGAACCTGTAGGCGACTGGACTCGATTGAGTTTCATGATGAGGACACGGGCAGCCCGGGGCTGGCCGGTGGTATGGCATCGACCCGTTGCGGGTGCCGCGGACCGATTGGCTGGGGGCAGGTGCAGGTGTCCACCGGTGGCCTGGGTTCGTGCTGGAGTGGCTCCGAGGTGCTGACGGTTCTGCTGACAGCTGGGGCCGCAGTTCAGGAGCCCGAAATGGCCTCAGTCTTCAAGCGATCAAACGGTATCACTACGTCAGCTGGCTCGATCCTGCAACCGGGAAACGCCTGACCCGATCGACCAGACGCACCAGAAGACGGACGCAGAACAGACCGCTCGTGAGCTTCAGCGGCAATCAGAGCAAGCCGGGGAGCAGCACCCTTCAACCTTCTCTCAAACCTGCCGAAGGAACTCAGGCCTCCCGGCATGACACCCAAGTCGAACAAAAAGATGGCCAACCCGACGGGGGCTGCCCGAGTGCCACCACCAACGAGGCTTACGACACTTTTTACAGAAACCTCGGCAAGTCTGAGCACGCGTGCTGAATCATCCGCCCTGTCCGATACACAAATTGACATACCATCTGAATCCTGAACCGAGTTCCGTCCCCGTTCTCATAGGTCCTCACACAGATGTCTCGGCAGAACAGTCCACCAAAGCGAACGGCTGCATGGCGGCGCAGGAAACTCTGGCTGGTCTCATCGACTGGGGTTGCACTCGACGGATTCGACCTCTTCTCGATTGGGGTCGCGCTTGCGCTCATGCGACTGGATCCTTCATTTGCAACTGATTCGTTTGGGGTCAGTGCAGCTGCTGTCGTTGGCGCTGCCGTGGCAGGGGCGATCATCGGGGCTGGGGTCAGCGGTCCATTGATTGATCGCTTTGGACGCATTCATGCCCTCATCGGTAGCGCATCGATCCTTCTCATCTTCTGCATCGCCTCTGCGTTGGCCGGCAGCCTCCTGCAACTCATCATCTTTCGTGCACTGATGGGGATAGGGATCGGTGCCATGTATCCAGTCTCTGCCACCATCGTCGCGGAAACATCAAAACGCGGACAACGCGGACGCCAGGTCGGCTCGACGATCGCATTCCAGGCGGTTGGCATGGTCCTGGGCGCGATCGGGTCATTGGTCGTTCTCTCGGTTGTCGAACCCACGTCCGCATGGCGCTGGGTTCTCGCACTTGGCGCACCTCCGGCCCTGGCAATGATCATCATCGCCCCCTCACTGACACCAAGTCCTCGCTGGCTCGCGGCGAAAGGCAGAGTAGAGGAAGCACGTGAAGCCGCGCGGAAGCTCGGCTTGCACTTCAAGCCTGAGAAACAGGTACCAGCGCTGGAGAACCGCTTTCGCTTTCTTGAACTCTTCACACGAAAAAACGTTCGCAAGACAGTACTTGCCTGCATCCCATGGGCATTGATGGACATCGCCACCTACGGAGTCGGTATTTTCACACCGGTCATCCTCTTGCAGGAAAGCGCCCGCGAATCCAGCCACATCGCCAAGGGCGCGAACTCAGTTGGCCACATGATTGCCAACGAACGATCGATGCTGGAAGCCACTACGGTGCTCGATTTGTTGCTACTGGTTGGATTCGTCATTGGAATAACCCTTGTCGACAAGGTTGGACGTATCCGTCTGCAAACACTTGGCTTTGTCGGCATGGCGGTTGGACTAGGCATCCTGGCCTTCGCAGGAACGGGAGAAAACAGCATTGTCGTACTCGTCTTCGTAGGCTTTGCCGTTTTCAACCTGTCCATGAACGCTGGCCCGAATACCACAACCTACATCCTGCCGGCTGAAGTGTACCCGACCCACCTTCGAGCAACCGGTCACGGATTCGCTGCTGCCTGCGCAAAGTCTGGTGCCCTGGCTGGAACCATCGCGTTGCCGATTTTGATCGAGCACCTGGGACTCACGAGTGGCTTGGGCATCGTCATGCTCTGCTGCCTGCTCGGCGCCGTCGTCACGCTGCTTGCGCGGATTGAAACGACGAAGATCTCCCTGGAGAAAGTGGACACCCGCTAGACTGAATTGAGTTTCAAGATGAGGACACGGGCTGGCTTTTGGCGTGCGTCAGGTCGGGATCACGAACCGGGTTCGACGACGTCGACCGTGCCGTAGGTCCACTGCCGGTAGGCCTTCCCGGTCCCGGGGTCGTAGGTGAAGTGCTGGACCTTGGGGATGAAGAGGTAGATCGCGATGGCAAGCACGCCGAGGGCGATGAGGAGCAGGAAGAAGAGTGCACCGTCCTCGAACCTGGTCAGGGGCTTTGAACGTCCGTGCGGTTCGGGGGAAGCGAAATCGGGGTCCCGCATGCTGGCCTCCATTCTCCTCGTCATGGTACGACAAATCAGGAACGGATCGACGGCGGCACGGCCCGCCTGCCGATCCCACCGGGGACATCGCTCGAGTCTGGGTCAGGGTCTCCACGATGGCGAAGCCATCGAGGGACCGCCCGGGGAGTTACACCGGACGGCACCTCGAAAAAAGCTCGCTCAGGATCCAGAACAGGGACCGGTTCCAAGCGGGGAGGGAGGGTATCAGTCGACAATGGCCTCGAGCAAGGTGTCAGGCGGCGAGGATTGGCAGATCGATGTAGGCCACGAGCCAGCCGTGATGACCGAATCGGAGGTTTCCGGGGCGAGAATGTCCTGCGACGGTTGAGATTCCCAGCGACCAGGTTGCGCGGATGCACGTCGCCACGAACCCCTTCAAGTGATGACTGACAATTCAGCCGACCTTCAGCGACCCAGGACGTCCTCGGGCACCTCATCACCACGAGCACGCGCCTCAATGGCGAGGGTTTCCCTGTACTCAAGTGCCTCGGCCCGTTCATGAAAACGAGTCCAGACGACGTCGCCACCGTGTGCCTCGATGACCGAACGAATCGTATCCAGTCCGACCCGGAAAAACTCCTTCCTGCGATTGGCCTTGTTGACGCGAAACTCGCCGAGTGCCTTGTGCAGTTCGGATTCGAGGCGGGGCGAATCGTCGCTCGCGACGATTGCATGGACGTCGAAGTAGAACGGGACGCTGGCATCGCCCAGCTCCTTCACTCGTTCCTCGGGGTCCAGGCGTCGGGTCAGCCCGACCTTGTAGATCCCCGGCCCGAAGGAACCGATGTTCGAGACCACGTAGACGTGGCCACGCCTGGTCAGTTCAGCCCGGGCCTGGGTCCGTGACTGCTGCTCCTCGAGCAGGCGCATTTCTTCCTTCGCTGCATCCAGCTGCGCCTGCAGCCCTTCGATCTCCTCGTTGGAGGCAGAAGCGAGCCTCGCTTCTATCTCGAGCCTCGTCCGTTCCACGAGTTCCCGCTCTCGACGCTCCTTGGCTTCCAACTCTCGTAGCTCTTTCTCAGCGCGTTGCTCGTCGCGTATCTGTTCCCGAATACGCGCCTGCTCGGCTCTTTCCTCGTCACGCAGGGTCATCACTGCATACGCCCACTTTATCTCGTCGATTCGGGCAGCCAGGTAGGCACTGGACACCTCGACCTCGACTCGGAACTCATTCTGACTGGAGGCGTAGAACACCTCGCTGAACCTGGCGATCAATGCCGCGTCACGAACCCGGCGACGTGCGGTACCAAAGTCGAATCGACTGAGACGCTTGGCAATTGCATCCACCTCGGCGTTGAAACAGATGAGAACGTACTTGCCAAGCGATGCCGCATCGAAGTCTGCATTCGAGTTCTCGACGACATGGAAGGCGTAGCCCTCCTTGACTAGCTGGCGGGAGAATTTCCGGCATTCCTTCAATCTGCTGCCAGCCTGCTTGTGGGAGAAGTCTTCAGCCAGGCCGTCGAGCGAGGACTCGTTGGGTTCGAGGTATCGGTCACCATATCCATCGATCTTGTTTCGTAAGGCGGAGACATACTCCTCGATCTGCCTGCCCTGCGCCTGTATCTGCTGTGTACGCGTCCGGATGGTATCCTGGACACGCTTTGCCTCGTCTATCAGGGACCGCTGCGCCTGCTCGACGTCCCTGATTGGAAGGTACTTCTTGAGTGGGCTGAGTCGTTCCCTGGTCTCGTATTCGAGGCGAAGTGCTTCCCTTGCTTCAGCCTCGGCCGATCTCGACCTGGACGCGAAGTACACCGTGAAGCAAGCCATGGTTCCCATTGCCAGGAGAACGATGATTCCGATCAACCACGCCATGATTCATCTCCGATTCGCATGACCGCGTGACCTGGAGCGGGAATGAGTATAGGCGATGGGTCGAGGTCGACCACCGTCAACCGGAGCCGGTCTGGCTCTAGCGATGTCCAGTCCGGCTGCTGGTACCGATGAACCAAGGGAGCCGGTTGTCCGTCGATCATGTTCGAACGGATGGCCCGGACCAATCGGTCCGGGCCCGGGAAAGGCCGTGGGTCGTACCCGCTCAGCCGGTCCAGTCCGAGAGGAGGAAGCTCAGGTCGGCGCCGTTCACCCGGCCGTCGTTGGTCAGGTCGCTGGTGCACGACCGACCCACGGGCTCGAGGGCGTTGCGGTACCAGAAGTAGCCGCTCGTGCCCGGGCCGTCGTCGAAGTAGTCCTGGAGCGAGACCTTCATGATCAGGTCGAGCATCCCGTCGCCGTCGACGTCGATGAACCCCTGGCTCTCGGCTTCCAGGCGACCGTCCGAGGGAAGCGGCGGGGACCCGATCAGGCCGAGCCAGTAGGAAAGGTCGGGGCTGAAGTTCAGGACGACGTCGAGTGCGAGCCCCCCGCCGTCCCGGCGGATCGACGTGAAGGGCGTGACCTGCTCGCCGTTGTAGCTGTCCCAGGTGAACCCGGCGCCGTCCTCGGTGAGCAGCTCCAGCTGGCCGTCGCCATCGAGGTCGAGCAGGGAATCGTCCCCGATGTCGAAGCACTCGAGGAACTCCCCGCCGCGGACCAGCGTCAGGGGGCGAATCACCGGTTCGAAGACCGCCCAGTCGACGGGGGCGTTCTCCGGGTAGCAGGGCTCCTCGAAATCACCGCGACGCAGCATGCCCCGGGGGCCGTCGAGGAACCGGCGGTCATCGGCCAGTCCTTGCTGAGGGGACGCCACCACCTGCATCGTGGAGGGGGTGGCGAGGAAGGCGTTGGTGAAGAGTCCGGCACCTACGAGCACCAGGGCTCCGGTGGTTGCGGCGTGGTTCATGGCGTTCTCCAGTCGGGATATCGAGGTGGTGAGTGGGTCCTGGGATC
>PKCS01000032.1 GCA_002862305.1 Phycisphaerae bacterium | reverse complement strand
GACTGGTCTTCTCGAACCCCGCCAGCAGTTCGTCCCGGACCGCGATGACGGTGCGCACCAGCGACGACGGTGGTCGCGAGTGGTCGAAGGGGGTGCGGTTGCACGCAGGGCCCGCCGCCTACTCGTCCCTCGTCCCGCTCGCCCCCGGGTCGGTCGGTTGCCTCTACGAGTGCGGCGAGGAGGATCCCTACGAACGGATCCGCTTCCAGGTGGTCGAGGTCCAAGCGACCCGGCCGGCCGGCACGACGCGGGACTGAAGCGCGGTCCTCGCGTCCTCAGGGAGTAGCTCCCCGGCCAGCCCCGGAACGACACCACCCCGCGCCGAGGCACGGGGTGGTGGATGGAGTTGGTCTGGAGTGTGCGTCGAACCGGGATCAGGATTCGCCGAAGCATTCGCCAAATGGATCGCAGTCGCCGCCATCGAACGCGTAGCAGCAGAAGTCGAGATCATAGTCCTGCAAGGTGCCGTCGCAAAAGCCGTCGCCAAGCCAGTTTGCGGATCCGCACTCGCCGGATCCGTCGCAGTCGGGGATCTGGCCAGCGGGGCAGTTGTTGTCTTTTCCAAACAAGCAATCCGGTAGCCCGTCCCCATCCGCATCGCTGTCGTCTACGCCGCAACCACACACACCAGGTGTACTCGTGTTCGGGTCCTCGGGGCAGCCGTCGAGGCAGTCGGGCGTGCCATCCTGATCGGTGTCAAGGAGGTCGTCGGTGTCCGGACAGGCGTCGATGCAGTCGGATACGCCGTCACCATCGGAATCGGTCTCGGCAATCCCGCAACCGCATTGACCGGGGTCGGCCTTGTCGGGGTTGAACGGGCAGCCGTCGAAGCAATCCAGTATGCCATCCCCGTCGGAATCGTTCTCGCCGACGCCCCAAGCGCCGTCGCAGGCATCACCGCTGCCGCCGCCGTCGCCGTCGCCGTCGTCGCCGTCGCCGTCGTCGCTGTCGTCGCCGTCGCCGCCGTCGCCGCCGTCGTCGCCGTCGCCGCCGTCGCCGTCGCCGTCGTTGCCGCCGTCACCATCTGTTCCACAAGGCAACCCCCAGTTGGCGAGCACCGCCGCGAGATCCTGGCCGTCGACCAGACCGTCGGCGTTGGTGTCGGCGGGGCAGCTGCCGGCTTCGATGATGCCGAACTCCTGCATGAGGAGTCGTGCATCATTCGCATCCCGGACACCATCGCCGTTGAGATCGCCCTCCACGATGCCGAGCTCCGCCGAGGCGAGCTGTACGTCCTCGGCGTCGTACTGGCCGTTGCAGTTGAGGTCCCACACCCCTTGGCCGTCTGAACCGATCTCAGGACAGGGGTCCAGGCAATTCGGTATCCCGTCACTGTCATCATCGAGTTGGATGAAGCAAAACTGGATTGCAATGGTGAATTCTCTGCCCGCAGCGATGCCGTAGACGGGATTCTCGAGGGTGCCGACGCCGTTCGGGACCGTGCTCTGCCCCCTGTTGTTCCATCCCCAGCAGGCGACCGAGCCGTCCGCGAGCAACACCACCGTGTGGCCCCGGCCCGCGGCAACGCTGGTGGCGGGGTTCTCCAGGGTGCCGAGGTCGCTCGGGACCGTGCTCTGCCCCCAGTTGTTCCATCCCCAGCAGGCGACCGACCCGTCCGCGAGGCTGACGACGGTATGATTCCAGCCCGCGGCAATGCTGGTGGCGGGGTTCTCCGGGGTGCCGAGGTCGCTCGGGACCGTGCACTGCCCGTATCCGTTCCATCCCCAACAGGCGATCGATCCGTCCGCGAGGCTGACGGCGGTATGGCTCTGGCCCGCGGCGATGCCAGTGACCGGGTTTTCGGGCGTCCCGATACCAGCCGGGACGTTGCACTGGCCACTGCCGTTTCCGCCCCAGCACGCGACCGAGCCGTCCGCGAGGAGCGCGACGGTATGGTAGTAGCCCGCAGCGACCGCGGTCACGCGCTTCTCGGAGGTACCGATACCAGCTGGGACGTCGCACCGGCCGTCTTCGTTCTCCCCCCAGCAGGCGACCGATCCACCTGCGAGGATCGCGACGGAGTGGGTACTCCCGGCAGCAATGCTGGTGACGGGGTTGATCGACGTCCCGACGTCGGTGGGAACGTCGAGTTGGCCGTACACGTTGTTTCCCCAGCACGCGACCGAGCCGTCCGCGAGGAGCGCGACGCTGTGGTAGTCGCCACCGGCGACCGAGATCACTGGGTTCGCGACGTAGTCGATGTCCAAGGGGATGGTGCACTGTCCGTCTGTATTGTTTCCCCAGCAGTTGGGGGTACCGCCTTCTTGGGCGTGGGCGATGGACGGCGCCGCGAGGGTGGTGGCAAGAAGCGCCGCGAGGGCGGGCATTCGATGAAGACGCTGGCGCATGGCGGTATGGCCCATTGGGGTCCTGCTTTCTTTCTCGGATCATGTTCTCGTCTGGTGGGAGGCGGTCCCGGCATCGGGGAACCGCGACCCTACCAAATGCACGTGCTGGATTCGAGGGGATTCACCGCGCATCGAACGCTTTCGAAAAAGCCTCCCCGTGGACTCGCCCCCGGGCGATCGCCCGGGGGCGAGGCCGGTACGGGGCGTTCCACGATCGTGCCTCCCGGACCCCGGCCCCCGGCCCCCGGCCCCTAGAGGTACCGCGCCAGCCAGTCGGTGATCTCCTCCAGCCGATGCAGCCTGAGGTCCGGGGGGCCGGACCGGCTCATCCCGTGGCTGGTGCTGCGCGGGTAGCGGACAAACCGGCAGGGGACCTTCTGCACCGCGAGCGCGGCGTGGACCTGCTCGGACTGCTCGATGTTGCAGCGGAGGTCGCCCTCGGAGTGGATGATCAGGGTGGGGGTCTTCACCCCCTTCAGGTGCTTGACCGGCGAGGCCTCCCAGAGTTCCTCCGGGCGGTCGAACGGTGCGCCCGGCCAGTAGCGGTCCGGTGGCCAGAGGAAGTCGCTCGAGCCGAACATGCTGATCAGGTTGCTCACGCAGCGGTCGGTGATCGCCACCCGGTAGTCCCGGGAATGCCCGATCGCCCAGTTGGTCATGTAGCCGCCGTAGCTGCCGCCCATGATGCCGATCCGCGAGCGCTTGATTCCCTTGTGGGCCTGCATGAACGTCGTGACCGCCTGCACGTCGAGCCAGTCGTCCCGGCCCCAGGACCCGCGGATCGCACTGCAGAAGTCGCGGCCGTAGCCCTTGCTCCCGCGGGGGTTCGAGTAGACCACCGTCCAGCCCCGGGCCGCGAGCACCTGGAACTCGTGGAAGAACGCCCAGCCGTAGAGCCCGTGCGGGCCGCCGTGGACCTGCAGCATCGCCGGGGTCCTGCTCCCGGCCTTCGCGCCCGGCGGTCGCATCACCCAGGTCTGGACCTTGGTGCCGTCGGGGGCGGTGACCCAGTGGCTGGTCGGCTTCGAGAGGGTGAGTTCCTTGAGGAGGGGGCCGTTGAAGTTCGTCAGTCGTCGCAATTCGAGTGGTCCTCGTGCGCGGACCTCGGCGACATGGACCTCCGGCAGCACGGTGGCCGTCCCGTGGACGAGGCAGATCCGTCGTCCCTTCGCGTCGAGGTTGCCGAAGACGTTCTCGGCGTGTCCCTCGATCAAGGTGCGGGTTGGTCCTCGTCCGATGGGGAAGGAGACGAGCCTGCCCTCCCCGTGCCAGCCGATCCGGGCCAGGACGCGCCTGCCGTCCGCGCTCCACTCGATCTGGGCGTCGAATCCAGACTCCCCGCAGTCCCCGAGGATGTAGGCCTGGAGGCAGTAGTCGGTGTGGTCGCTGAGGCTCCGGGCGGTGCGTTGCTCGAGGTCCGCGACGAAGAGTTCGAGGTTGTCCGTCGAGTAGGCGTCGTCGGTGCCGACCCGGCCGCCGTAGGCGAGGTGCGAGCCGTCGGGGCTGAAGCGCAGGCCGGTCTTGGGGCCGCGGGGCAGCCAGTCGACCTTGCGCGACCGCCCGGTGGCGACCTCCACCAGGCGGACCTGCTGGGCCTCCGGCTCGAGGTACGCCCGCTTCGATCGATTCGTGGTGTAGGCGATCGTGGTGCCGTCCGGATGGAAGGTGAACTCGTGGCCCCCGCCCTGGTCGGCGTCGTCGAGGACTCGCACCGACCCGTCGCGGAGGTCGAGCACCCGCAGCGACCAGCGCTGGTTCCCGAAGTAGCCGTCACCGTCGAGCCGGTACCACGGATGCTCGATCGCGAGCGGGGGTTCCGAGGCGCCGCTCGCCTTGCGCGCCTCGACGGCGGCGGGGGTGCGCTCCGGATCGGTGGCCCGCCAGGTGAACGCGACCCACCGACCGCAGGCACTCGGTTCGAGGCCGCCGATCGACCCCGCGGGCAGGTCGGTCAGGACCTCCGCCTCCCCGCCGTCGAGGGGGACCACCGCGAGCTGCGGCTCGGTCGCCTCGGTGGCGCGGATGAAGAAGACCGCCGAGTCGTCCGCGGCGAACCGGCCCTGTCGGTCCCGCGGCCCCGCGGTCAGTCGGCGGACCCGGTCCCGCCCGGTCTCCGCGGTCCACAGCTCGGTGGGCTGGTCGTTGCGCTCCCCGACGCTCCGCACGTGGAAGAGCACCCGTCGCCCGTCCCCGGAGAGCCTCGGATCACCCACCCGGACCACCTTCAGCAGGTCCTCGGGGGTGATGGATCGGGTGCGGCGCTTCGTGGTGCGCTGGCGGGTGCGGGACGTCGTCTTGCTCCGGGTCGTCATGGGGGGTGCCTCCGTCCCCGATGGTACCATTGCCGCATGCCCAGACTCCTCGAACCGACCCTGCTGTGGGACGGCGACCGCTTCCAACGCGGGCGGCGCCTGCGCATCGGCGACGACGGCCGCATCGCCGCGGTCGGGTCCCCCGAGGAGCTCCCGGGGGACCCCGAGCGCCTCGCGGGGGCGCTGGTCCCGGGGCTGGTCGACGCCCACTCGCACGCCTTCCAGTTCGCGCTGCGGGGGCGGGCGGAACGCTTCGGCCGGGTCCGCGGGTCCTTCTGGAGCTGGCGGGACGCGATGTACGACCTCGTCGAGTCGCTGGATGCGGACCGCTGCCACGAACTGAGCCTCGCGTCCTTCTCGGAGATGGTCGCCCACGGGGTGACCGCGGTGGGGGAGTTCCACTACGTCCGCCACGACGATGCCGGCGACCATCGGCTCGACGACGCGGTGGTGCTGGCCGCCGAGGACGCGGGGATCCGGCTGGTCAAGCTCGTCACCTGCTACCAGACCAGCGACATCGGCCGTCCGCTGGTCGGCGCGCAGCACCGGTTCGACACCGTCTCGGTCGACGACTACCTCCGGCGGCTGGACGCCGTCCAGGCCCGGCTCGACGGGCCGCTGCAGTCGGTGGGGGTGGTCGCCCACAGCGTGCGGGCGGTGGCGATCGAGGACATCGTGCGGCTGCACCGGGCCTCCCTCGAGCGCGGGCTCCCCTTCCACATCCACGTGGAGGAGGTCCTCGGGGAGATCGAGTCCTGCCAGGCCGCCCACGGCTGCACCCCGATGCGGCTGCTGCTCGACCACGGGGTGGTGGCCCCCAACGTGGTCGCGGTGCACTGCACCCACAGCCGACCGGAGGACCTGCGCGACTACGCCGCCGCGGGCGGCCGGGTCTGCCTCTGCCCGGTCACCGAGGGGAACCTCGGGGACGGGATCGCGGACCTGCCGACGATGCGCGAGTGCGGGATCCCGCTCTCGGTCGGGACCGACCTCAACTCCCGCACCGACCTGCTCGAGGAGCTCCGCTGGCTGGAGTACGTCCAGCGGGTCGCCCGCCGGAAGCGGGGGGTGATCGTCGACCCGGACGGCGACACCGGGCCGGAGCTGCTGCGGATCGGCACCGAGGGCGGTGCGGGCGCGCTCGGCCTCGAGGCCGGTCGCCTGGAGGTCGGCGCCCACGCGGACCTCGTCCTCGTGGACCACGCCCATCCGTCCCTCGCCGGGGTGGAGGACGAGGCGCTCGCGGCCGCGCTGGTCTTCAGCGCCGCCGCCGGCGTGGTCGACCGGGTGATCATCGGGGGCGAGGACGCATGAGCCACCGCATCGGCATCGACCTCGGGGGCACCAAGGTGGAGGCGATCCTGCTCGACGAGTCCGGCGCGGAGCGCTGGCGTCATCGCGAGCCGACCCCGCAGGGCGACTACCGCGGCACCCTCGAGGTGCTCGGCCGCCTGGTGTCGATGGCCCGCGAGCAGGTGCCGGGCGCGGAACGCCCCTCGATCGGACTCGGCCATCCGGGGTCGGTCTCCCCGGTCACCGGTCGGCACCGGAACGCGAACTCCACCTGCCTCAACGGCGAGGACCTGGTGGGCGACCTCGCGAGGCTGGTCGACCAGCCGATCGCGGCCGCCAACGACGCCAACTGCTTCGCCCTGAGCGAGGCGGTCGACGGTGCGGGGGCCGACGGCCGGGTGGTGTTCGGGGTGATCCTCGGCACCGGCTGCGGCGGGGGGGTGGTCCTGGACCGGACGGTCTGGGCGGGGCGGAACCTGGTCGCCGGGGAGTGGGGGCACACCACCCTGCCACGTCGCGACGGTGCCGGCTGGACGCCCCGGCCGTGCTACTGCGGGCTCGAGGACTGCCTCGAACAGTACCTCTGCGGTCCCGCGATCGAACGCGAGTACGCGGCGGAGGTCGGGAGCCACCACGCGCTTCGCGCGATCGCGGAGCTCGCGGGGCGCGACCCCCGGGCGGCCGCCTGCCTCGAGCGCTTCCGCGCCCGGGTGGTCCGGGCGCTCGCGAACGTGGTCGACGTCCTG
>PKCS01000072.1 GCA_002862305.1 Phycisphaerae bacterium | reverse complement strand
GATGAAGAAGCCCGCACCCTCGATGGCCATGTCGGTGTTCACCCCGGTGGCGCCGATCGCGCCGTTGGCGAAGTTGCGCTGGGTGCCGGAGACGCTCACGCCCAGCCCGACCTGGCCGGGGTTCGATCCCCCGGTGGAGCTTCCCGGGGCGGTGCCCAGCGAGAAGTTCCGGCTGAAGGTCGGAGCGAACGCCATGCGGTTGCTCTTGAAGGCCGTGGTGTTGACATTCGCGATGTTGTTACCGATCACGTCGAGACGTCGTGAGTTCGACAGGAGACCCGAGAGACCGGTGAAGAGAGCTGTTGTGGACGCCATGATGGTTCCTTCCGTTGGTACACCTGGTTCAGGGGAACCCCTGCAAGCGCCGTGCCAGCCCCCGGCCCCCTCCAGGGTGCTCAGGGGGCCTCTCGGCGGGCGAATCCGCCGGGGTGCAGCGCGGGATGCAGGGCAGTATTTGCCGGGAGGCGCGGAACCCGCGCCTCCACCGGGGCCGAGGGATCGTGATTGAGGTCCGGCGGCTCGACCATCACGATGCCCCCGAGGGCGTGGACCTCGCCGAGATCCCCCGAGCCCAGTTCGCGCTGGATGGTCCGTTCCGCGGTGGCCACCACGAAGGCCCGCCCCGCAAGCAGCACCAGACCGTCGCGATGTCCGGCCGCCTCCAGCGAGTCGCAGGCGCGTGCGATCCGTCGCTGCTGGTCGGGATCGAGCTCCTCGAGGCCGGCCCCGGTCATCGGGCGGCCGGACTCCAGCCCATCGGACTCCGCCAGGCGGATGAGTCGGGCGAAGGCCCCCTCGGTGCCGGTCGTCGATCGCGTCCCGGCCCGGGCCGGGGGGCTCACCGGGGCGGCGGGACGAAGTCGTTTCAGCAGGTGGTCGGCGTCAATGCTCACGGATCGATCCCCGACCGGACGCGGTCATCCCCCGTCCGGTTCCCCGGCTCCCTCGCCGGGTTCGGCGTCATCGCCGCCGGCATCCCCGTCACCGTCACCCGAGGGCCCTCCGGCCTGGTCCTCCTGGTCCCACTGCCCGAGCAGGAGGGTGAGGTCCGTCCCGTCGATCACCCCGTTGCCGTCGAGGTCGCCGACCCCGAGTCCGCCGGGCTGCCCGCTGGAGGGCGGCTCGAACATCGCCTCGTCGACGATCAGCTCGACCTGGTCGACCTCGATGATCCAGCCGGTGTCGAGCTCGACCCCGATCGCGTCACCCTGCCTGATCACCGAGATCACCTTCCCGTCCACCCGGTTCCCGTCGCCGGTCATCCCCTGCACGTAGCGACCGATCAGGTTGCCCGCACCGGAGAGCTGGTTCTGGAACACGATGTCCCTCAGCTGGTCGGTCAACGCCATGTCGCTCTCGATCGAGCGGATGGAGTTCAGCTGCTCGAGCAGCGCGGAACTGTCGTTGGGCTGGAAGGGATCCTGGTTCTGCAGTTCGGTGAAGATGATCTTCACGAACTCCTCGGAATCCATGGAACTGAATCCGCTGCTTCCACCCACTCCACCGGTCTGGACCCCTGCGGCCGCCTGAATACTGCTCATGTTGACTCCTCGTCCATGACGTGCACGAAGCTCGTGCGATCACCTGAATGACTCCTGGGTTCCCGGCCGGAATCGTCCCGGCCCTGTTCACCGCGACCGCGACTCTCGCGTCCCGCGGCATCCTGTCGGCTGCCTTCCCCACCTTGTTCGCGCGCCCCGCCCTGGCTGGAGGCCCCCTGCTGATCGGGCCTGGCTCCCGACTGCTCGCCTGCGGCGTGGGTCGTGTGGACGACCAGTCGGTCGACGGTCAGGCCCCGGGACTCCATCGCGCCACGCAACACGTCGAGTCCACCCTCGAGCATCGCACGCGCGGTGCTGCTGGTCGTGACCAGGTCCGCCCGGACCACGCCCTCGACCACGCTCATGCGGATCGTCACCTCGCCGAGGCTGGAGGGATTGAGCCGGAGGTTGAGCGCCCCCCCCTTCTGCGAGGCCAGCGCACCGAGCCCGCGTGCGGTCGCCTGGGTGGCCTGCTCGGAGATCCGTGACTCGGAGGCGGTGCGCGCGAGCACCTCCCCGAGCACCAGGCTCCGACCCTCGGCAGGCACCGCGGTGCCGATGGGCGCCGAGCTGGCCGAGGGGGCCGGGGCGGCCGTGGGCAGCGAACGCCCCGGGACGGGGGCGGCCTCGCCACGAGTGATCGACTGCTGGACCTCTCGGGCACGACCGACCGCCGGGTCCGTCGCCCCGGAGCGGCGGGCCGGCTCCACCTCGGCGGCATGCGACTCGAGCAGGCGAGCCAGGGCACCCGACCGCGAGGGATCACTCGTCGCCGCGCCACGGGGTCGAGCCCCATCGGGCCGTTCCTGATCCACGGGGACCTCCCCGGATGGCGGAGTGGGTGGGCTGGTGGCCTCGGGGCCGCGCGATGCAGCCGCCCGGATCGACTCCGCGACCCGCGGGTCGATCGAGACGGGACGCAGTCGGGCACGAAGGTCGTCGGGGGCGTCGGTCCCGGAGCCGGCCGCGTTCGTTGGTCGAGACGCGGTGTCGCCGGGGACGTCGACGGTGGGTCGCAGGGCACTGTTCAGGACACCGGCCATCGTCGAGGGGAGGGTCGGTGCTGGTCCTTCCGCGACGGGACGAGGCGATCCGGTCGAGCCAGGCACGCCGGCCGCCGCCTCGAGGAGGGCGGGGCGGTCGCCGCGCGGACCGGTCCGGGCAACGGTCGTATCGGGGACATCGGGCAGGCCGACCACGGGAACCGCTCGGGGGAGGCTCCCGGGGACCTCCGGCGAATCGGGGGTTCGCGCGTCCTCCGGACCAGCCCCGGGTGCGGTTTCAGTTCGATCACGCCCGTCCTCGGGGCGCGCGTCGTCCGTCGGTCGGGGCAGATCCTGCGAGTCATCGGCAGAAACTGCACCCCCCTGACCCGGGGTGTCCTCGGGGACCTCCTCGGGCGCGGAGCTCGCTGCCTCGACGAGGCGGTCGGCCCCTTCGTTCCCGGTGGAGACGCTCGGTTCGAGGCCGCCATCCGGCTCGAAGTGACGGGAAAAGTCCTTGTCGGCGTCGTGGGGACCGTCCTTGCGCCCCGCCAGCCCGAGTGCAGGGGACCCGATGCCGCCCGCCTGGGGGCGGAGGAGGTCAGGAAGGGTCGGCGCTGGTGACTGAAGTCGCATCGGGGGTCTCCGGGGCCGCACCGCCGGTGGCGGGTGGCTCTGCCAGGGACCGGAGCAAAGAGGAGGCCAGTTTGAGCTCGTCCTCGGACTTCATCGAGGCGATGATCGCGGAACGGGTTCCCTGCCTCATCGCGCGCATCCAGCGGAGGACCAGCACCTCGCCGCCGGGGTCGGCACCGTAGGTCTCGACGATGAGGTTCTTGGCGCCCTTGGCGGTCATCGATTCGAGGTCCTTGACCGCCTGCTTGAAGTCGGCATCCTCGCGGAGTGCCGCCTCCTCCGCCTGCTTCCTCAGGAACTCGGCCTTCTCCAGCTCGAACGCCGCTCGCTCGGACTGGAGGCGCTGTTCCGCGGCGAGGACCTCGTTGCTGTCCCGCTGCAGCTGGTCCCGGAAGCGACGTTCCATCCGTTCTCGTTCGAGTCGGATCTTGGTCAGGGAGTCGATCGGCCATCGGCTGCTGGCCGGCAGGGCCACCAGTGATTGCTCCTCGAGGGAGGTCTCGAGCTCCTGCTGGCGCGCGGCCTCCTCGGCGTCGAGCCGTGCCTGCTCGAGCTCGACCGGCAGGGCGAAGAGGGCCTGGAGCTGCTCGATGCGTGCGGAGTCCACCCGGCCGGAGGTGAACAACCAGGCCACGATCCCGGCGAGGACCGCGAGGTTGGCCAGCGCGAGGAAGGCGCAGAGGTTCCAGAGCCTGTTCATGAGTCTCGTTCCCTTCGAAAGGCGGCGATCGTGGCCAGTTCATCCTGGGCGGCGACCTCGCGTCGTTCCTGCAGCAACTTCCATTCCCGGTGGCGACGTTCCCGGAGCGATTCCACCGCCTTGCGACGTCCCCGGGCGACGTCCAGCGCCCCGCGGGCGGCGTCGATCCGTCGGGCCAGGCCCGCGAGGGCGATGGCCGCCGACTGGGCCTCCCGCATGAGCCCGAGGGCGGCGTGGGAGTGGAGGCGCAGGGCGTTGGTATCCACCGCCCCCAGCATGCCGGAGCGCATGGCGTGGCGCCCCTCCCGGATCACCCGTTGGTGCTCGAGCAGCCGATGCTCGATCCGCGAACGCTCCCCCACCAGGGTTCGGTAGGTGGTGCGACAGGCGTCCTCCTCGCGGGTGCGAAGGTCGAGCAGCGGCTGGAGCTTGAAACGGAAGGTGGCCATCAGAGGGCGACCCCGTTGCCGGGTGCCGGCCTGGACAGCTGCTGGCGCATGCCCTCGATCAGGCCGTGCATCTCGAGCAGGAGTCGACAGGTGCGGGGGAACTCGTAGGCGTCGGCCGCGGGCTGCTTGAGGAAGCCGGTGAGCTCGCCCTTCAGCGCGAGGGCGATGTCGACCTCGGGGTTGCTGCCCGCCACGTAGGCACCGATGGTCACCAGCTCCTCGGCCTCGTCGAGCGCGGCCAGCAGCTGCATCAGCGAGCGGCGGGCGGCCAGTACGTGCTCGTCGACCAGGCGGTCGCTCGCCCGGGAGATCGAGGCCAGGGGGTCCACCGCGGGGTACTGGCCCTTCTGGGCGAGGCTGCGGCTGAGCACCAGGTGCCCGTCGAGCACGCCCTTGGCGGCGTCCGCCACCGGGTCGGTGAGTTCGTCACCCTCCACCAGCACGGTGTAGATCCCGGTGATCGACCCCCCGTCGCGCAGCCCCCCGGCCCGCTCCAGGATCCGGGGGAGCATCGCGAAGACGCTCGGGGTGAATCCCTTGGTGGCGGGCTGCTCGCCGACCGCGAGCCCGATCTGCCGCTGGGCGTGGGCGAACCGGGTGAGCGAGTCCAGGGTCAGCAGGACGTCGAGCCCCCGGTCGCGGAAGTGCTCGGCGACGGCCATCGCGTAGTAGCACGCGCGGACCCGGAGCAGCGGGCTCTCGTCACCGGTGGCCACCACCACCACCGAGCGGGCCAGCCCGTCCGGGCCGAGGGTCTCGTGGAGGAAGTCGGTGACCTCCCGACCACGCTCGCCGACCAGGGCGATCACGTTCACCTCCGCGCTGGTGTTGCGGGCGATCGATCCGATCAGGGTGCTCTTGCCGACGCCGGGACCGGAGAACACCCCGAGCCGCTGGCCGCGACCGATGGTGTGCAGGCCGTCGATCACCCGGATCCCGGTCGAGATCGGACTGGAGATCGAGTCCCGTTGCAGCGGGCACAGTCGAGTGGGGTGCAGGGGACGCGGGGTCATCGCGGCGGGGAGCCCCCGGCCGTCCAGGGGCCGGCCGAGACCGTCCACCACCCGTCCCAGCAGTCCCTCCCCCACGTGGACCGAGGCGCTGTTCCGCTCCGCGACGCAGGAATCCCCGGGGGCGATCCCCCCCGCGTCGTCGTAGAGCATCACGATCGCCGCATCACCCAGGAAGCCCACCACCTCCCCACGAAGCGCGCGGTCGCGTGCCGCCACGGTGTCCACCCGCACGATCGAACCGACCGGAACCCGCAGCTGCTCCACCAGGACGGTGAGTCCCCGCACGCTGGAGATCCGCCCCGAGACACGGCGGGGCTGGAGTTCACGGAGGGTCTCGCGAGCCGGGGCGAACAGGGTCATGTCCCGGCTCCGGGAAGCAATGCCCGCATCACGCGGTCGAGTTGCACGTCGATACCCGAGTCGACCGCGCCCTCGGGGGTGGTGACGACGCACCCCCCTCGGCCGACCGAGGCCTGCTCGGTGAGCTCGAGGTCGGGCGTGGAGGCGAATCCGGCAAGGAGTCCCGGCAGGGCCCGCTCGATCGCCTCCCGGTCCTCGGGATGGATGCGGACCTCCATGCGGGTGGGTCGCCCCAGCAACCGGATTGCCTCCTCCAGCTGGCCGACGCAGACCTCGGGGTCGCACTCGATCGTGCGACGTACGATCGATTCCGCGAGCTCCAGCGCGAACCCGACCAGGTCGCGGCGTGCCTCCTCGAACAGTCGTTCGCGCTCCTGGCCGAACTGCTCGAACTGTTCCAGCCAGGCGGGGGCGAGCTTCGAGAACACCGCCTGGTAGGGCTCCTTCGCCTCCGCGATGGCCTGCTCGCGACCAGTCTGCCGACCTTCCGCCAGTCCGTCCGCCAGCCCGCTGCGATAGCCCTCTTCCCGCGCCTCCTCCCGGATTCGAGCGGACTCGGCGGCCGCCAGGGCGCGGGCCTCCGCGATGATCGACTCGGCCTCCGCGCGCGAGGAGTCGAGCAGCGACTCCGCCCGGGAACGAACGTTCTCGAGCTCGAGGGCCACCGCCTGGTGGGTGACGTGCGCGGCATTCTTGTTGCGGATCAGGGGCATGGGCGGCTCGATGCGGGACCTGGCTTCTGGCTAGACGACGACGTCCTGGGTGCCGCCTCGTCCGGTGATCACGATGTCCCCGGCGTCCTCGAGGCGGCGGACGATGTCGACGATCCTCTGCTGGGCGGCCTCCACGTCGCTGAGTCGGACCGGGCCCATGAACTCCATGTCCTCCCGGATCACCTCGGCGGCCCGCGCGGACATGTTGGTGAAGATCTTGGCCTGGAGCTGCTCGCTGCCCGTCTTGAGGGCGAGGCAGAGTTCGTCGTTGTCGACCTCCTTGAGCACCGCCTGGATCCCCTTGTCATCGACCAGGAGGATGTCCTCGAAGACGAACATCAGTCGCCGGACCTCCTCCGCGAGGTCGGGATGGTCGGACTCCATGCCCTCCATGATCGAGCGCTCGGTCTGCCGGTCGCAGAGGTTGAGGATCTCGGCCACGGTCGAGGTGCCGCCCACCCGGTCCACGGAGTGCATCAGCATGTTGGAGAGGCGGCTCTCC
>PKCS01000057.1 GCA_002862305.1 Phycisphaerae bacterium | reverse complement strand
CGCTTCCGTCCCTGGGGCTGGATGGCGGCCACCTGCACCTACGAGGCCTGCCCGGTCTTCCTCGAGAGCATCACCCGCAACAACCGGACCGGCTCACTCCACGATCGCTGACCCGGTCCCCGGCTCCTCCGGACCGGGAGGGATCCCCCGCACCACCGCCGCGGGCTTGTTGGGGCGGGCGCCGCCACGCGCTCGATTCCCCCGGCCGGTGACGGTGATCGAGACCCGCTCCTCGCTTCGGGGGACGAGTCCCGGGTCGCGTTCCACCGTCCGGGCACGGTGGACGAAGTCCGACGGGTCCCCCAGCATCCGGAGGCGCCCGGTGAAGACCCCGGTGGCACCGGGTTCGACCCGTCCACACGCCCGCCACGCGAGGTGGTGCAGGCACTCGGGAACGAGCAGCGGCTCGCGTGGATCCGCGGGGGAACCGATCGACCAGCTGCGAGGCGGGGCGGCACCGGGGGCCGCGCGAGCGACCAGCAGGGGCCCCGCCCCGAAGCGACCCCGTACCCGACCGTCGACCAGCAGCGTGAGCGCCTGCTCCCCCCGGGGCACCGAGACCACCACCCCGGCCCGGTCGGTCCGCCCCCGGAGCGAACCGTCGCACTGGAGCGCCACCGGTCCCCTGACGTAGGGATCCACCGGCATCTCGAGGCGTACCGTCCCCTCGAAGGGACCCTGGACCTCGAGTCGGACCTCGAGGGTGGCCCCGCCGCTGGGATTGGGGTCGGACAACGCGGTCCAGCGGATCCCCCGTCCCGTCGTCGGCCCGGGTCCGAGCGAGCCCACGTGGCGGATCCGACCATCGCCCCGGATTCGTTCGCCGTTCGTCCGGAACGAGAGCGGGGTCGCTCCCCGGGCGACCACCTCGATCAGCAGGTCGCAGGGTCCGGACTCCGGGGTCGGGATCGGCGGATCGGTCATCGCCCCGCGGGCGAGGACACCCATCACCACCAGGACGAACCCGCGGGCTGCGAAGGAGGCATGGTGCATGGTCGCGGTCTCCACCGATCACCATCGGCCCCATCGCACGACGACCTGAGCGGCGCCGGGAGACCGGCGCGGAAGCCGGACACGGACGTCGGGTCGCACGGTCGGGGGGGCTTACCGGACGGGTCGGGGGCGGGCGGCGATCACCTCCGCGACGAGGTCCGCCTCGCGGGGGAGGTTGTGCTTCCCGTAGTCGTCCCGGGGCGGGATCACCCGGACCCCGATCGACTCGAGGTGCCGGCAGTTCGCGACCAGGATCGAATTGTGCATGGAGCCGTGCATCGCGGGGGCCACCAGGACCGAGGCCTCCCCGCGTTCCATGCGGCCGAGGGCGGACGCCAGGGTGGCGGTCAGCACCGTGTCCGCGATCCCGTGGGCGAGCTTCCCGATGGTGTTGTAGCTGGCGGGGGCCAGCAGGTACACGTCGAAGGGGTTGGCGTCGGAGAGGTGCTCGGCGTCGGAACCCAGCCGGGTGACCACCGGGTTGGTGGTCGCCCACTCCAGGGTCTCCTCGCTCACGTAGCGAAGCGCCTCCCCGCTGCAGAACGCCTGCACCACCGCCCCGCGGCGTCGCAGCGCGCGGGCGAGGTAGGGCGTGGTGAACGCGGCGATGCTCCCGCTCACCAGGATCGCGACCCGCCGACCGACCAGCTCGTCCCCGTCGAGGGGCACGTCGTGGTCGCCGAGCGAACTCGGGGTGGGTGGCTGGAAGTTCCACTGGTCCATGGACACAGTCTAGCGATGGGGACCGGTGGCGGAACCGACGCCCGCGGGGCTCCGATAGGATCACCCCTGGCGGTGCGGGTGGTGGGTCGGCGCGCCGGACACCTGGACCCCGGCCCAGCATGATGACCCCAGATTGGGTATCGTGAGGCCAT
The DNA here is from genome assembly GCA_002862305.1 of Phycisphaerae bacterium. Classification (GTDB taxonomy): domain Bacteria; phylum Planctomycetota; class Phycisphaerae; order Phycisphaerales; family SM1A02; genus UBA8087. The sequence continues at coordinate 5,570 of PKCS01000057.1, read as the reverse complement.
GGCACGGGTCGCCGTCATCCTACCGGTCCACAACGAGGCCTGGCTCATCGGGTCGGTGCTCGGGCAGGTCACGGACTTCGCCCGGAGCCATCCCGACTGGCGCTTCCTCTTCGTCGACGACGGCTCCAGCGACGAGACCCCCCGACTGATCCGCGAGCACCTCGACCGCGACGGGATGAACGCCCGCATCGAGCTCCTGGCCCTGGACCCCAACCGCGGGAAGGCGGGGGCGGTCCGGACCGCGGTGCTCCAGGCGGAGGAGCCCGTGGTGCTCTTCACCGACGGTGACCTCGCCTATTCCCTGGACCACCTGCTGGAACTCGAGAAGGCACTGGGCGACACCGACGTGGCGATCGGCTCCCGGGCCCTCGCCACCGGCCCCCAGACCAACATCACCCTGGAACGACGACTCTTCGGCGCCGGGTTCAACCTGCTGGCCCGGACGATCACCGGACTCCCCTACCGAGACACCCAGGCGGGGCTCAAGGGGTTCCGGCGCGAGGCCGCCCGGTTGCTGTTCACCCACCAGCGGATCGACGACTTCGCCTTCGACGCCGAACTGCTCTTCCTCGCTCGTCGGTACGGGCTGTCGGTCAGCGAGATCCCCGCCAACGTGTCCGCCCGGCACTCCTACAAGAAGTCGCGGGTGAACATGCTTCGGGATCCCCTTCGCATGCTCGCCTCGCTGGTGCGGATGCGACTGATGCACCGGGGCACCACCGCGCCCCCGGAGGCGATCCGCCTCCTCGAGGAAAAAAAAAGGGCTGAACGCCTGAACCGGACCCTCGTCGAACCCAAACCCAAGCCCGGTGGGGTCCGCGCGCCGGCCCCCGAGCGAGTCGGCCGGGAATGAGCGACCGCGGTCGGATCTACCTGAGCTTCGACGTCGAGGAGTTCGACCTGCCCAACGAGTATGGAGCCGACCTCCCGCTGTCGGACCAGCTGGCCATCGGCCGGCGCGGGTTCGAGGAGGCGCTCGGCCTGCTGGATCGCCTGGGAATCACCGCGACGCTCTTCACCACCAGCCGGTTCGGGGAGCACGCCGCGGACCTGCTGCGATCGGCGTCCGAGTCCCACGAGATCGCCTCCCACGGCGTCCGGCACGACCGGGTCGAGGAGCCGGACCTCGCGGAATCGAGGCGAAGGCTGGAGTCGATCACGGGGTCCGACGTGACCGGATTCAGGATGCCCCGGCTGCAGCCGGTCCGGGTCGAGGCCCTGACGGAGGCCGGGTACCGCTACGACAGCTCGGAGAACCCCGTGCGCCTCCCCGGACGCTACGACAACCGACACCTGCCCCGGACCCCTCGGCGGGAGGGCGAGTTGCTCAGGGTCCCCGTCTCCGCGACCCCGGGGATGCGGATCCCCCTGTTCTGGCTCGCGTTCCGGCACCTGCCCGGCCCGGTGCTGCGTCGCTGCCTGGACCGGACGCTCGCCCACGACGGACGCCTGGTCCTGTTCTTCCACCCCTGGGAGCTGCTTTCGCCCGACCGATCCCATCCCATGCCGGGGGTGGTCCGGCGCGGGGCGGGCGCCCGGCTTCGCCGGAGGCTCGAACGGGAGCTCGGCCGACTGCGGGACCGGGGGACCTTCGCGGGGATGTCGGAACTCACCACGCTGGTCGACTGAACCGAGCCCCGGGACTCATTCCGCCTCGGCCGCCTTGAGGCGACGGGCCTCGAGGGTCTGGGTCAGGAGGTCGTAGGACGGCAGGTCCTCATCGGGGACGAGTCCACGCTGCTGGGCCACCTGCTGCAGGAAGAACCCGAGCACCTTGCTCTCGTCGTAGTCCGCGCCCTGCTGGGCCTTCATCGCGACCAGGATCTCGTCGATCTGGATGATCGCCTTGCTGTAGACCGCCTGCTGCTCGGGGCTGAGCTCCTCGAAGCTCGCCACCTGCGAGCGCGGTCGGTCCCCGGCCGGGGCCGGGGCCTCGGCGTCGCTCCACTGGACCGCACCGTCGAGGTGCAGGCCGCCGAGCCGCCTCAGCTGCGCGGTGGACCGGGCGAGGGATCCCTCCAGCGGCTGGAACCGACCGTCGAGGTGCCGTGCGAGGAACTCCTCGGTGATCGCGTTGAAGGCCTTGTCGTTCTCCGGTCGGGCGAAGCCGTGCCCCTCGTCGGGGAAGACCACGTAGGTGACCGCGATGCCCTTGGCGTCCATCGCCGCGACGATCTGGTCGCTCTCGGAGATCTTGACCCGGGGGTCGTTCGCGCCCTGCCCGATCAGCAGCGGTTTCCTGATGTTGTCGACGTGCGTGAGCGGCGAGATCCGGTCGATGAACTCGGTGTCGTCGAACGGGCACACCTTGGTCTCGAACATGACCTTGATCGGCTCCCAGTACGGGGGGATGGTCTCCAGCAGGGTGCCCACGTGCGAGGGGCCCACGATGTCCACCCCGCAGGCGAAGAGGTCCGGGTCGCGGGTGAGCCCGGCGAGCGTGGCGTAGCCGCCGTAGGACCCGCCCATGATCGCCACCCGGTCGGGATCCGCGACCCCGCGCTTCACCGCCCAGTCGACCGCATCGACCAGGTCGTCCTGCATCTTGCCGTACCACTCGCGATTGCCGGCGTTGAGGTAGTCCTTGCCGAATCCGGTCGAGCCGCGGAAGTTGACGGAGAGCACCGCGTAGCCCCGGTCCGCCAGCCACTGGTGGTACGGGTTGTAGCCCCAGCTGTCCCGGGCCCAGGGCCCGCCGTGCACCAGCAGCACCATGGGGAGCGCCTCGCCCGAGGCGTGGTGCGGCACCGTCAGGTAGCTGGGCATCGAGAGTCCGTCGCGGGTCGGGATCTCGACCGCGGTCATGCTGGAGAGCTGGACGTCCTCGAGTTCGGGACGATGGCTGAAGAGGTAGCGCCCGGACTGCCGGTCCCGATCCCAGACCCAGTAGCGCACCGGTCCGTCGTCGTGGAGGTAGGCGACCACCCAGGTTCGATCGTCGAGGGTGCGGGAGACGATCTCCAGCTCCCCGTCGCTGAGCTCGCCCAGCGCCTCGAGGTCGGGGCGGATCGAATCGTCGAGGATCGTCCACTCGCGCCGGAGCCGGTTGGTCGCGAGGGCCTGCGGCTCCAGCGTCTCGGGGTTGGTGATGGAATCCGCGATGTCCGAGACGTCGGACTCGTAGACCAGGGTGCGTGCCGAGGGATCGGTCTCCCCGGCGGGGAACCTGAAGAGGGCGTTGGTGTCGCGGCCCCGCGAATCGAGCATCCACATCGTGCGGCCGTCCCGGGAGAAGCCCAGCGGCTGGGTGGTCATGCTGTCATCGGGGCCGATGGTCTCGAAGTCGGTCCACTCGCCGTCCGGTCGATCGAGGTATTCGTAGGCGGAGCCGCCATCGGGGGTCATGCTGCCGCGCAACCGGACCACCCAGTCGTCGTCGGGGACCATCCCCACGTACCCACCGTCGTTCAGGAAGTTCACGCTGGAGGCCCCGGTCCGGGTGTCGACCAGGAGCATGTCGAAGAACTTGGGATCGCGGGCGTTGCTCTGGACCAGGATCTCGTCCGGCCGATCGCGGTGCTGGGCCGCGATCGAGGCCTTGACCTCGTCGCCGGGGGTGAGGTCGACCGCCTCGCCGCCGTCGAGTCCCACCACGTAGACGTGGGTGTTCTCGTCGCCGCCGGTGTCGGTCACGTAGAGGATCTGCTCGCCGTTGATCGCCCACCGGTAGTTCGAGATCGGGCGATCGGTGGAGGCGGTCACGGCCCTCGCGTCCCCGCCCTCGATCGGCATCACCCAGACGTTGAGGACCCCGTCGAGCGGGGCCACGTAGGAGAGGTGCGAGCCGTCCGGGGAGATCCGCACGCCGGCGCGCTGGGGGTTCCCGAACAGCAGTTCGCGGGGGATCAGGGGGCGGTCGTCGGTCTCCGCGGCGACCGGGGCCACGGGGGCGGAGGACCCGGCGAGGGCGGGGTCCGACTGGATCATGGAGGCGCAGACCGAGACGATGAGCAGGACATCCATTGGTTCACTCCTGGGTGGGCGGGGACCCGTCGCAGCGGGTGCCCGGTTGGACCCTCGCAGGGTCCGGGACCGGGTGGTCGCAGGTCGAGCCCTGGAGGCGGTCCGTGAGTATACCGCTATGATTGGGCCCGATGAACGCCCGTGGTGCCAACCTCGTCGTGGTGGTGGCCGGATGCTGGATGACGTGGGGGTCCCTGGCCCACGCCCAGACTCCCTCCGGGCCGGAGAACTACTTCAATCGCTGGGAATCGAACACCCCGGAGTCCGGCGGGATCCGGCTGGCGACCTTCGCCCAGACCGCCCACTGGGCGCCGATGCCCTCCTGGTCCCATCCCGAACTCGCCCACTCCCCGCTCGACGACCCCCTCACCCTGATGCGCCCCCATCCGATGCCGGTCACCGGCAGCGGCGAGGATCCCCTCCTGGGCTTCGATCCCCTCGAGCTGGTGTTCCGCCCGGTGCGCAACGTCATGGACGAGCTGTACGCCAACGACTTCCGCCTCGGGCTCTCCAGCGTCCTGGTCTACCAGAACATCTCCCGGAGCTTCGGGAGCCAGCAGGAGACCTCCTTCTTCAGCCGGTTCGACGTGGCCCCCAGCTTCCGGGCCTGGGACCTCGAGGGACACGGGAACGGCATCTTCACCGCGCTGCTGCGGGCGAACAACAACCTCCTGGACACCCCCTCCCCGGGCGCCGCCTCGGGCAGCTTCAGCCCCCTCGACGACGTGTTCAGCGGCACCAGCTTCCTGATCAACCGGGTGGAGTTCCAGCAGCAGTTCTTCGACAAGAGCCTCTGCCTGACCGTGGGCAAGGCGAACCCCAACGACGTGATCGCGTCGAACCTCTTCGCCTGGGACGAGGACAGCCAGTTCCTCTCCGTGACGTTCGACGGGGGCAACTACCCCGCCGGCTACGGGGGGTACTTCCCGATGGTCGCCCTGCAGGCGATCCCCACCAACGGGTTCTACGTCACCGGGATGGCCAACTCCGCGGTGAACAACCCGACGCAACCCTTCGCCTCCATGGACCAGGGACTCTACTTCTGCGCGGGGGAGGTCGGGACCGTGCTCGAGATCGGCCGGGACAAGCTGCAGGGCCGGTACTCGGTCTCCCTGATGAACAGCAACACCGGCCCCGACACCACCGACCGGAGCACCCGGGTGAACGGGAGCGCCCTCGCGCTGGTGGCCCAGCAACAGTTCGGCGAGAACACCGTCCTCTGGTCGCAGTACCTCTACAGCGCGGAGAGCATCGGGCCCGCCAGCCGGGAGTGGACGATGGGCCTCTCGATCGAGCAGTGCTTCGGACGCAAGAACGACGGCTTCGGGATCGCGATCGGCTGGAGCGACCCCTCCGACGAGTACTACCCCGGCTGGCGGGAGAACCTCCAGCTCGAGGCGTACTACCGATGCCAGGTCACCCACAGCTGGCAGCTCTCGCCCGACTTCCAGGTGTTCCGACCCTCGGATCCCCAGGCCTCGGGCTCCGCGGTGTTCTCGTTCGCCCTCAGGCTCCTGACCACCTTCTGACCCGGGAGCGACCGGTCCCTAGCCGGCGGCGCCCGGCGCGGCGGCGGGGATCCCCGGGTCGTCCTCCGACTCCTCCGG
>PKCS01000070.1 GCA_002862305.1 Phycisphaerae bacterium | reverse complement strand
GCCGGGTAGCGCCTCACCGGCCTTCCGGCCCGCCGCCACGATCGTCCCAGGGCGAGTCCGGTGAGCAGGGACCCCGGCCAGAGCAGCACCGTCAGCAGCACGAGGTGGTAGCCGGGCGGGGCCCCGTGGCTTTCACGGCCGGTCGAGGAGCGAACCACCACCTCGTCGTAGAAGATCTCCCACAGGGTCCCGAAGCCCACCGCGCGGCTGGCGAGCAGCACCCACGGCAGGAAGACCGCGAGGGCGACCAGGATCCCGGTGAACGGACGCAGCCGGAGCACCCACTTCCACCGGCCGGACCACGCCGCCAGGCTCAGGGCCCCGAGCACCACCACCATGGGGGTGATCGGCCCCTTCGCGAGCGCGCCGAGACCGACGAGGATCCAGAGCATCGAGGTCAGCCGGATCGGCAGCCGGCGGTCCGTACGGCGGGTGTGCTTCCAGCAGAGGAACAGCATTCCCATGGCCGCGGTGGTGAGCAGGACCAGCAGCTGGTCCGCCCTCGCCATGTGCGCGTCGAACACCAGCAGCGGACAGACCGCGATCATGCACCCCGCGAGGAATCCGGTGAGCCCCCCGAACATCGCGACCCCGATCCGCCAGGTCACCAGTACGGTCCCGATCGCGCAGAGCACCCCGGGGATGCGGTACATCCAGATCGCATCCCGGCTCGCATCCCAGGAGGTGAGCAGCCCGGTCCCCCCGGCCTGCAGCCAGTAGACCAGCGGGGGCTTGCTCAGCCGGGTGCGCTCACCGACCCGCGGGATCGTCCAGCCCTCCAGGGTCCCGGATTCGAGCATCTGCCTCGAGGCCTGGGCGAACCTCGCTTCGTCGCGGTCGACCACCGGGATCGTCTCGAGCCCCGGCAGGAGCACCGAGCACGCGAGCAGGGCCAGCACCCCCGCCGCGATCCAGGGGTGCTCGAGGAGGCGCAGCCACCGGGGTCGAGGATGGACGTGGTGTCGGGTGGACATGGAGGGCGTGCTGCCGGGGGCCATTGCAATGCGGCCCGTATCGTGGTCTGATTCATCGGAGGCGAGGCACCGCGATCGCGCCCTAAGCCTAACACAGAGGGCTTCATGAGTACCGAAGAGCACCAGCTTCCCGCAACCATCGCCCACCGGGTCCGGCCGCCCCTCGTCGGGCTGGTCGAGTCCAGCGATCGCGACTGGCCGCGCTGGCTGGTGGTGTGGATCGTCCTGCTCGGTCTGTCCTTCGCGCTGGACGGCTGGCTCGGTTCGGGGATCGCCGCACTCCGGCGCGGCGACTTCCAGCGGGAGCTGGCGGCACTCGGCCAGTGGGGCCAGCTCTCCTCGCTGGTGATCGTCGGGGTGATCCTCGCCTGCACCCAGCCCCCGCGATGGCGACGGGTGTTCGATCTCGCCCTCGCCGCCGGCCTCACCTGGCTGGTCAGCATCCTCCTCAAGGCCGGCCTCGGGCGGATGCGCCCGACGCACGAGTCGCCCTACGCCTTCGACGGGGCGCTGGTGAGCTCGGGCAACCACTCGATCGATTCCCCCGATGCGGTGCTGTCCCACTACGACTTCTCGAGCTTCCCCTCCAGCCACACCTCCGCGGCGATGGTGTTGTCGCTCTTCGTGGCGATGATCTGGCCGCGTCTCTGGGGGCTGGCGCTGGCGATGCTGGTCCTGGTGGGGCTGTCCCGGTTCGCCTTCGAGGCACACTGGCTCAGCGACGTGCTGGGGGGTGCGACCGTCGGCGCCCTGGTCGGCTACCCCGTGATCCGCGGGCTGCTCGGGATCCGACTGCTGGACTGGGCCTGGCGGTGGCTGGTGGACCGCGACGCGACGCCCGCGCTGCCCGAGGTGGTGGACTCTGAGGAGCGGGCCCTCGCCCGTTCGGCGGCCGGTCAGCCCTGATCGAGTTCCCGGCCGGGGGTGGTGGGGGAGGCGACGCTTCGCGCCGCCGGCTCCTCCAGCTCGCCGTAGCGCATGCTGGTGCGCGCGAACTCGTAGAGCGGCGTGGTGAAGACCGGCACCACCAGGAGCCCCACGCCGCAGATCACCGCCACCAGCCGAGGTGCCATCCGGGGGCCGTTGGTCACGGACTCGCTGCGAGGGGTCGACATCCGCACCACCGGCACGCCGGCCAGGTGCAGGTAGTACCACGAGCTGATCGCGCTGTTGACCGCCGCGACGCAGACCAGGACCACGTGGCCGCTCTCGACGCCCGCGATGAAGACCATGAGCTTGCCCCAGAATCCGATCAGGGGCGGCATGCCGACGAAGCTTCCCGCGGCGAGTGCCATCATGGTCGCCATCCGGGGACGGGTCCTCCAGAGACCCGCGAGGTCGTCGAACGACTCGATGTCCTGACCCATCCGGGTGAGTCCGGCGAGGACCCCGAACAGCGCGAGGTTGCCGAGCGAGTAGGCCGCGAGGTAGAAGAGCAGGGCGTCGGTGCCGTTCTCGGTGCCCGCGACGATCCCGATGAGCATGTAGCCGGAGTGGGTGATGCCGCTGTAGGCGACCAGTCGCTTGATGGACTTCTGCAGCAGCGCGCCGATGTTCCCGAGGGTCATGGTGAGGACCGCGACCATCCAGAGCATCGCGGAGATCGGGGCCGGGAGGCCCTCCTGGACCATGGTGGTGCCGGCCGCGGTGATCTGTTCGCGCCCCGCCCAGCCGAAGGTGCCGCAGAGGACGATGATCGCGACGAAGCCCGCGATCTTGGGCACGATCGAGAGGAACCCGGTCATCGGGTTGGAGGCGCCCTCGTAGACGTCGGGGGCGTAGACGTGCATCGGGACCGCCGAGATCTTGAAGAAGATGCCCAGCAGCGCGAGGCCCATCCCGACCACCGCGAAGGGCGCGATCCCCGCCTCCCCGGCGGCCTGGGTCGCGAGCACGTCCCGGATCTCGATGAAGTTCAGGGACCCGGTCGCCCCGTAGAGCATCGCGAATCCGTAGAGGAAGAGGGCGGTGCTCATGGCCCCGAGGAAGAAGTACTTGATCGCCGACTCGTTCGCCCGGCGATTGTTCCGGCTGAGGGCGACCATGACGTAGGTCGGCAGGACCGAGAGCTCCAGGGCGAGGAAGAGCCAGATCAGGTCCGTGGCGTTGCAGACCAGCATCACGCCCGCCAGGCTGAGCAGCAGGAAGGCGTGGTACTCACCGCGCACCACCCGGAGTGGGTCGAACGCGGCGCTTCCGCTCGCGACCGCCCGTTCGTAGGCCCGGTCGACGGTACCGGTCCCCAGGGCCACCAGCCCGAGTCCCACCACCCCGGTGAGGCTCTTGACGTACCCGCCTATCTTCGGGAACAGCAGGCCGCTGCTCTCGAGGGCGGCGGGGTCCGCGTAGACGAACTGGGTCACCACCACCGAACCGATGAGGAACAGTCCGGTGATCAGCGGGACCGCCTGGCGGATGGTCCGCGACCCGGAGAGGCCGAGCACGGCCACCACCACCGCGCCCACGAAGAGCAGGATGTCGGGGGTGATGAGCGTGAGTTTTTCAACCATCTCCATGGTCGGTCGGTCTCCGTCAGGGAAGGTCCCCCCAGGTCGTGCTGACCAGGGTGGGACGGGGTTCGGTGGTGAGGGTCGCGTCGCCGGCCTGGCGTTGGTCGGCCTCCGCGACGAGCTCGGGATAGGCGGTCAGCATGTGCTCGGCGGCGGGCTCGATCGCCTCCAGGATCGGGGTGGGGTAGAGGCCGATGAAGAAGCAGATCGCCCCGATCGGGGCCAGGGTCATGATCTCCCTGAGGTTCAGGTCCCTGGGGAGGCTGCTCGACTCGTGGGCGTGGTCGTGCTCCGGGATGTTCTCCGTGCCGAAGACCACCTTCCCCACCAGGTAGAGCATGTAGATCGCGCCCAGGATCAGCCCCACGCCGGCCACGATCCCGTACCAGGGGCCGAGGACCCCGGGGTAGCCGCCGTTGTTCTCGGTGCTGCCGACGAAGGTGCCCAGCAGGCAGAGGAACTCGCTCACGAACCCCGCCAGCCCCGGGAGCCCGACGGACACGAAGGTGAAGAGCACCACGAAGAACGACCAGACCGGCATGCTCTTCATGAGCCCCCCGATCCGTTCGATCTCCTTGACGTGGTGCCGCTCGTACATCATGCCGATGCAGAGGAACAGGGCGCCACTCGAGAGGCCGTGGGTGATCATGTAGAGGATGCCGCCCTGGGCGCCGATCGGGTTGAGGGCGAACAGCCCGATCATGCAGAAGCCCATGTGGGCGATCGACGAGTAGGCGATCAGCTTCTTCATGTCGGTCTGGGCCCAGCAGACCAGTGAGGTGTAGATGATCCCGATGATCGCCAGGCCCGCGATGTACGGGGCGAACACCACCACCGCCTCGGGCACCATGGGGATCACGAAGCGGAAGACCCCGTAGGCACCGAGCTTCAGGATGACCGCGGCGAAGTTGACGCTGCCCGCCGTCGGGGCCTGGTTGTGGGCCAGAGGCAGCCAGGTGTGCAGCGGCCAGAGGGGGACCTTCACCGCGAACCCCAGCATCAGGGCCAGCAGAACCCAGCCCTGCTCCGTCGGCGTCAGGAATTCCCGGGCGTAGGTGGTGAGGGCGTCGATGTCCCAGACGTTGACCCCGCCGTTGGTGCTCGGCAGCCAGCCGCCCACCGAGTCCGCGAAGCGCATCACCAGGTAGACGAAGCCCGCCAGCATGATGATCGACCCGAAGAGCGTGTAGATGAAGAACTTGAAGCTGGCCTCCCGGCGGTCCGGCCCGCCGTAGATCGCGACCAGGAAGAAGGCCGGGATGAGCGAGACCTCGAACGCGGTGTAGAAGGTGATCACGTCGCGCGCGATGAAGACGCCGATCACCGCCGCGTTCATGATCATCAGCCAGATGTAGAACTCCTTGACCCGCTCGGTGATCGCGGTGAAGGAGGCGAGCACCACCAGCGGCGCGAAGAGGCAGGTCAGCAGGACCAGCAGCAGCGAGACCGCGTTCACCCCGAGCTGGAGCTCGAGGCCGAGCAGCGGGATGACCGCCCACCCGTCGTCGACCGGCCAGTAGCCCGCGAGGTCCGCCCCTTCCGAGGGGATCTCGCTCCAGTAGGGGTAGAGGCAGGCGAAGACCACGCCCCAGCCGAGGGTGGCCAGCGCGCCCAGCAGGCCCAGCCACTTCGCCAGCCGGCTGGGGGCGATTCCGATCAGGATCGCCGCGAGGATCGGGATGCCAAGGAGCAGTCCGGCCAGCACGTCAGCCACCGCCCTTCTGGAGGAAGACCCAGATCATCCACACCACCACCAGCGTGACCCCGCCCGCCATGGTCGTGGCGTATCCCTGGAGCGCGCCACCCTGGAGGGGCTGGAACACCCGTCCGAGGAACATCGGGATCCGGGCGATCCCCCCGACCAGCAGCCCGTCGATCACCAGTCGGTCGAAGAGGTAGAAGAACTTCGCGCTCAGGTAGGTGGGGATCCGGACCAGGGCGTTGTAGACCTCGTCCAGGTACCACTTTCTCTCGAGGGTGCGGGGGATGAGGTTGGTGATGAAGTTCCGCTTGAACAGCTCGTCCAGGCGCTCCGCGGAACGCCGGTTGATCAGGTGGAAGTAGGCGGCGAACGCGAGGCCGATCAGGCCGAAGGTCCCGCTCACGAAGTACATCGTCCAGTGGGGGTCGCCCCCGAAGAAGGGGATGTCCCCCTCCTCCCAGTGCAGCGGCATGCCCCAGGCCGCGGAGGAATGGTCGACCATCCCCTTGATCCAGTGGCCGATGCCCCAGTACCCGGTGCTGATCGCGGCGAAGCAGCCGATGGTCAGCAGGATCAGGATCGACTTCATGCGCCAGCCGGGGGGGTGGGGGTGGAAGCTCGAGGGATCCCCGTGGTGCTCGGGTCCCGGTTCGATCCGGAGGGTCCGGCCGCCGAAGACCCTGAACCACACCCGGAACGTGTAGTAGGCGGTGAGCCCGGCGGTCACGATCCCGATCCAGCCCAGGGCGCGGTAGCCGGGGCCCTTCTGCACGAACGCCTGCGCGAGGATCTCGTCCTTGGAGAAGAAGCCCGCGGTGAAGGGGAACGCCGCCAGCCAGAGTCCTCCGACGAACATGCACCAGGTGACGACCTTCCAGCCCTTCGCCATCCTCAGCCCGGAGATCCTCCGGACGTCGAGCTGGCCGGCCAGCCCGTGCATGATGGTGCCGGAGCAGAGGAACAGCAGGGCCTTGAAGAAGGCGTGGGTGTAGACGTGGAAGCAGGCCCCGAAGGTCTGGACCACCCCGAGTCCCATGAACATGTAGCCCAGCTGGGAGAGGGTGGAGTAGGCCAGCACCCGCTTCATGTCGTACTGCTTCAAGGCGATCGTGGCCGCGAGCAGGGCGGTGAATCCGCCGATCCAGCCCACCGTCGCCAGCGCGTACCCCCCGGCCTCCATCTCCAGCCAGAAGATGGGGTAGGTGCGGGCGATGAGGTAGATCCCGGCGGTCACCATGGTCGCGGCGTGGATCAGCGCTGAGACCGGGGTGGGGCCCTCCATCGCGTCCGGGAGCCAGGTCATCAACGGGAACTGGGCGCTCTTGCCGAAGGCGCCGACCATCAGGAACCAGGGGATCAGGTAGGCGCTCCAGCCCAGCTGGGGCTGTCCGATCTCGGTGCCGGGCAGGTTGCCCGCGTCCGCGATCGGCAGATAGACGTTCAGCGCCTGGAACAGGCCGTCGTACTCGAGGGTCCCGAAGTTGTACCAGATGAGCCAGATGCCGACCGCGAGGCCGAGGTCGCCGATCCGGTTCATGATGAAGGCCTTCTTGCCGGCATCGATCGCGGACTGGCGCGTGTAGTAGTAGCTGATGAGCAGGTAGCTCGCGAGCCCCACGCCCTCCCAGCCGAGGTACAGCATGACCAGGTTGTCCCCGAGCACCAGCGAGCACATCGCCAGCAGGAAGATGCTCATCGCGGCGAAGAAGCGGGAATAGCCCTTGCCCCGGTCGTCGTCCATGTACTCGGTCGCGTAGAAGGCGATGCAGGTGCCCAGGCCGGTGACGAACAGCATCCAGAAGATGGAGAGGTCGTCCACGTAGAGCGCGAAGTTCGCCCGGACGCTCTCGAAGGTCCCGTCCCCCCACGAGAAGTTGATCCAGTCGAAGAGGTGGATCACGGTCGGCTGGCCGGCCTGGTGCTGCCCGTAGAGGAGGCACACCACCACGAACGAGCTGGCGAGCGCGATCACGGTGGTCCATCCCGGCAGTCGGTTCCTGACCCGGCACGCCGCGCACAGCCCGCAGATGATCGCGGAGACCGCGGGGAACAGCAGGATCAGGCCCGCCCAGGCGAGCGACTCCTCGCGAGCGGCCTCGGGGATCGGGGTCACCCCGCCCGGGATCGACTCTCCCGCCGAGGTCATGAGGGTGGCCAGCGTGGGGCTCAGCATTCCTTGAGCTCCGACCAGGCCCCGACGTCGAGGGTGGTGCGACGTCGGTACAGCAGGACCACCAGGCCGAGGGCCAGGGCGGCCTCGGCCGCG
>PKCS01000055.1 GCA_002862305.1 Phycisphaerae bacterium | reverse complement strand
ACGGGATTCTGCGCACCAGGTCCCGGCCGGGGACCGCGGAAGCGGGGTTATCGGCGGGCGGGCGTCCACCACCCCCCCATCCGGGGGGCGGATCATCCGGCACGGGGGCCGGGGGCACGCGGGTCCGGGGAGGTCCGGGCCTGGTTCAGGCGGTGCGGGGGCCGGCGGCCCGGACGGCGTCGGTGAGGTCGAACTTGGCGTCGTTGGCCCGGAATCGCCGGGCGAGGTCCTGCGCCATCTCGTCGTAGGCGGCGGGGTCCTCCCAGGTGTTCCGGGGATCGAGCACCTCCGCGGGCACGCCCTCGACCGCGGTCGGGACGTGCAGGCCGAAGACCTCGTGCTCCACGGTGGGGACCGAGCGCAGCGCACCGTTGAGGATGTTGTGCACGAAGGTCCGGGTCCACGAAAGCTTGAAGCGCTCGCCGACCCCGTAGGGCCCGCCGGTCCAGCCGGTGTTCAGCAGCCAGACGTCCGCGTCGTTCTCCTCCACCCGCCGGGCCAGCCACTGGGCGTAGACCATCGGGGGGCGGGGCATGAAGGGGCCGCCGAAGCAGGGCGAGAAGTTGGGCTGGGGCTCGGTGACCCCCGCCTCGGTGCCCGCGAGCTTGGAGGTGTAGCCGTTGACGAAGTAGTACATCGCCTGCTCGGGGGTGAGCTTGCTGACCGGGGGCAGGACCCCGAAGGCGTCCGCGGCCAGGAAGACCACGTTCCGGGGATGGCCGCCGGTGGAGGGCTGGCAGGCGTCCCTGATGTACCCCACCGGGTAGGTCACCCGGGTGTTCTCGGTGCGGCTGCCGTCGTCGTAGTCCGGCACGCAGTCCTCGTCGAGGGTGACGTTCTCCAGGACGCTGCCGAAGCGGATCGCGTTCCAGATCTCGGGCTCGGTGTCGGGCCGGAGCTTGATGCACTTGGCGTAGCAGCCGCCCTCGATGTTGAAGACCCCGTCGTCGGACCAGCCGTGCTCGTCGTCGCCGATCAGTCGCCGTTCGGGGTCCGCGCTGAGCGTGGTCTTCCCGGTGCCGGAGAGCCCGAAGAAGAGCGCGACGTTCGCGGGGTCGTCCTTGGCGACGTTGGCGGAGCAGTGCATCGGGAACACGCCGATGTCGGGGAGGTCGTAGTTCATCGCGTAGAAGATCGACTTCTTCATCTCGCCGGCGTAGCGGGTGCCGATGATGATCACCTTGCGCTGCTCGAGGCTCTGCACGATCGCGAGGTCCCCGGTGACCCCGTACTCCTCGGGGTTCTCGATCTTGAGGTTGCAGGCGTTGTAGATCACCCAGTCCGGTTCGAAGCCGGCCAGCTTGTCCTTCTCGGCGTTGATGAAGAGGGTCTTCGCGAACAGCGAGTGCCAGGCCTCCTCGGTGACCACCGAGACCTTGAGCCGGTAGGCGGGGTCCGCGCCGGCGTAGCCGTCGAAGCGGAAGAGGTCGTCCTTGCCGCGCAGGTGCTCCAGCGCGAGCTGCTCGAGCTTGGCGAAGTGCTCGCTGGAGATCGGCTGGTTGACCTTGCCCCAGTCGATGGAATCGTGGATGCCGCCGGTGTCCTCGAGGAACTTGTCGCCGGGGCTGCGGCCGGTGCGGGCCCCGGTGTCGCACATCAGGGCTCCGTTGGCGGCCAGCACCCCCTCGCCGTTGCGCAGGGCGATGTCGACGAGGGTCGGGACGGGGAGGTTCGCGTGGACTCGGGCGGAGCCGAGGTCGGCGATCCGGGCGGCTGATGCAGTGGTCATTCGGAAGCCTTTGGTTGAGCTGAGGTAAACGAACAAGTTTAGCGGAATCCTCATCGGCAAAGCCAGAGTCCCGGCGATAAAAGCCGCGAATGCTTTTCCGCAGGGGCCCGGGCCGGGGATTGCCCGAAGGCCAGCTGGCGCGTAGGCTTTGCGTGTTCATGGCGGCCGTAGCTCAGTTGGCAGAGCACCTGGTTGTGATCCAGGATGTCGCGGGTTCGAGCCCCGTCGGTCGCCCTTCCCCACCCTTGGCGGGGTGATCCCCCGGAACCCCCCCTCCCGGGCGCCAAGGGCCGGTTTTCGGCGGAGTCCCGATGCAGGTCGCCATCCTCCAATACGACGCCGCCTGGGAGGACAAGTCCGCCAACCACCTCCGGATCGAGGGGATGCTGCGGGACGCCGACCCCGGGCCCGGGGCCTTGGTGCTCCTCCCGGAGCTCTGCGACACCGGATTATCGATGAACCTGGACCGGATCGCGGGGGATGGGGGCCGCTCGGTGGCCTGGGCGAGGGGGCTGGCCCGTGAGCACGGCTGGACGATCCAGCTCGGGCACGCGGAGGTCGATCCCGAGGGGATGGGGCGCAACTGCGCGACGATCGTGACCCCCGGGGGCGAGGCCTTCACCTACCAGAAGCTCCACCCCATGACGATGCTGGGGGAGTCGCGGGCCTACCGGCCCGGCCGGCACCTGCTGGTGGCGACCCTGGGGTCCCTGACCGTGGCCCCGCTGATCTGCTACGACCTGCGGTTCCCCGAAGTGTTTCGCCTGGCGTCGGTTGCCGGGGCGGGGCTCTTCACCGTCGGGGCCTGCTGGCCCGTGGAGCGGATCGAGCACTGGCGGGCGCTGCTGGTGGCCAGGGCGCTCGAGGGCCAGGCGTTCGTGCTGGGCGCGAACCGGACCGGGACCGATCCAAGCCTCACCTACGGCGGCACTTCCATGATCATCTCCCCCCGGGGCGAGGTCCTGGCCGAGGCGGGCCGCACGGAGGAGTGCGTCCTGCAGGCGACGCTGGACGTGGCGGACCAGCTCAGGTTCCGAGAACAGTTCCCGTTCCTCGGGGATGTCCGAAAAGAACTGCTCGGATCGGTCGACGTGGTTCGTGCGCGGTCGACGACGACCGACGAGGCGGGTGGATCGCCGCCGCAGAACTGAACTGCCCCGACGCGAATGAAAGCATGCGAGTTTCACCGTCCTGCCGGGTCGGCTGTTCGCAAGCAATGCAAACTCCATTACCATGGCGTTCACGCAGGATGCGCATCGGTTCGCCCGCGACGTCGTTCACGCCGCGCGCGAACCCCCGCCGAAGGAGTGGCCATGAAGACGATGAAGACCATGAAGAACGACGCGATCGCAGCACCGGCCGCCGGGCCGGAGGAGACGGACCTCGACACCGCGGCGGACCTCCCCGCGGTGGAGACGGCCACCAGGAGCGAGACCAGCATGAACGGCGCCACCAGCGGACTGCTGAGGAAACCCAAGGGCGGCAAGAAGCGACGACGCGGCCCCGGGGCGCGGCGCCAGAGCCTGGTCACCCGCAACCCCGAGGAACTGGAGTCGGAACTCCGCGAGGCCTACTTCTCGAGCGCCGGATGGGTCGCGCTGCGCTACGAGGTCGGGGTGGAGGAGGTCATCGACCACCTTCGCCGCACCGGGCTGCACCACGCCGCCCGCCCCGCCTCCGCGATCCAGTACGTCGAGGACGTGGTGCTGGCCACGGCGGCGATCTCCGGGAACTCCCGCGCCTGGCACGACCTCGAACAGGTCTTCGTCCAGCCGCTGACCCGGACCTGCTCCGCCCACCTCGGCGAGCAGGAGGCGATGGTCCACGTGCGCAGGTTCCTCAACGACCTTCGCGTGTCGACCGCGTCCCGCTCGGGGGGACTCGAGGGCTACGCCGGACGGCAGCCGCTCCGGGTCTGGCTGGTCGACCGGCTGCTCGGCGAGCTCGAGCAGTCGAGCCCGCAGGTCGGCGTCCGACTGGATGCGCACGCGGTCACCCGCCGACTCCGACTGGTGGACTGAGGCGCGGCCGCCGGACGCTTGACAGCAGGCGCCGAGGTCGTACGCTGAATACGTCGGACGATCCGTTCGACGTGACGGCTACTTAGCTCAGTTGGTAGAGCACGGCATTGAAAATGCCGGTGTCCCCGGTTCAAGTCCGGGAGTAGCCATTGGAGAAGGCCGACCGACGACGCCGCCTCGTGCTCACTGCGCGGGGCGGTGTTCGTTTTTGGGGACCGGGAAGATGGGCGGTCGCACTGCAACGCGGGCGCTGTGTGCTGGAAAACCCGCCATGGGCAGGCCCGGGGAGAACACCCTTGTGAGCGGGGCCGCCCGCTGCTAGGTGGACGTCCCGGAGATGACCGATGCGGATGACGGCCCGACTGGCAACGTGTGTGCTCGGACCGGCCCTGGCCTGTGGTGTGGTGGATGCGGAGGAGACGTTTTTGTTTGCGGACTCCGGACAGACACTCGGAAACAGCAACGGCACCTCAGTCGCCCTCGGCGACCTCGACGGCGATGGTGTCGTGAGCGGGCCTGACCTGACCATCCTCCTCGCCGACGGGGGCTCCTGCCCTGGGAAAACGCCCTGCCTTTCCGCGGTACGTCCTTGAGCCGGCCCCCATGATGGCTAGGCTGGAGGGGTCAACCAGATCCAGGCACACCACCGGGGCGGCGGCTCGTGTCTCAGGGAATCCAGGAGCTTGAGGATGAACCACACCAGAGCCAGCGTGCTGTCGGTCTGTACCGCGCCCAAGCAGCATCCAGTTGCAATCACCCGCGAACATGAACCCAGCGTGGCCCGACGCGGTCTTCGTCCATCGGTATCGGCTGCAGCCATTCTCGGATGCACCCTGCTCTGGGCCGCCACGGTCGATGCCGCTGAGGCAGAACGACCCACCATTCGGCCTGATTCCGCGGAGTGGATCGAAAAGAAGGTCCGCGTCATGAGTTCCGAAGAAGTGTTGGAACTGATCAATGTGCGCCGGGAAGGGTGGTTCGCATACCCCCAGTGGGCGACTGCGACCTCACTCACGAAGAATGATCGAGCGTTCCTGATCAGCTCCGCGCATGTCCTGATCGATCATTCGGAAGATCCCGCCGGAGTCGTGGAGCTCATCACGACACCCGTCGCCTACTTCTTCCCCTCGACCATGGGTGGTAGATTCGACCACCAGTACTGGATGGACACGATCATTCAACCTGAAGACGTGGAGATCTCGGAAAATGAACTCGAGGACATCGCTCGATGCATGGTGTGCTGGCAGGATCCCCCCGGAATCGAGGACGCGGTAGCGGGTCGACTGCGAATGACCCCGACATCGGTTTCCGGTCAACTCGTGAGTCTGGATGGGCGAAGTGCCCATGTGATCGGAACCATTCTGGAAACCTCCTGGGCTCCGGAAGATGGCCTTTGTGGCGACGAGGATCGACTCTTCATTCCCCAATTCGTCTCCGATGAACCATTGGAATCAAGCGACGTCGCGGACATCCGCAGCTGGATAAGCATGCGGGTGTTGGCAGAGGACGGGCAGTTGGGCTCGGCCACCACCGAAGACGTCGATGAAGCCTGGTCCGGGGAAGATGAACCGACCCTGTCGTCGACTGCTGACAAATGCCGCAGGATACGGGGACGATGCATCATAACCGCCTCCGACAACTTCCAACGGGCGGTAGATCGATGCGAAGAGGACCAGTCGTGGTGGAACAGCGTGAAGAAACTCTGGCCTGCGTCGCTGAAGGGGGCTGGAATCGGGTGCGCTTCTGGAGGCGCCTGTGCCAAATGGGGCAAGGGCGCGCTCGAACGAATCAAGGGCGGTGCGGGAATCCTGTACGGCACCGCGGTCGGAATGACTGCAGGGGCGTGCGTCGGTGCATTCGACAACTACCAGAACAATGTGGCGTGCTTTGACCAGGCAATGCTCGACCACCGCATAGCCGTTGCGGACTGCAACTTGCAGTACGAAAATTGCATCGACGGCGGAAAGACCACCACTCCATGACCGGGGAGGCGACCAACCATCACTCCCGGGTGGACAGTGCCGTTGGTGTGGACCAGGCCCGTGTTGACATCGCGGTTGTTCCGGGTCAACGGTATGGTGGTCACGAAAAGGCGGAACATAGCGTTCGAACTCGTTCGTACCACCGCAAGGAAACTCAGTCACCCATGGGCGAAGACCGACCAACCAATGACGAACCAAGCGAGGCTCGCCGGCATTCGGTCAAGTTCTTCTTCGTCATCTATGGCACCATGGTGGTAGGAGCCTCTCTGACCACCCTGATCTACGCCTACGGCTACCGGGATTTCATCCGCTGGGCGGAGTCGACGAGTGCGGGCAGGGCGGTCGATGCGGTTGCATTCCTGAGTATGGAATTCCTCCTCTGGATCCCGCTGTTTCTAGTGGTCATTGGAGGATCGTTCGTGCTGCTCTGTGCAGTTGCACGGGTCGTGATCCCGAGTACACGACGCGCCGGACTGCTGGATTTCACGCACCCTGAGGACCTTGGGGTCTTCGACTGCCCCCGATGCGCCCACCCACGTGATCCAAGCAGGCAACTCGATGCATGCCCGGAGTGCGGGACCCCCTACTGAAACCGAATGATCGGAACGACCCGCCTCGCGCTCACTGCGTGGGGCGGTGTTCGTTTGTGCGCCGGGTGCATCAGCCACGCCGACCGGATCGTGTTCGCTTCACCCTGGCACCCCCCCTGCCGATCCGAAGTAGCTTTTTGAGCCGGCCCCGGTGGCCCACTATGCTGTGGCCGGTTGATTCGCATCGCCGGTCGGAGAAAGGACCACCAATGACCAGCCACCGCATTCCTGTCGCCTTCATCATTCCCGCCCTCCTGGCCGGAGGTGCCTGCGCCGGTATTGCCGGCGCACAAGCCGGATCCACCTTCACCAACTCCGGACAGGCACTCGGAAACGGCGCCAGCACCTCAGTCGCCCTCGGCGACCTCGATGGCGACGGCGACCTCGATGCCATGGTGGCGAACCTCGGCGGCAACACCGTCTGGACCAACGACGGCAACGGCACCTTCACCAACGCCGGACAGGCACTCGGAGACGGCGTCAGCTACTCGGTCGCCCTCGGCGACCTCGACGGCGACGGCGACCTCGATGCCATGGTCGCGAACTACGAGCAGCCCAACACCGTCTGGACCAACGACGGCACCGGCACCTTCACCGACTCCGAACAGGCACTCGGAAACGGCAACACCCGCTCAGTCGCCCTCGGCGATCTCGACGGCGACGGCGACCTCGATGCCATGGTCGCGAACTGGAACCAGCACAACACCGTCTGGACCAACGACGGAAATGGAACCTTCACCAATGCCGGCCAGGCACTTGGAAACAGCGACAGCACCTCAGTCGCCCTCGGCGATCTCGACGGCGACGGCGACCTCGATGCCATGGTCGCGAACTGGTTCTTCACCGAAAACCCGCCCAACACCGTCTGGACCAACGACGGCAACGGCACCTTCACCAACTCCGGACAGACACTCGGAAACAGCGACAGCTTCTCAGTCGCCCTCGGCGACCTCGACGGCGACGGTGACCTCGATGCCATGGTCGCGAACTACGGCGATCCCAACACCGTCTGGACCAACGACGGCAACGGCACCTTCACCAACTCCGGACAGGCACTCGTAAACAACTTCGTCTGGAGCATCTCAGTCGCCCTGGGCGACCTCGACGGCGACGGCGACCTCGATGCCATGGTCGCGAACAACGACATGCCTGAAGGCCAGCCCAACACCGTCTGGACCAACGAAGGAAACGGCACCTTCACCGACTCCGGACAGGCACTCGGAAGCAGCAACAGCGTCTCGGTCGCCCTCGGCGACCTCGACGGCGACGGCGACCTCGATGCCATGGTCGCGAACCTCGTCCGCCAGCCCAACACCGTCTGGACGAACGACGGAAAAGCCACCTCCACCAACTCCGGAGAGGCACCCGGGAAAAGCGATGGCGATTGAGTCGCCCTCGGCGACGATGGCCCGGTGAACGGCCAGGGCCTCGCCGCGGTGCTCGCCAACTGGGGACTGCCCTGCGACGAGTGACCCGACCGCGTCGAACCCACCGATTCGGAACCACTTCACCACCACCCCGTGCGCACGCGCGGGGTGGTGGCGTGTCCCCCCCGGGTCACCGGCACGGCACCCTCGCCCGATACGGCCTCGGTTCTCAGTGTTTTCTTCG
>PKCS01000078.1 GCA_002862305.1 Phycisphaerae bacterium | reverse complement strand
GCCCTGCTCGCGTAGCTCAGTCGGATAGAGCACCGGTTTCCTAAACCGAAGGTCGGAGGTTCGAATCCTCCCGCGAGCGTTTCGCTGGTCTTGCGGGGTGTCCGGCGGTTCCGGCTGCCTCGAGGACCATCGGATGCCACGGACCACGCCCGCTGCCGGGGCCAGGGGCTGCACCCGGGGCACGGGATCGGTCCCTGACGAGGTGACGGCTCGCCTCCGACTGGGGATGCCCACCTGCCCGGCGGTGCCTCGGAGACGGATCCGGGATACCCCGCACGATTCATCCAGAAACGAGGTTCACGCGGGGACCCTCGTTTTCGACCCTGCGCTGGTGGGTTCCCGGCCGGTGATGGGATTTGAATGACGAAGGCACCCGTGCGCCCCGGACACGACCACGGGGGTGCACGAAGACGTTCGACACGGGTGTCAAGGAAGGGTCGATGTCGACTTCCCCTTCGCATCCCGGGTGACAACCAGGCCTGCCCCATCCGTGGTGGCGCCGAGTTCCACAAGCGTCCCACCATTGCCGTCCTGGGTACGAACCGCACCGTTCCCACCCGCGGTCTTGCCGAGTCGCACGAGGGTGCCACCCTTGCCGTCCTGGGTCTCGACCCTTCCCATCCCATCCCGGTTCGAATCGAGTTTCACGAGCACCCCGCCCCGGCCGTTCCGGGTCTCGACCACACCAGTCCCGGCCGTGGTCGCGCCGAGTCTCACGAGGGTCCCACCTCGACCGTTCTGGGTTTCGACCGCACCATGCCCATCCGGGGTCGCGGACAGGAGCACGAGCGGATCACCCTTGCCATTCATGGTTTCAACCGCACCGTCCCCGTTCGCATCGGCACCGAGACGCACGAGTACCTTCCCCTTGCCGTCCCGGGCCTCGACCGAACCTGTTCCGTTCGGGGACGCGCCGAGTGAGACGAGTGTCTGGCGATTTCCGTCCTGGGTCTGGAGCGATCCCCGGGACACACCATCCTTGCCCACCTCGTTCAGGACCATGAAGGTCGGCCTGCCCTTCTTGTCGGCATTCACAATCACGCCGGCATCGTCGAGCGACAGCAGTTCGACGACGACCACCCCCTCGGCATTCACCACCTCGAACTTCCTCGCCTGAATGACATCCGGGACTTCCGGGATCCCATGTGCCGCCATCAGGCCGCCGACGACCACCACCCCGAGTGTGAGGTTCCATCGACGCTGACGACGGACTTGCTTCTCGAGGGTTTCCATGCGCGCTTCAGTGGTGGTCATTGCCTGGTCTCCAGGTTGAGTGGTTGCGGGACGCCCGAAGGGTAGCAGACCCGGGGAAGGAAACGCCTCCCTGACGGAACCGGGAGGCGTGGACGGCATGGCCTGGAGGAAGCAAGACCCCCCCCGTTCCGATTGGACACGAGGGGGGTTCGTACTCATGTGGAGGTGCGGTGCACCTCGGTATCCGGACTTCAGGCGCGTCGACGACGGCCAGCGAGGCCGGCGAACCCGAGCACGGCGAGGGCACCGGGCGCGGGCACGACACTACCCCTGAGATCAATTTCACCCGTCCAGAAGGCTGGTCCGCCTCCCATGTATCCGTTGCCGATATAGACGTAGTAGCCCGTGACATCGAGGTTGATGCCCTCGATGTAACCACCACCTTGAGTAAACGGCAAGCCGGATGCACCTTGGGGCCAGAGATACCTGTACTCGGCACCGATGTCGCTGTAGCCTCCTATCTGAACGTAGATATTGGTCAAGCTTTCATCGGCGATGAGTACGGTAAGGTCGTCAGCCCAGGTGTTACCCGCGCCCTCAACCATGAAAAAGTTCCCTCGAACACTTTCGAGAAAGCCCTCCAAAGGACCTTCATTCTGCAATTCGAACTGGAAGGCTGAAGCATCGACGTCGAAACTGTACGTGAAGTCTGCGGTCGCCGCGGATCCGAGAGCGGTTACGGCCGCCAAACCGATGAGTGTGTGTGCTTTCATCTCTGGGAGTCTCCTTCTTGCGGTACGTGTGTGTGTGTGGGACAGACGTCCTGCCGCGCGCACGCGCGTCGGAACGTCCCGTTTCTCTCCATCGGGCATGCGCCCGGCTCCATGGTCCCTTTGCTCGCCCCTCAAAGGCGGTGCTGCGGGGAAACCCCGAGCAATGTCCCCAAGATAATTGGAAACCGAGCCAGGGAAATCAAAAGCCGCGAATGCGATGATGTATCCGGCATCCAGGACCCGGGATCGTGCCGGGCACCGGATTTCGCGGCCGTTGCACATGATTTTATCCGTGGCCGGGTGGAGTGACCTCTCCCGGTTCCACGACGGAAACCTGGTCGGCACGGCATCGGGTCCCGCACCGACGCGATTTGCTAGACGAACCGCCGGCCCTCGCGGGATTCCTCGAAGTACTGGATCGGCTCGCCGCCCAGGGCCCGCCTCAGCAGGCCGATGGTCCCGAGGTGCATGTGCTCGTGGTAGGCGATCCACTCCAGCGCGCCGCCCTTGTGCTGGAAGATCGGGTGGTGGTCGAACTCACCCTCGAGGAAGAGGCAGGACTCGTCCAGTTCCTCGGGCCGAAGGGCCCGGGTCTCGGCCAGCACCTGCTGGTGCACGGCCCCGAGGGTCTCCACCAGTTCGGAGGGGGTGGGGTACGCGCCGGGGTCCGGGACCGGCACGGAGTTGTAGCCGAAGAGCGGTCCGTAGTCCTCGCGGATGAACGAGGCGTCGGCCTCCTCCGGGCCCCGGGTGAAGACCAGGCCCAGGAAGTACTCCGCGACCGCGATGTGGCCGACGTTCCATGCGACGTGGGTGATGCCCATCGGCATCTCGAACCACTGCTCGTGCGGCACCCGCTCGATCAGCTGGAGGGTGAGGACCCTGGTTCGTTCGAGCTGGTAGATGATTCGTTCCTGGTCGAACATGCGGTGCTCCGGGTTCGGGTCGGGCTGGGGACCGGGACGCGCCACCCGTGGCCGACCGTCGATCCGTCCGCCAAGGTAGCAGATCCCGCCGCTTCAGTAGTCGCAGTCGCCCCAGCCCCCGAGCAGGATGGCGAGGTCCGAACCCAGGACCCGTCCGTCATCGTCGAGGTCCGCCAGCTGCACGGACTTGGAGCCCCAGTTGGCGATCAGGATGGCGAGGTCCGCGCCGCTGATCTTGCCATCGAAGTCGAGGTCGCCGCGGCACCACCCCGCACACCGCAGGGCCGCGGCGAGGGCGCAGGAGTTGTCCCACTCGGTCTCGCAGCAATAGGGGTCCTCGCCGCAGACCGCCACGCAGCACTCGGCGTCCACGGAACCCGGGGTCCCGTTGAAGAGGAACGGCGAGCCCGCGTCCGCCTCGCCGCACCCGGCACAGGACTCCACCGAGCGCTCGATGCAGACCTCGTCCCACGACACGGTGCAGCAGAACGGATCGAGGCTGCAGATGGCGCTGCAACAGGAACGGTCGTCGCTGCCGGGTCCGTGCTCCTGGTACGGGGACCCCGCGTCCTCCTCGCCGCACGTCGTGCAGTTGGTGATGGCCTTGTCGGCGCAGAGGATGTCCCACTCGATGGTACAGCAGAAGGCGTCGATCGCGCAGACCGCCTCGCAGCAGTCGAGCTCGGTGCAGCCCGGCGTGCCGTTCGCGGCGAAGGGATTCCCCGAATCCGCCGTGCCGCAGTCGGCGCAGACCACCAGGGCCCGGTCCACGCAGGTGGCGTCCCATTCCGTGGTGCAGCAGAAGGGGTCGATCGCGCAGATGATGCTGCAGCACGCCTCGTCCTCGCAGAACGGGGCGGCGGGAATCGAGGTGTTGAAGCAGGTGCTGTTGCCGCGCCCGCAGCCGACGGTCGGCTCGCCCGCACACTCGAGGCAGTCGTTCCAGGCGTCCCGGAAGTCCATGATCACCGGGACGGTGAGGTCCTCGTTGAACTGGTTGGAGGCGTTGTTGGTGGGATTCATGGTGAAGGGCGGGTTGCTGCATGCGCAGTGGTTCGCGCCCCAGCCGTGGCCCAGCTCGTGCGCGATCAGGTTCGTGGACAGGCTCAGGTTGTTGCTGTAGTTGAGCTGCGAGAGCCCGAACCCCCAGTCCGCGTCCTGGAAGGCATCGCAGACCACCCCGACGTAGTGGCAGCCGATGACGGTTCCGTAGGTCCGCCCGCTCACCAGGTGCACCAGGTCCCGGACCACGAACGGGTAGGCCCCCGCCCACTCCGCCCTGACGAGTCCGACCTGGTCGTCGCAGATGATGTCGTCCTGGTAGGGATCGTCGACCTCGGAGGTCCGCACCAGGATCATCGTGAGCCGGTGGTCGATGCCGACCTGGGTGTTGTACTGGACGTTCATGGTGTTCAGGACCAGTTCGATGCGCCGGCCGATGTCCTCGAGGCTCTCGTTCATCGACACGTAGAACGGGTAGTCGACGTCGAAGGCGATCTGCGCGGCGCAGATCCCCCCGATGGCCATCCGCTGCCGGGTCGCGCCCGCGAGCGGGATGCGCGACCGGGGCACGTCGGCCACCCCGCAGACCCCCTCATGGGGGGCGACGTCGTCGGCCCGGTAGACCACGTGGTGGGCGGGGCCGGCGCCCGGGACCCGGTGGCCGATCGGTTCCACCCAGAGGCGTTCGGTGCCGCGCCGCACCAGTCCCGAGACCCCTTCCGGCAGGATCGAGACCGCCACGGTCGAGTCGGGTTCGCCGGCGACGGTGCCACGGTAGGTCTCCACCGGCGTCGGCTCGACGGGCTCATGGACCCCACCGGCCCGCTCGGCCACGAACGTGAACGACCGATCCCGGACGCTCCGCCGAACCAGCGTCAACTCGAGGACCCCGTCCTCGGTCGGGAGGAGGACGGTCGCCGAACGCCCACCGTCCGCGACCACCGGCGACTCGAGGGTGACCACCAGCCCGTGGTCGAGCCCCACCGGGGAAAGGTCCCACGTCGGGTCGGTCGGGGTGGCGGGGTTGGTCGGGGTGGTTCCTGCGGTCGGGAACGTCCTGCGGTCATCCTGGCTCGCCTCCGCGGGAATGACCGCGGTCGCCGCCAGCAGGCCCCCCACGAGCAGGGCCCGGGGGCACGACGCACGAAGCGAGGAACGCCTGGACGGTGTCGAGGTGCGTGCGGGCTGCATGTCGAACTCCCCTGCTCACGAATGGGCCAGCTACAGGATACGAGGAATGCCTCCGAGGTCCATGGATCATCGTGGAGTGCCGGGAAAACCCCACGGGGCGAGGTCCTTATCGCCCGTCGGACACTGCCGGTGGGGCTGGAAGGGGCGGGAAAACCCGGAAGTGCACGAACCTGGCCGGCCCGCGGGCCCTACCACCCAATGCCCCCCTCCTCGGGGCCGGAAAGGATCCACCATGAGCACCCACTCCCGGAACCAACCGAACTCACCCTCCGCCATGCGATTCATGACCGTCCTGATCGGCCTGATGCTGGTCGCGATCCCGCTCTTCCCCGTGCTGTGGATGATCGGCTCGGGGACCATGCCGATCTGGATGTGACCGTCGCACGTCCTCGACTAGCATGCGAGGATGCCCCCGCGAAGGGAACCCACCTGGAGCACCAGCCTGCTGCTGCGCTGGCTGATCTACCTGCCGTTGATGGTGGGGCTGGTGCTGGTCGCGCTGGGGGTGCTCGACGCCCTGAACGGCCGGCGATCGCTGCTCGAGGGATGGACGGACGGGGAGGCGATGCTGCTGGTGGCCGCGCTGGCGTCGGCGGTCTCCGCGGCCTGGGTGCTCGCCCGGCACTGGCAACGTCGTGGGAACCACCCGCCCCCGGGTGGACCGACGTCGACGGGGCGTGGTTGAGGCGAGCCCGCGGACGGATGTTTTCCCTTGGACCCGGGGGTCGGACCCGATAGGATCGATCCCCGGAGCGCAGACGTCCGATGCACCCCCCCACCCACCGTCTCCATGCCGGATCACTCCTCGCCTGCCTGGCGGTGTTGTCGGGATCGAACGGGTTCGCCGCGTCCCCGCCGATCACCCTCGACGGCCGGTTCGATGACTGGGGCGATCGAGCGGTCGCCGCGTCGGACCCCGCCGGGGAGGGCGGCCTCGACCTCGTCGAACTCAGACTGGCCGACGAACCGGACTGGTTCCAGATGCTCCTCACCGCCTCCGGGGACTTCGACCTCTCCGACGACAACGACCTGGTGCTGCTGCTCGACACCGACCTGGACCCCGGCACCGGCCTCCAGGTCGAGGGGATCGGGGCGGAGCTCCGCTTCGTCTTCGGGGCGCGCAGCGGCCACTACTACCCGGAGGCGACCGACGACCCCGAGGCGGGCGTCGAGCTGCGCTACGGCCCGCTCGGCCTGCAGGGGGCCCCGACGGTGACCTCCCCCACCTTCGAGATCGCGATCGCGCGCGACGCGACGATCGAGGGCGATCCGCTGTTCCTCGAGGATCGCGGTTCGCTCGTCCTGACCTCGGGCACCGGCGACCGCCTCCCCGACCAGGGCTCGATCCCCTACCAGCTGGACCTCGACCCCCCGCCCCCGGCGCGCGACGTCCCCCTCGCACGCGAACGCGCGGGGGACCTCCGCCTGGTCAGCTGGAACGTCCGGTTCGATTCCCCGTGGGACGACGACCAGGCCGACCGCTTCCGTCGGCTGGTGCGGGCCCTCGACCCCGACATCCTGAACTTCCAGGAGATCTACGACCACACCCCCTCGGAGGCCCGCGATCGGTTCGTCGGCTGGCTGGGGGAGGACCCCGCGGACTGGTACGCCGCGGGCAACGCGGACTGCATCACCGTCTCCCGGTACCCGATCCTCCACACCGAGGACCTCGACACCAACCTCGCGGTGCTGGTCGGGACCGACCCCCTCCTCGATCGGTCGCTGCTGATCGTGAACGCCCACCCCCCCTGCTGCACCAACGACGACGGCCGCCAGGAGGAGATCGACCAGATGCTCGCGCTCCTGCGACGGGTGCGCGCGGGCCAGCACCCGGAGATCCCCGCCGAGGTCGCGGTCCAGCTCACCGGGGACATGAACCTCGTGGGCCTCGCGCAGCAGCTGGAGTCGCTGGTCACCGGCGACATCGTCGACGAGGCGACCTGGGGTCCCGACGTCGCGCCGGACGTCGACGGTTCGGCGCTCCTCGACACCACCCCGCTCCTGACCGAACGCCGACTCGGCTACACCTACCGGAACGACAGCCCGTTCGCGAGCTACTGGCCGGGGCGGCTCGACGTCTCGATCGTCTCCGACTCGGTCCTCGAACTCGGCCGGCAGCTGGTGCTCGAGACCCGGTTCATGAGCGCCCGACGGCTCGGCGAGTACGGACTGCTCGCGGGGGACTCCGCGAGTTCCGACCACCTCCCGCTGGTCACCGACGTCCGTCGCCCGACCGCGCTGGTCGGCGACCTCGACGGAGACGGCTGCGTCGGGGGTGCGGACCTCGCGGTGGTGCTCGCCTACTGGGGCCTTCCCGAGCCCCCGATCGGCGACCTGACCAAGGATGGCGTGGTCGGCGGCGCGGACCTCGCGGTGGTGCTCAGCGCCTGGGGCGGCTGCGACTGAGCGATGCGGGAAGCCGCCCAGGAGGACTGGACGAGGTCCAGTCACGGTCGATCGAGGTCGCCGGGCGGACCGGGCCGACCCCGTGACGACCACCCTAACCCAGTTCCGGTATGGTACTTGGACGAAGATGATCCGCCGTGCATCGAACCGGTGGGCCGTGACCTACCAGGCACCGAAGACGAGGAACACGATGACGACCACCCTGACGAACTCCACGATCGCCACTTCCCTGATCCTGCTTTCGCTGGCCTCCAGCACCTCGGCCCAGGACGCCGTCCAGTGGCGGACCGAAGACGGGGGCAATGGACACTGGTATCAACAGGTCCCGGTGAGTCTCGGGTCCTTCGAGGAACTGATCGAGGTTGCCGAGGTCCGTGGTGCCCAACCGGTGTCAGTGACATCGCAAGGTGAACATGACCTCGTCGCATCGCTGGTGACATCCACGACGCCGGAGACCTGGAGCTACCTGGGCGCTCGAATCAACACCGCTGCTGGATGCGGTCCGAACAGCTGGTTCTGGCTGGACGGAAGCTCCTGGAGCTATACGAACTGGGACCAGTCAAATCCGACCAACCAACCCGATTGCGCCGGCTCCGATGCCATTGTCATCGGACGGCCCAATGGCAGTGAACTCCTGTGGCACGACGGCCCCATCACGAACACCGCGATCAACGTCTTCGCCATCGTCGAATGGTCCGCCGACTGCAACGGCGACGGCATCGTCGACTACGGGCAGATCCTCGACGGAACCCTCGCGGACTCGAACGGCAACGGGATCCCCGACTGCTGCGACGAGGGCACTTGCCTGCCCCCCGCCCAGTGGCGGGTCGAGGATGGGGGGAACGGCCACTGGTACCAGCTGGTGGAAACCGACCTGACCGACGGCCTGCTCGACCAGC
>PKCS01000071.1 GCA_002862305.1 Phycisphaerae bacterium | reverse complement strand
GGGCACCCAGGTCAGCCCGTAGCGATTCCCGTCGGGCGAGTACCACTCGGAGAGCACCGCACCCAGCAGGCTCCCCCCCACGATCGCGATCTGGGTGGACATCGCGATCCACCCGTTGGCGGGCCCCAGGCGGCGCCGGTCGACCAGCTCGGCGATGACCCCGTACTTGACCGGTCCGTAGAAGGCGCTCTGGGTGGCGATCAGGACCAGGGTGAGCAGGGCGAGGTTCACGCTGCCCAGCAGGAAGGCGACCAGGGCGAGGATCGCCAGCGGGGTCTCGACCAGCTTCAGGACGATCATCATCGAGCGCTTGGAGTAGCGATCCGCGATCTGCCCCCCCCACCCGGAGAACAGCAGGAAGGGGATCGTCAGGCAGAGCCCGACCACCGGGGTGCCCACCGAGCGACCCACGGCGGTCGCCGCCCAGATGCCCCCGGTGGCGACCGAGACCGAAATCAGCCCGCGCAGGATGTTGTCGTTCATGGCGCCGGCGAACTGCATCACCATCAGGGAGCAGAAGCCGCGGTTCCAGACCTCGCGGCGGGCGGGGTCGACGGGACCGGGGGATGGCGACGCTTCGCTCATGGTGCCGGTTGTACTCGATCCGCGGGCCGACTGCCGGGATCGACTATGGTGGACTGATGCTTCCCCGGCTCGACCAACCGCTGGATCGACGAGCGCTCCTCGGGCGCCTGCTGCCGCTGGGGATCGCGCCGATGGTCCTCCTGGCCGGACGCGGCTGTGCGCCGACGTCGGTCGGGCGTTCCCCGGCGGACACGGGACCCCGACGGGCGACGCCCCCCCCGCCGGTCCCCTTCCGCAACGGCGCGGTGGCGGCGGACCACCCGATCGCCTCCGAGGTCGGGGTGGAGGTGTTGCGCGACGGTGGCAACGCCATCGACGCGGCGATCGCGGTCAACGCGATGCTCGGGGTGGTGCGCCCCTACTCCTGCGGGCTGGGGGGCGGGGGCTTCCTGGTCGTCTACCGGGAACGAACCGGGCGCGCGTGGGCGATGAACGCCCGCGAGACCGCTCCCCCCGGGGTCTGGGAGAGCTACTACACCGACCTGCGTTCCTCGGGTGGTGCACCGGATCCCGCCTCCCGCTACGGCGGGCACGCGATCGCGGTGCCGGGCACCGCCAGCGGACTCTTCCGGGCCCATCGCCACGGTGGCAGCCTTCCGATGTCGCGGCTGCTCGCGCCGGCGGCGACGGTGGCCCGGGAAGGCTTCCACCCCGACGGGAACTACCTGGCCGCGGTCGAGACCGTCCGCCGGATCCGGACGGAGCATCCCTGGACCCGGACCGTCTCGCGCTGGACCTGGGAACAGTGGTGCGGCTCGGGGGCGCTCACCCGGGCGAGCCGGGTGGAGAACCCCGCCCTGGCCGGGACCCTGGAACGACTGGGCCGGGCCGGCATCGAGGCCTGGCGCCGAGGCGCGATCCCTCGTTCGTTGTCCGCCGCGGCCCGGGCCTCCGGGGGCAAGCTGACCGCGCGAGCGATCGCCGACTACCGAACCACCTGCCCGGACCCGCTGGTCCTCGAGGACCGGTTCCTCGGGGAGACGATCATCACCATGCCGCCACCCTCCAGCGGAGGCATCGCGATCGCCCAGGTCCTCGCCATGCAGGAACGCCTGCTGCAGGAGGCCGGGTGGCCGGGGCTGGACACCCCGGAGGCGACCCACCTGCTGGTGGAATCGATGAAGCACGCGTTCGCGATGCGCGCGCGGCACCTCGCGGACCCGGAGTTCGCCCCCGTGCCGGTGGAGGCGCTGGTCGAACCGGGGCTTCCGACCCGGCTCGCCGCGGAGGTCGACCCCGACCGGGCGCGTCCCGCCGGGGAGCTCGACGGCGGACTCCAGCTGCCCGAGGACGAGGGCACCAGCCACCTCTGCGTGATCGACCGCGAACGGACCGCGGTCGCCTGGACCTCGACGATCAACAGCACCTTCGGGTCGCTGGTGGGGGATCCGGAGACCGGCATCGTGCTGAACAACGAGATGGACGACTTCACCACCATCGAGGGGGAGCGCAACCTCTACGGGCTCGAACAGTCCGGGTCGAACCTCCCGGTCCCCGGCAAGCGTCCGCTCTCGAGCATGTCCCCCACGATCCTGGTCGGCCGCGACGGCGAGGTCACCGCGATCGCCGGCGCCTCGGGGGGACCGCGCATCATCAGTGCGACCCTCCAGGTGCTGATGGGACTCCGCTACGCGGGGCTCGACGCGGGGGCCGCGATCGCGCGGCCCCGGGTCCACCACCAGTGGATGCCCGACTCGGTGCGTCACGAGACCCGGGACGATGCGGCGGGGTTCGGGGAGGCGATGCGCGCCCGGGGCCATCGGTTGGACGACACCCCGCGGTCGGTGGCGGTGGTGCAGGCGATCCGCGTGGAACCCGAGGGGTTCGACCCCGCGTCCGATCCCCGCAAGGAAGGACGCGCCGCGGGGTTCTGACCGCCCCCGCCCACGGCCCCCATCAAGGACATCGCCCCGACCGGAGGACCGGTCGGGGCGAATCGTTCATGCGGATGAGAGGGCTCGAACCTCCACGGGATTTTACTCCCACTAGGACCTGAACCTAGCGCGTCTGCCAATTCCGCCACATCCGCGGGGGACAGGAGGAAGATGGTAGCGGGCCGGGAGCCGATCGCAACCGCCGGGGCCGGATGATCGACTCAGGAGTCCGATTCCGGCACCTCGGGAGCCCCGGAGGGTGCGGGAGCGGGCATCCGGTTGAGCACCACCTTGCCACGGATCTCGGCGAAGAGGTCCTGGTTCTCCCGGAGGAACTGCTTGGCGTTCTCCCGGCCCTGGCCGAGGCGGACGTCGCCGTAGCTGAACCAGGCCCCCGCCTTCTTGATGATGTTGTCCTCGACCGCGAGGTCCACGAGGTCGCCGGAGACGGAGATGCCCTCGTTGAACATGATGTCGAACTCGGCGATCCGGAACGGCGGGGCGATCTTGTTCTTGACGATCTTCGCCCGGACCCGGTTGCCGACGTTCTTCTCGCCGTCCTTGATCGCGCCGATCCGCCGGATGTCCACGCGGACCGAGGAGTAGAACTTGAGCGCCCGTCCACCGGTGGTGGTCTCGGGGCTCCCGAACATCACCCCGATCTTCTCGCGGAGCTGGTTGATGAAGATCACGATGCAGTTGCTCTTGGCGATCGCGCCGGTGAGCTTGCGGAGGGCCTGGCTCATCAGCCGGGCCTGCAGCCCCACGTGGCTGTCGCCCATCTCGCCCTCGATCTCGGCCCGCGGGATGAGCGCGGCCACCGAGTCGACCACCACCACGTCCACGGCGTTGGAACGCACCAGCAGCTCGCAGATCTCCAGGGCCTGCTCGCCGGTGTCGGGCTGCGAGAGCAGCAGTTCGTCGAGGTCGACGCCCAGTCGCTTCGCCCAGGTGGGGTCCAGCGCGTGCTCGGCGTCGATGATCGCGGCGACCCCGCCGTCCTTCTGGGCGTTGGCGGCGACGGTGAGCGCCAGGGTGGTCTTGCCGGAGGACTCCGGGCCGAAGACCTCCACGACGCGGCCCCGGGGCAGCCCGCGGCCGCCGAGCGCGAGGTCGAGGCTGAGGGTGCCGGTGGAGACGGAGGGCAGCACGGGGATGGAGTCGCTGTCCAGGCGCATGATCGATCCCGACCCGTAGGCCTTCTCGATCTGGCCGAGGGCGCGATCCAGCGCCTGGCGGCGACCGGCGGTCTCCTTCGAGTCCGACGCGGGGTCGGCGGACGGGGGGGCCTTCGTGGACTTGGGGGGCATGGCGGACTTCTTGTTTGACTTGCTCGGGGAGGACATGGTGGCCTTCGTGGGAGAGGATGCGGATTTCATGTGGGACGTTCCTTGCCGGGTGGTGATCATCCGATGATCGTTTGACTGCTGCCTGGGGCCATGCGACGGTTCCCGTGAACCGAGGCCTTTGTTCGGTGTTCGTAAGGGTACAGGCTGGATCGGCCCGGCTGACCGATGTTCGGCATATTTTCGGGTGGTTTTCGGGTGGATGACCTCCTTGTCATCGGCGGGCCGCGGCGCTCGATCGCCGGAACCACCTGCCCGGTCAGTAGTTGGGGGTCGGTGCGCGGAAGTGGCTCAGGTCGATCGAATCGAAGTACCGAATCGTCTTCTCCAACCCGCTGGCGAGTTCGATCCCCGGCTCCCAGTCCAGTTCGGCCTTCGCGAGGCTGATGTCCGGCTGGCGCTGGAGGGGATCGTCCACGGGAAGCGCCTTCGCCTGTTCGATGGTGGAGTTCGAGTTCGTCCCCGCCACCACGAGCTCGGCGAGCTGGCGGATCGTGAACTCATGGGGATTGCCGAGGTTCACCGGTCCCGTGAATCCATCCCGGGAATCCATCATCGCGAGCATCCCGTCGATCAGGTCGTCCACGAAGCAGAACGATCGCGTCTGCGAACCGTCGCCGTAGAGGGTGATCGTCTCCCCGGCGAGTGCCTGGCGGATGAAGTTGCTCACCACCCGCCCGTCGAACGGGTGCATCCGGGGGCCGTAGGTGTTGAAGATCCGGATCACCTTGATGTCCACCCCGTTCTGGCGGTGGTAGTCGAACATCAGCGTCTCCGCCGCGCGCTTGCCCTCGTCGTAGCAGGCACGCGGACCGATCGGGTTCACGTTGCCCCGATAGGACTCCGGCTGGGGGTGGATGGTGGGATCCCCGTAGACCTCGCTGGTCGAGGCATGCAGGATCCGGGCCTTCACGCGCTTGGCGAGGCCCAGCAGGTTGATCGCGCCGAGGACCGAGGTCTTGGTGGTCTTGATCGGGTTGTACTGGTAGTGGCCGGGTGCGGCGGGGCAGGCGAGGTTGAAGATCTGGTCGACCTCGAGCACCAGCGGCTCGGTGACGTCGTGCCGGACCAGCTCGAAGTTCCGGTGGTCGAGGAGGTGGGCGATGTTCGACTTCTGCGAGGTGAAGAAGTTGTCGACGCAGATGACGTCGTGCCCGCGGGCCACGAGCCGGTCGCAGAGGTGCGAGCCGAGGAAGCCGGCTCCTCCGGTCACTAGAATCCGTTTCAGCATGGATCGGGTCTCCGTGTGGCAGAGTCTACGCCGATTCCCCGCTTGACGTGGTGGCCCCCCCCCATCACTTTGGCAGGATCATGCAGGATCCCACGACCACCCGGATCGCGATCGGCACCATGACCGGCACCAGCCTGGACGGCCTGGACCTCGCCGCGGTGGCGATCGGGGGTGCCGGGCTCGAGATGACCGTCGAGCTGCTCGAGCACCGCCACGACCCCCTCGGGGCGTGCGGGCCCCGCCTCCGGGCAGTCTGCGAGCAGGTCCCCCACTCCACCGCGGAGATCGCGGCGCTGGCGCACGATCTGGGCACCCTGCATGCCGAGTCGCTCGGCGACCTGCTGCGCACGCTCGGTCGCCCGGTCGACCTCGTGGCGGTCCACGGCCAGACCGTCTTCCACGCCCCGCCGCTGAGCTGGGCGCTGATCGACCCCGCCCCCCTCCTGCAGGTCCTCGACTGCCACCTGGTCACGGACCTCAGGACGCTCGACCTCGCCCGCGGCGGGGAAGGCGCCCCGATCACCCCCCTTGCCGACTGGGTGCTCTTCCGGGGCGAGGGCCCGCGCACGATCGTGAACCTCGGTGGGTTCTGCAACGCCACCCACCTGCCGGAGCGGACCGGATCGCCGCACGCGATCCGGGGTGCGGACGTCTGCGCGTGCAACCACCTCCTCGACGCCGGGGCCCGCCGCTGGCTTCAACGCGCCTACGACGAGGACGGGACGGTGGCGCTCGAGGGAGCCCCCGATCCCGGACGGGCCGAGCGGATCGCACGGGACCTGGCGGGGCCGGCCGGACGGCCGCGCTCGCTCGGCAGCGGCGACGAGGGACTCGAGGTGGTACGGTCCCTCGACGACCTTCCCGACCCCGCCGCCCGACTGGCGACCCTGGTCGCGGGGCTCGGCACCCGCATCGCGGACGCGATCCCATCCGGGAACGCCGTGCTGCTTTTCGGGGGCGGCGCCTTCAACGGCGCCCTGCTTCGCGTACTGCAGGACCGACTCGGTTCACGACGCGTCCGGATCGGCGCCCCCGGGATCGGGGTCGACCAACGGGAATCGGTGGCGATGGCGGTGCTCGGAACCCTGGCTCTGGATGGAGTGGACATCACCCTCGAGAACGTGACCGGACGCACCGCAAGGCTGCCGTTCAGAGCGGGCCGCTGGTTTCTTCCTTCAAGATCGAGCTCTTCGGAGTACCATTGAACGGCCATCGTCCCGCCCACTATTCTTGACTCCTTCTGAACCGAAGGCG
The DNA here is from genome assembly GCA_002862305.1 of Phycisphaerae bacterium. GTDB lineage: Bacteria > Planctomycetota > Phycisphaerae > Phycisphaerales > SM1A02 > UBA8087. The sequence continues at coordinate 3,209 of PKCS01000071.1, read as the reverse complement.
AACGAATACCACAAAGATCCACCTCCCGGGAACCACTGTTTTCCCTCATGATGTGACCCATGACCTGAGGGTATGGAAACCGGAGGACTCAAGCCTTCACCAGGGACCCGAAATGAACTCCAGGCACTTCCTGGATCGAATGAGGACAGCTCGCAGTGAATGATTCCTGCATACTCGTGGTGGAAGACGAAGTCGAGATCGCGGAACTCATCGAGTTCCATGCGAAACGAGACGGCTTTCGCACGCGGGTCGTCCACTCCGGCAAGACCGCGCTCGAGTCACTGGCGCGCGAGATTCCGGATGTGGTGGTGCTCGACCTGATGCTCCCCGACGTCGATGGACTGGAAGTGCTCCGACGCGTTCGGCGCGCCGAAACCACCGCCCACGTACCGGTGCTGATCGTCTCCGCGAAGGGCGATGAATCGGACGTGGTCGCGGGCATCGAACTCGGGGCGGACGACTACGTGACCAAGCCGTTCAGCCCGCGCATCCTCATGGCCAGGCTCAAGAACGCCATTCGCCGCCAGCACGCCGACCACGAACCGAACCAGAACGAACCGGAACGCTACGTCCTCTGCGGCGGCGAACTGGTCATCGACCCCGCACGCCACGTGGTCACCCTCTGCGGCAAGGACGTCGACCTGACCCTCACCGAGTTCGGGATCATCCAGTACCTCGCGGCCCGCCCGGGATTCGTCCGCACGCGGGAACAGATCATCTCCGCGGTCCATGGACGGGCCACCGTCCTCTCCAGCCGGACCGTCGACGTGCACGTGACCGCGCTCCGGCGGAAGCTCGAGGCACTCGGGACCCGCATCGAGACGGTGCGCGGGGTCGGCTATCGATTCGCGGAAGTCTCCGAGACCTCGATCGAGGACTAGCCGAGCCGGCCGGGATCCCGCGAGCGAGGTATGGTGTGCGACGACAGCCCCCGTCGCGAGGACCGCCCGTGCCCAGCCGAACCGTCTCCTCCTCCCTCCCGCTCTTCCGACTGCTGCGCGCAGCCGCCGGGCTGGGCGTCCTGCTGGCCCTGATGTTCTGGATGCGCGAGCAGGCGCTCGAGGGCGGGGCCGCGGAGAGCGCCGCCTCCAGGTGGACCCTGAACCTCGCACTCTGGCTGGGCGGCGGCTTCACGGTGGCGGCCATGGGCTTCACCTGGTACCGGGCACGTCGCGACCACCGCGACCTCCGGAGGATCGTCGAGGGAGCGAGTCGGTTCTCCAACGACGAGCTCAGCTTCCAGATCCCCCGCAGCGGCGAACCGGAGTGGGACCGGGTGACGGTCTCGCTGAACCGGATGGCCGAGACCCTCCGCGGGCAGTTCGAGGAACTCCGACGGCAGCGTGGCGAGCAGACCACGATCCTCGAATCGATGAACAGCAGCCTGATCGCGGTGGATCGGGACCACTACGTGCTGACCGCGAACCGCGCGGCGGAGGCATTCTTCCAGCTGGAGGCGGGCTACCGAGGGCGGCTGCTCGAGGAGGTCCTTCGGGAACCGGCGCTCAATCGGATCGTGGAGGAGTCCCTGCGGCTGGGGGAGACCCGCCGGCTGGAGTTCGAGTCCTCCACCGTCACCGGTCGCCGGCTCTCGGTGAGCTCCCAGCAGATGTTCGACGAGCGGCAGGAGTCGGTCGGGGCGGTGCTCATCGTCGATGACGTCACCGAGATGCGCAAGCTCGAGAGCATGCGATCGGACTTCGCGGCCAACGTGAGCCACGAGCTCCGGACCCCCATCACCTCGATTCGCGGCTACGCCGAGACCCTCCAGGAGGTGGGGGCCGGGGACCGGGAGCAGTTCCTCAAGTTCACCGGGATCATCCAGCGCAACGCAGACCGGCTCGAGGCGATCATCGAGGACCTGCTCACCCTGGCCAGCCTGGAGCGACCCGGACCACTGGAGGAGGCCGACCTGGAACCGATGGACCTGAGGTCGATCCACCTCGAGGTGAAGGATCGGATGCACCGCCTGTCCAGTGAACGAGGGATCGAACTCCGCTTCGAGGGCTCGGACGAGGTCGAGGTCCTCACCCGAGGGGACCTGCTCGTGGAGGCCCTCTCGAACCTGGTCTCCAACGCGGTTCGCTACGGCCCGCCCGCGGTCCCGGTCCTGATCCGAACTCGGCTGGACGAGGCCTCGGGACTCCTGACCACCGAGGTCGAGGACCGGGGACCGGGCATCCCCGAGCGCCACGTGCCCCGGCTGTTCGAGCGCTTCTACCGAGTCGACAAGTCACGCTCGCGGGCCGACGGTGGCACCGGCCTGGGCCTCGCGATCGTGAAGCACATCGCGCTGGTCCACGGCGGCGAGATCTCGGTCCACACCCGGGTGGGCGAGGGAAGTCGATTCAGCCTCAGCATCCCGCGGGCCCGAAAACTGGGCCTTCCGTAACCGAATCTTAATGTTCTCCTAACGATTAGTGTTCAGAATCCGCCCGGTGCAAACGGCCGTCGCCGATTGCCTTGAAGCCACCAGGCACGCCTTACAGACAAGGGACCCACCATGACCACCTGCCTCACCAGCGCGTTGATCGCGAGCCTCTGCCTCGTTGCTCCCAACCACCAGGAATCACCGGATCTTCGTCGGGTCCGGGGAGCCATCATGGTCGATGGATCCAGCACCGTCTATCCGATCACGGAGGCGGTGGCCGAGGAGTTCTCCGAGGAGGCACCCCGGGTCAAGACCACGGTCGGGATCTCCGGCACCGGCGGAGGCTTCAAGCGGTTCGCGGCCGGCGAGACCGACATCTCCGACGCCTCCCGGGCGATCAAGGCCAAGGAGGCGAAGGCCTGCACCGACAATGGCGTCGAGTTCATCGAACTTCCCGTGGCCTACGACGGACTCACGATCGTGCTCAACACCTCCAACGACTGGGTGGACCACCTCACCGTCGATGAGTTGAGGAAGATCTTCCTGGCCGACCAGGCGGTGGACTCCTGGAGCGAGGTTCGCAAGGGATGGCCGGACACCCCGATCAAGGTCTATTCACCGGGCACGGACTCCGGGACCTTCGACTACTTCAAGGAGGTGGTCGCCGGGAAGACCGGTTCCATCCGTTCCGACATGCAGGTCTCGGAGGACGACAACGTCCTGGTCCGGGGGGTGGCCGGGGATGCCGCCTCCATCGGCTTCTTCGGGTGCGCGTACTACTTCGAGAACGCGGACAAGATCAAGGCATGTCCGATCATCAACGGGGAGGGCAAGCCCG
>PKCS01000093.1 GCA_002862305.1 Phycisphaerae bacterium | reverse complement strand
GGGCAGCTCGAGCTCCCCGAGCAGGATGTCGAGGATCGACGCCTCGTTGGCGAGGGCACCGCTGTGCGGGGAATAGGTCTTCTCGATCGTCCCTCCGGTGGTGAGGATCGAGAGACGGAAGGGTGCTCGCTTCACGTCGGTCATGGGGTGGCTCCTTCGAGCGGCAGCGGGAGTTCCACGGTGTCGGGTGGCAGGCAGCGCTCGTCGGTGCACGCCTGCCAGCGGACGGACAGGGCGTAGGGCCCCTGCAGCGGCCCGGTGCGCTGCAGGCGAACCGGAAGCTCGAGGGACCGGGCGTGGACCCGGACCGACTCCCGGTACAGCGATCCCGGGGGGTAGTCCACCGATGCCTCCAGGCCGGTTCCGCCCCGGAGGTGCATCGTCAGCCCGATCAGTTCCTCGTGCCCGGGATCGTGCGCGTTGACGTGGAACCCGGGGTCGATCCGGAGCCCGACCCGGACCGTGGCCCGGCCGTCCTCGTCGAATCGGATGGGATCCGGTGGAAGTTCGAGCTCGACCGGGGACGCCTCGACGGAGGGGGTCCCGTCGGGCAGCCGGTCGGGGAAGCGAGCCAGCCCCCGATGCACGAGCAGGGTCGCGTAGATCGAGGCGACGGGGTTCGCGGCGAAGGACCCGCTCAGGCGCTGGAGCGCGGAAGCGAGGTCCTCGAGGTACCCCGCCTCCCCGGTCCGCTGGTGGAGTTCCTCGAGCACCAGCAGCATGGTCCCGATGGCGCAGGGGATCGCCCCGTCGCCGAGGTTCCGGGATCGCACGAAGAGATCCGGCTGGTCGGCGCGGGTGTCGTACCAGGCGCCGTCCTCGCCCCAGAACCGCCGTCGCGCGGCCCCGACCAGCTGTTCGGCGGCGGCCAGCCACGTCTCATCGTTCGTCGCCTCGTGCAGGGCGAGGAGGCCGCGGGCCAGGAAGGCATGGTCCTCCAGGAACGCCGGGACGGAGACCGCCCCGCCCCGGGAGGTTCGCATGAGTTCGCCGTCGGGGGTGCGCATCCCGTCGAGGACGGCCCGCGCGGCCCGCTCCGCGGCGCCCACGAAGTCGGGCCGACCGAGGAGACGACCACCGTCGGCCAGTCCGCGGATCATGAGTCCGTTCCAGCCGGTGATGACCTTGTCGTCGAGACCGGGCTGGTCGCGGTCCATCCGACTCCGATGCAGGACGGGACGCACCCGCGCCCGAAGGTCCTCCCATCCATCCCGGGCGAGCCCGTCGGGGAGGAACAGCACGTTCGCGGGTGGGTCCTCGGGGTGGTGCGGATCCTGGAAGTTCGTGCCCTCGACGAGGCCGAAGAGCGCCAGGGCCTCGGGGACGTCGTCCTCCAGCCCGGCCTCCCGGAGCACCCGGGCGAACTCCGATTCGGTCCACAGGTAGTTCAGCCCCTCCCGTGCATCGACCTCGGCGTCCTGCGCGCTGTGGAAGAGCCCCGTCCCCGGATCGGTCAGTTCGCGAAGCACGTACTCGAGCGTCTCCTCGGCGACCCGGCGATGGAGCGGGGAACCGGTCCGGGCGTGGGATCGGGCGTAGACCGAGGCCAGCTGGGCGTTGTCGTAGAGCATCTTCTCGAAGTGCGGGACCAACCACCGCTCGTCCACGGAGTACCGGTGGAACCCCCCACCCAACTGGTCGTAGATCCCGCCCAGCGCCATCGCGTCGAGCGTCGAGGCCACCGCGGACTCGATCGCCGCGCGCCCCGCCCCCGCCTCCATGAGGAACTCGAGGAAGACCGGCTGCGGGAACTTCGGGGCCGAGCCGAACCCCCCGTGTTCCCGGTCGTGCATGGACATCAGCTGGTCGACCGCGGCATCCACCTGGACCGCACCGAGGGGACGCACCGCCTCGCCCGCGAGCAGCGACTCCCGGACCATCGCGGCGACCCGTCCCGACTGCCGCCGGACATCGTCCCGGTGATCCTGCCACGCGGTCGACATCGCCTCCAGCACCTGCGGGAAGCTCGGGCGACCGTGGGCGGCCGTCGGCGGGAAGTAGGTGCCCACGTAGAACGGCTCGAGGGTGGTGGGATCGAGGAATACCGAGAGCGGCCAACCCCCGCTCGCCCGACCGGTGGTCAGCCTCGAGAACACCTGGCAGGCAGTCATGTACAGCTCGTCCACGTCGGGACGCTGCTCGCGGTCGACCTTCACGTTGACGAACCCCCGGTTCATCATCGCCGCGATCGACTCGTCCTCGAAGCACTCCCGTTCCATGACGTGGCACCAGTAGCAGGTGGAGTAGCCGATCGAGAGGAAGATCGGGCGGTCGGACTCCCCGGCGAGCCGGATCGCCTCGGGCCCCCACGGATGCCAGTCCACCGGGTTGCGGGCGTGCTGCAGGAGGTACGGGCTGGTCTCGTGGATCAGTCGGTTGGTGGGTCCGGTCTGGTCGATGGTTCGGGCCTCCGGGGCCCCTGGGGGCCGGCGAACAGGTGGCGAGGGGCCGGCGTACTCTGGCGGACGGGGCCGATCCCAGATTATCGGGGGAAATGCCCGCGGCGGGGCGCCAGGCGGTCTAGACTTCGACGGGATTTGGCTGCACAACCGGCAGGAACGGTCCAAAAAAACCGTTTCTTCGTTGATTCACCCCCGGAATCGGGGTACCAACAAGGTCCTACACCAACACTCAAGACATAGGGAACCACACCAATGAAGCCCCTCGCGTGCAGCCTCGTGCTGGCAGGCCTCGCCTGCGCAGCCAATGCGGAAACGATCACCATCACCCAGGTCGGACTCTCCTACAGTCCCGCCTCGGTCACCGTCAGCCCCGGGGACGTGGTCCGCTGGGTGCACACCGGCGGGTTCCACGACGTGGTCCACGGCCGAGGCTGCTTCGAGGAGTCCTCGGACGGAGGGATCCTCGCGGGGCATCCCTTCTTCGACCTTCCCCTGACCGGGAGCAACCCGATCGCCGAGTGGACGGTCCCCGACGCGGCCAACGGCCGGATTCCCTACTTCTGCTCCGTCGGCCAGCACTGCGAGGCGGGCATGGTCGGCGAGCTGCGGGTCGTGCCCCGGGCGGGCTCGAACGTCGTGGTCATCGAGCAGCAGGGGCTCGACTTCATCCCGCTGAACGCGGTGGCCTCCCCCGGCGACACCGTGGTCTGGAACTGGAACAACGGCGGACACTCCGTGCACACCGGTGACGTCGGCAACTGCATCAACGACGACTACATCGCCCTCCCCCTCGACCAGGACGACGACCAGGTCATCTGGCAGATCCCCGACGACTACCCGACCGGGACCCAGGAGTACTTCTGCATCTACCACTGCTTCCTGCAGCACGTGGGTACCGTCGAGATCGTCAATCCCTGCGCCGCCACGGACATCAACTGCGACGGCCAGGTGAACGGCGCCGACCTCGCGGTCCTGCTCGCCGCCTGGGGCTTCTGCTCCGGCGACTGCCCACCGGACTTCAACGAGGACGGCGTGGTCAACGGCGTGGACCTGGCCCAGCTGCTGGGATCCTGGACCAGCTGATCCGGGACCGGGCCCGGCCCGGGGACCTGTGAATCGAATTCGCCCGGCGCGTGCTCTGCTTCAGAGCACGCGCTGTGCCATGGGGTACGAGCCCAGGACCTTCAGGTCCACGCAGTGGGCCCGTGCGGCGGCGATCGCGGCCTGCATCCGGTCCTCGGTCCGATGGCCCAGGGCGTCGACGAAGAACGTGTAGCGCCAGTTCTCGCGTCCGCTGGGACGCTTGTCGATGTGGCTGAGGTTGACCTCCGCGTCCCGGAAGCAGTTGAGGACCTCGACCAGGGCCCCGGGGGTGTCCACCGTGGTGAACATCACGCTGGTGCGATCCTCGCCGGTGGGCAGGGCCTCCTCGGTCCCGATCACCAGGAAGCGGGTGATGTTGTCGGTCTTGTGCGAGATCCCCTCGAAGAGCACCTTGACGCCGTAGATCTCCCCGGCCAGGGGGGACCCGATCGCGGCCACGCCCGGGGTCCGGGCGGCCTCCTCGACCGCATGCGCGGTGCTCGCCCGGGAGATCGACTCCACGGCGGGAAACCGGTTCTGCAACCACTTCCGGCACTGCGTGAAGACCTGGGGCTTCGAATGGATCGCGGTGATCTCATCCAGCGGGCAGTTGGCGAGGAGCGCGTGCTGCACCTCGACCAGCGCCTCCGCGTAGACCGTCACCTCGTGGTCGCGGAACGCGTCGAGGGTGTCGGTGACCGACCCCCCGATCGAGTTCTCGTAGGGCACGACCCCGTAGTTGACGCGACCGGCCTGGACGTCCTCGAAGACCGACTCGATGTCGGTCTGCTGGACGAATTCCACGGTGGATCCGAACTGGCGGACCGCCGCCACGTGGCTGAAGGTCCCGGGTGGACCGAGGTAGCCGATCCGGATCGCCCGCTCCAGGGCGAAGGAACCGGACATCAACTCGCGATAGATCCCCTCGATCGTTCGGTCGGGCAGCGGGTCGGGGGCGTCGCGATTCAGTTCGAGGGCGCGTTCGATCACGCGCTTCTCGCGGTCCGGGGCGTAGATCGGGGTGCCGTCGCCGCGCTTGGCCGCCCCGACCCGGGACACCAGGGCGGCCCGGGTGCCCAGCACCTCCACCAGCCGCCGGTCGACCTCGTCGATCCGTCGACGAAGTTGCTCGAGCGACTCCTGGTCGGGGGGGTCCTGATCGGGGCTCATGGCGAGGCTTCCGGGAGGGGTGCGGCAAGGTGGCGCGGGAACCCAGGTCCCGTCCGCATCGCACAGTACCCGAGCAGGCAGGGACCGCAAGCCGAGTGCGAGCCCCCCCCGGCCCTTCGGCGGGCCCGAGGCACCCGGACCGGGCGGAGCGGAGGATTCCGGCGTCCACGGCCTGGCAGGCGGGTGGACACCGGTTCCTGCACGCCAAGGGGCGTTTGGGGGCCACCAGGCACCCTCCGGGGAGGCTGGAGGCCGACGGAGGAGGCCAAGGGGGCATTTCGTGGCTCGAGCGAGCCCGGAACGCCGATAGGGGCGAGGACGGGAGCGGTCTCGTCGCGATTCACCACGTCCGCCCTCTCGAGCCTGGAACCAGACATGCCCAGCCCCGCCCAGACCGACGCGTTCATCTCCAAGGACTCCATCGTGGCCGGTTTCGGCGAGGCGATGGATCGCTTCGACGTCCTGGCCAATCCCGGCCTGCTCATCGACACCATCAACTCCTTCTCGCTGGTGGTGGCGGTGGTCCTGACCGCGGTGGGAGCGCTGTGCCTGGTCCGGGGCTGGCGATGGCACCGCGCGATCGTGCTGGTGCTGGCCCTCATGGCGGGCGTCGGCGTTGGCTACGCGCTGACCCCGACGGTTGGGCGATCGATGGTGGTGGCCATCGCGGTCGGCCTGCTCTGCGCGGCGCTGGCGGCCCCGATGCTGAAGTGGACGATCGCCATCCTGGCCGGCCTGGTCGGGGCGTTCGTGGGGGCGAATGCCTGGGGCATCCTCGCACCCGAGGCGGCGAACGAGGCGTGGGCCGGCGCGGGCATGGGCTTCATCACCCTCGCGCTGGCCAGCTTCATCCTCTCGCGCCTGGTCATCACGTTCTTCATGAGCGTGAGCGGCGGGGTCCTCTTCGTCGCGGGCGTGCTCGGGATCATGATGAGGATCGAGGCGGTGCACGCCCCGGTGATCGAGCACCTCCAGCAGGTGCCCATGACCGTCCCCCTGCTCATGGTGGTCGCGAGCGTCATCGGGTTCGTGGTCCAGCGGCCCCGGCTGGACCTCCAGTACGCGGATGCCGCGAACGACGACGACTGAGCCTCCCCCCCGCCAGCACACGATCCTGATGCCCGGCGCCGTCCCCTGCGGCTCTCGGGAGCCGGTCGTCCAGTGGCCCATGAATGGTGCTAGACTGGCCGGTTCCCGAAGATCATTCCGCAGAAAAGGACACCATCCATGCCCATCCCCTCGACCCTGACCAGCGTTCTCGCCATCGCGACCTGTTCCCTCGCTGCGTGGGGTGGCCACCCTGGGCAGGACGCCTCCACGGGCATGGATCCGGACGCACAGAAGCTGCTGGAACGCATGGGCAAGTTCTACGACTCACTGGACGCCGCGACCTTCAAGGCGACCATGGAGATGTCCGACTCGAGGTTGCCGAGCCCGATCTCCATCACCACCTCGTCGGCGATCGGACGTCCCAACCTCCTGAGCACCCGTGGCATCGGCTCACCGGCCGAGTCCCAGAGCATCCGGGCGTCCAGTGACGGAACCACGCTGACCATCGCGGCGCCGTTCTACGGGCTGTACAGCACCGCCCCTGCACCGGCGTCCTTCGAGTCACTCATCGACCAGACCCCGGGGGGCGATCCGACGGCCGAATCCTCCCCGCTCGAAATCCTCAGCACCGACCCCACGTTGATGATCGCCATCGCGCTCTTCAACAAGAATCCAGCGTCCTGGCTCCCGGAGGGGTCGGACTCGGTGACGGTGGAGGGCGAGGAGACCTTCAACGGGACCCCCGCGATCAAGCTGAACCTGGACCGCTCGAAGGACGTCTCGGAGATGGAGGCCAGCCCGGCCGCCAACTCGACCCTCTGGATCGCCAAGGGTGACGAACCGTGGCTCCTGGGCCTGCAGCCCAGGCTCGACGAGGAGGACGTGCAGGGGATGAAGATCCTCGTCACCTACTCCGATTGGAAGGCAGGGGCCCCGACCGAGGGGTACGCGATCAAGATCGACGACGACTGGAAGAAGGTCGACAACATCATGGAGTCGGCCATGGCCGCCGCGAGGGAGCAACTGGAAGCCACCGAGGACGAGTCGGGGATGGACCCCGACCAGCCCGCACCGGATCACCCCACCATCGGGAAGGCCGCACCCGACTTCACCCTGAAGACCCTCGTGGACTCCCGGGAGGTCAGTCTGGCGTCGTTGAAGGGGAAGGTCGTGGTCCTCGACTTCTGGGCGACGTGGTGCGCGCCCTGCATCGCCGGGCTCCCGACCATGGACGAGGTGACGGGCCGGTTCAAGGACCAGGGCGTCGAGTTCTTCGCGGTGGACCTGCGGGAGAGCACGGAACGGGTCCGGAAGTTCATGGACGGGAAGAAGTGGGACTTCACCGTCCTCATGGACGAACAGGGCGGCGTGGCCCGTGAGTTCGGGGTCGGGGGCATTCCCCATTCGGTGCTCATCGACCGGGAGGGCGTCATCCGACACGTCCACATCGGATTCGGTGGCAAGGAGGAGCTGGAGCGCAAGCTCACCGAGGAGCTGACCGGCCTGGTCGCCGACGGCGGGGACCGGAAGTAACCGCGAGCGCCAGCGCACTCCAGCGAAGTCAGCCCATCGGGATCGACTGCCAGCCCAGGAGCCCGCGAGCGACCACCTGGACCACGACCAGGGCCATCAGCCCCGTGATCAGGTCATCGACCAGGATCCCCAGCCCGCCCTTGAGCGATTCGAGGCTCGACGCGGGCGGGGGCTTGAGGATGTCGAAGAACCGGAAGGCGAGGAACGCCCCCACGCCCAGCAGGAGGTTCTGCCAGGCCGCCCCGCTGATCGAGGGGTCCGCCCAGGGCAGGAAGCTGAGGGCCAGTGCCTGGCCCGCCACCTCGTCGGCGACCACCTGACCGGGATCCTTCCGTCCGAAGAGCGCCTCGGCCTCCCCCCCGAACCGGACGCAGGCCACCGAGAACACCGCCACCAGCAAGAGCATGACCAGGGTGATCAACCAGACCGGCTGGCCGAGGAAGGCCATGAGCAGTGCGATGGCCACGGGGGGCAGGGATCCGAAGGTCCCGGAGGCGACGGGTGCGTGCCCGAGCCCCCCCGCGGTCAGCAGGAACGTTCGGAATCGAGTCATGGGTCCTCACCCGCGGTGGGCGTCTGGAGCAGCAGTCGTCGACCGCGCACGAGGTACGGCAGGACGGAGATCGCCGTCACCGCGACGGTTGCCCAGACCAGGACCAGCTGCAGCCAGGAGAAGAAGGGCGAAGTCGCGAAGGTCTGGTTGACCGCGATGAAGAGGGTGGCCGGCGCGGTGACCGCCTGGAGGATCATCTTGGACTTGCCCCACCAGTCGGCCCCGAACGGCACCCCCCTGGCCTCCACCACCCCCCGGATCGAGGTCACCAGCAACTCACGGGCGATGAGGACGACCACCATCCACGCCCAGACCCGGGTCTGCATGCCCACCACCTGGCCGGTGGGATCGATGATGGCGAAACGGGGGCTCGCGAGGTAGGCGAAGGTCCCCAGGATGAGTACCTTGTCGCAGAACGGATCCATGATCCGGCCGAAGTCGGAGACCACCTTCCACCGTCGGGCGAGGTAGCCGTCGAGGCCGTCGGTGACCGCGGCCAGGATGAAGAGGGCCACGGAGAGGTTCCCCCAGAACTGCCGGGAGGCCTCGAAGCCGTCGCCGCGGACCACGCTGAGGCTCATGGTGGCGAAGAACGCACCGGCGAGAATGAGTCTCAACAGAGTCAGGGCGTTGGGCAGGTTTCGTCGCATCGGATCCGCCATCATGATCATGGTACTGACAGACCCCCCCGGGGGTCGGGGCGGCTGGCCCGTGGGGGTGCTTGCAGCGCCCCCACGGGCCAACTACATTCATCCCAGCGGATCGACCAGACCCCAGAGGAGGTCAGGGATGGAGCGTTGCCTGAGACCTCCGAAGCACCCGGTAGAGGGTTTGGACTGAACCACTGATGCCACCAATCATTCTCTACACATCCTGTATCGCCGGTGCCGTGGGGTTGTTCCTCCTGGCGAACGGGAAAGGTGGCCCGGTCCGGGGGCTGGGAACGCTGGTCGCCCTGGGTGCCCTCGCCTGGATGATGACCTCCATCTTCGCGGACGTCGAGGGACCGATCGAGACCTCGGTCCTCCCGTTGATCTTCGGGGTCATCGCGGTGATGGGCGCGGTCCGGGTCACGACCCACCGACGGCCGGTGATCGCCGCGCTCTACTTCGTGCTGGTGGTGATCGCCTCCTCGGGCCTGTTCCTCACCCTCCACGCCGAATTCATGGCCTTCGCCCTGGTCATCGTGTATGCGGGCGCGATCCTGATCACCTACCTCTTCGTGCTGATGCTCGCCCAGCAGTCCCCCACCGATGGGACCGACTCCGGCTCCTCCTGGTACGACCGGACGCCGCGCGAACCCGCGATCGCCCTGCTGGCCTGCTTCATCCTCCTCTCCTCCCTGGTCCAGGTCATGACCGACACCGAGGCCCAGGAGTTCTCGCGGCAGACGGCGACCAAGGCCGAGCAGTCGCAGCAGCTCGCCTGGAAGGACCTCGAGCGGATGCCCAGGCAGCTGGAGCGGGTGGCCCGCGAGGCGGAGCCGGAGACCGCGACGGTCACCGGCGGGATCACCTTCGACGGGGACCTCGCCCAGGTCGAGGTCACCCTCGCCGACGGTGGAAAGCGGACCGTCACCCTCCCACCGGAGTCGATGCCGACCAACACCCAGATCATCGGGCTCGCGCTGGTCGCGGACTTCCCGGTCAGCCTCGAGCTGGCGGGGGTGATCCTGCTGATGGCGATGTTCGGGGCGGTGGTCCTGGCCAGGCGGCAGATCGAGCTGGGCGAGGACGAGATCCGCGAGTCGGCGGGCATGGCCCCCGAGGTGGAGCGGGGAGGCGACGAATGAGCGGTACACCCACCCTGGCTCTGGCGGCCGAGGCCGTGGAACTGATCAACCCCCGGACGATCCAGATCTGCCTGGTCTTCAGCGCGCTGCTCTTCAGCATCGGGCTGTTCGGGTTCCTGACCCGCCGGAACATGATCGTGATGTTCCTCTGCACTGAGCTGATGTTCCAGGGCGTGGCCCTCGCGATGGTCACCTTCAGCCGGATGCACCTGGACATCTCGGGCCAGGTGTTCGTGATCTTCATCCTCACCGTGGCCGCGGCCGAGGCCGCCCTGGCCCTCGGCCTGGTGGTCCTGCTGTACCGACGTCGCACCACCCTCGACGTCGGGGCCTGGTCGGAGCTCAAGGAATGCTGAGCCCCACGCTGGCCACCCTCATG
>PKCS01000047.1 GCA_002862305.1 Phycisphaerae bacterium | reverse complement strand
GGAGACCACCAGTCGGTCCTGGTCGTCGACGTCGAGGTCATCGACCGCGCCGACGCCCGAGAGCTGCATCGGGACTTCCTCGAGTTCGCCCTGCTGGTTGAAGGCCGCGCGATGCACCATGCCTTCGGTCGTGAAGAAGAACGACGCCGGGGAACCGCCGTAGACCATCCGGGTGGTCTCCTTCAACGGGATGCTGGAGGGGACCGCGTAGGTTGCCACGCTCGGCGGGGCGCTGTCGAGCACCTTGATGATGCTCAGGCGCTGGTCCGCGCCACCGAGGACCACCGCCCGGGGCTTGAACCACGGGCCGTCCCTCGGGCCGGACCATTCGATCCAGGCCAGGTCGGTGGGCGTGAACTTCAGGGGGGCGATCCTGGGGTCCGCCTGGAGGTCGTTCAACGGATAGACCCTGAAGTCGGTGTCGGTGATCAGCCCAAGCCGTTCGAAGGCGTCGATCTCGAAGCCCTGGATCGGGCTGGTCAGGTCCGGTGGCACCAGCTCGATGATGGATCCGTCGGCCAGGCGGATGCAGAGCAGCTTGCCGAGCCCGGTTCGCAGGTAGATGGTGCGCCCGTAGGGGCCGGGTACCACGTCGAGCACCTCGGGCAGGAAGCCGATGTCGAGGTCGAACACCCCGTTGTTCCAGACCGGCCCGTCGGGGGTCAGGACCCGGAACCCGTCGTCGAAGGGTTCCCAGGTGATCCCCTGCCGGGGTACCACCGAGATGTAGCCCTCGAGGACCCGCATCCGGTTCGAGGAGTTGGGGGGGGTGTCGCGGTAGAGTTCGTCCACCCCGACCAGGGGGCCGATCCCACCCCCGGTATTCCGGTAGACCGTGCGCCGGGTGAAGTCCCAGAACCGGTTGGTGAAGGTGGACTGCACGGTGTCGATGCCGCTGTCACCCGGGTCCCGGACGCCCAGCGAGCCCTCCGAACCATCACCCGAGGAGAGGACCGACATCGTCACGAAGTGCCCCCCGTTTCGCGAGTCGAGCCGGCGAGCGTTTCCCACCGGGGTCCAGTCCCAGCGCCCGTACCGAATGCCCATGATCCCGCCTTGTTCACCGACCTGGGCCATGTCGCTCAGGGTGACCGACTGTCCGTTCACGAGATCGAGGTTCACGCTGTTGACCGTGAACCGGTCCCCGACCCGAGCCTGCAGGTTGAGGAAGATCTCGTCCTGGGTGGTCCCGCAGGGGCCGGTGGTCCCGTCCCAGAAGGAGCCGAGCTCGTTGGTGATCACGTCGATGATGTCGGTGGCGAAGTCGTAGTTGGCCTGCGACTGCCAGTTCGCCCGTCCGGGGGCGTACTGCGGGAAGCCGTGGGTCGCGATCCAGGCGAGCAGGTCCGCCTCCATCGTCGGCCCGCAGTGGCATCGGCCGTCGTTCGGGAGGTCGCCGAGCCGCTGCTGGTCGAAGTCCGGCATGTACATGGTGAGGTACCCGTAGGTGTTCGGGTCGTCCCAGTTGGTGGCGATGATGTCCGCCGTGAGGAGGCTGGTGGTGCCGGCGAGGGCACCCGCGATCGCGTATCCGGAGAGTCGTCTGGTCATCTTCATCCCTTCGTTGGCATTGGGTTCACCCGAATCTAGCGGTCCGCGGGCCCGGGCTCAATGGAAACCCGGTAAATCCGCGATTCGGGCCCAGGGTTCGCCGGGAGAGTCGCTATCGGACGGCGGTACGAGGCGGCTGCCACAGGAGGTCGACGCTGCCGGGTCACTCCTCGCAGGGCAGTCCGTCGAGCTTCTGGTGGAGTCGCGGCATGACAGAGTGCTTCCTCTAATTCCGTACGGGAATGTCGGCAACCGAGGCCGTATCGGGAGTATTCGGTGTCAGTGTCCCGGTGGGCTGTGCGGTTGGATGTTCCGGTCCAGAGAAGTTCCGCACTCAGAGCACGTGTCGCTCCGCAAGCCTCTGGTGCTGTACCCGCATCGACTGCACTCCAGGGCTTTCCCAGAACTCGTGATGTACTTGATGCATCCATGAATCAAGAACACAGCGGAGATACAACCAAGCGGGATCGTCGTTGCAAGTAGCAGCAGGCCTGCCATGAGGGCCCCGTTCTGGTTCATCCCAATTTCATTCGGACCCGGTGCAGCCCATGACTTTGTAATGCCGTAAACAACGATTCCTGTCACAAACGTGACCGTTGCCAAAAGTACACCTATTCCAAAGGCGCGTACACCCGGTGCAGGTTTTCTAGGGTTGCTGTGATCATTGTTCATATTGGCCCTCATCCGGGTCACATTGGGATCAGGTATGGCTGGTATGGCTGGCCCGGGGGAGGCGGTGACTTCCACTGCCATGGCTCCCACATTCCAGGCATCGATCCACTTGCCTGGCGTCGTCCCCTGCACCACGAACAGCGCTCACTTGTCGCAGGGCAGTCCGTCGAGCTTCCCGTGGAGTCTTGGCGTGCAATCTGGTTCCGGGCATTGGCGCAACGAATCGTGTCTCATGCATCGTGCCACCTCGCACAGCCGCATTCCGAGCAGAGTTCGCCGTCGGGGTCGAAGGAGTAGCCGCAGTTGATGCAGTGGTCGGTGCGAAGTCGCCTCAAAGCCTGGTGCCGCCGAACCAGCGCGATGCAGGTGAGTGTCGTCAGGGCGAGTATGCCCGTGAACAACCACCGACTACTGGACGGTGTCTCGATTCCAGGAACGAACTGCCCGGAGAACCTGGCCCACGATCCCCGAAAGGCAAGTCCGTACACCGTCTGCGTGGTGATGATGAGGGTGAAGGCCATCACGAGGTACACCATGCCCAGTACTCCGGTCTCCCAGCCGTATCGGCTGACGACTCTCCGGACCACCCCGCGCTTCAGGCCCCGCATCAGCAGGATCAGTTCGAGATTCATCGCCAGCACCACCGCGAGTCCCCCGATCAGTGCCACGCTCGGTTGGATTCCCGACACGACCAGCAGGTACACGGGGTACGCGGCAATGGCCACGAACAGGACGACGTGCCCAGCGACCCACCAGGCAAATATCCGAGCATCGCTCGATTGGTCGTGGTCATGGTTCGCTTCGTGCGTCATGACTTCCTCGCCCCGGTGGTCTGTCTGAATCTGTCTTTCTACTCCAGCATAGCTGGCAGGGGGGGCGGCTCAAGACCGTACTGCGCAAAGGCAGGGGATTTCCTGTACCGCGATTCCAACACCACCCCGCGCGTGCGCACGGGGTGGTGGGTGGTTTCGCTTCGGGGGGTTCGACGCGGTCGGGTCACCCCTCGCAGGGCAGTCCCCAGTTGGCGAGCACCGCGGCGAGGTCCTGTCCGTCGACCGAGCCGTCGCGGTTGGTGTCCGCGGGGCAGGTGGTGGGGCAGTCGTTGCACGACCCGCCTTCGGTCCACGTGCCGCCGAGTCGGTCGCATTCCGCGACGTCGACTCCCTCGGAACAGCCGGAGCCCACGCAGCAGGCCCCTCCGCGAAGGCACTCCTCGCAGGTGCCGTACCACAGCGGTTCCCCACCGACCTCGAGGCAGGAAAGTGGTTGGAGGGTGTTGCCCAGGAAGGACGGGTTCGATTCATCCAGGCAGAGGTCGTTGGTGCAGCACCCCACGACGCACGATCCCGAGATGGTGTTGCCACCACCGTCCGTCCACGACCCCGAGACCTGGGGTGCTGGTTGCCCGTTGGGGCAGCCCCAGCTTCCCTGGTTCGAGCAGACCCATGAATTCGTGATCGTGGTGTTCCCCTCCGACTGCACTCCGGTCACGTCGCAGACGCCTATCAGCGCGAAGCACGCCGGCCCTGCGACGTTGCTGAAGACCTGGCACTGGTCGAGTGCGAGGGTCCCGCCGTCGACCGTGACGCCTGCCCCGCAGGCAAGGCCGTTGCGCCACATCGACGAGCCTTCGATCGACGACTGCGAGTCGCGCAGTTCCAGGCCCGAGCCCCGGTTGGAATGGAACTCGCTGTCCGTCACCTGGAGCGTACTGTTATGTGACGTCAGGCCCGCTGGAGGGGAGAAGCTGCTGGCCGCCAGCCCGTTTTCCGAAACCACGCAGCCGGCGATCGTCGCCTGGACGCTGGTGCCGAGGTCGAGACCGGGTCCGAAGTTCCTTGCGATCTCGCAGTCGGAGACCTCCAGGATCCCCCCGATCACGCGGATGCCCGCGCCGCCCCCGAAGGAGTTCGACGAGCCGTTGTCACCGATGATGCAGTTGGACAGCGTGACCTGGGCCCCGCCGCTGGCGCTGACTCCCTGCCCATTGGCGATGACTTGGCAGTTCGTGAGGGTCAGGGTCCCCCCGGAGATGCTGATGCCCGCGCTGCTCCCGAAGGAGTCCGATGAGCCGTTGCCACTGATGACGCAGTCGGTGACGATTCGTTCCCCGGCACCCGAGGCATGGATGCCGGTGTCGTGGCCCAGCACGAGGCAATCCACGATGGTCAGCCCGCCGTCGATGATCCTGATCCCGCTCATGCCTCCGAAGGAGCTCCCCGTGCTCTCCCGGCTGATGACGAGGTCCCGCACCACCGTCTGGGGTCCATCCCCGGACCCCGCGACGAACACCGACGTCGCAGCGCCCTTGTTCCAGGGGTCGCTGGTGTTGACGATCGTGGTGAGCAGGCTGCCGTCGATCGGGTCCGTGGTGCCCCGGATGGTGATGGCGCGCCCCGGGAGGTTGATGCCTGCCTGCTCGAACCTGCCCGCGGCCACCTGCACGAGGTCGCCGTCACTGGCGGCGTTGAGCGCATCCTGGATGAGCGGGTAGTCCGCGGGGACGTGGATCGTCTCTGCAAGGCAGTCAGGCGGGGCGCTCGCCAACAGGAGACCAAGGAGCAAGGCGCCTCCGGACAGCCGTGGTGTCCGGGTCCTGCGTGCATGGGGGCGGTCGCTGGGGCAGCTCACGGGGGTGCGGCGGCTGGGCATGGTTGGGGCTTTCTCCTGGTCAGGATGCGAATCAACAGGCCTCCAGCGTAGTGGGGCTGTGGGGTGGATCAAGGGTGTGATCGTGAATCGGCGGCGTGGGGCCTGGTTTCGCGATGAACACGCTGGGAACCGAGACCGTATCGGGCGAGGGTGCCGTGCCGGTGACCCGGGGGGGACACGCCACCACCCCGCGCGTGCGCACGGGGTAGTGGTGAAGTGGTTTCGGTTCGGTGGGTTCGACGCGGTCGGATCAACTGTCGCAGGGCAGTCCCCAGTTGGCGAGCACCGCGGCGAGGTCCTGGCCGTCGACCGAGCCGTCGCGGTTGGTGTCCGCGGGGCAGGTGGTGGGGCAGTCGTTGCACGACCCGGCTTCGGTCCAGCTGCCGCCGAGTTCGGTGCAGGCGGCTTCGGTGTTGATCGTGCAGCCACTTGCAACACAGCATGCGCCGGTCGCCATTGGTTGCGGACAGTTCCCATCGCTGCAGTTTCCGCCGACGTAGGTTCCACCGATATTCTCGCACAGATCAACCTGAAGTTGAACACATGTGCGTTCAAAGCAGCATGCACCCTGAACAACGTTGGTCCAGACGGTGTTGGGCTCTTGATAGTTCGCGACCATGGCATCGAGGTCGCCGTCGCCGTCGAGGTCGCCGAGGGCGACTGAGCTGCTGATGCTGTTTCCGAGTGTCTGCCCGGAGTTGGTGAAGGTGCCGGTGCCGTTGTTGATCCAGACGGTGTTGGGGTTGAAGATGCTCGCAACCATGGCATCGAGGTCGCCGTCGCCGTAGAGGTCGCCGAGGGCGACTGAGAGGCTGTAGCTGTTTCCGAGTGCCTGCCCGGAGTTGGTGAAGGTGCCGTTGCCGTCGTTGGTCCAGACGGTGTTGGGTTGGAAGTCGTTTGCGACCATGGCATCGAGGTCGCCGTCGCCGTCGAGGTCGCCGAGGGCGACTGAGTTGCTGTCGCGGTTTCCGAGTGCCTGTCCGGAGTTGGTGAAGGTGCCGGTGCCGTCGTTGGTCCAGACGGTGTTGGGCTGGCTGCCTGCGTTCGCGACCATGGCATCGAGGTCGCCGTCGCCGTCGAGGTCGCCGAGGGCGACTTCGTCGCTGCTGCTGTTTCCGAGTGCCTGGCCGGAGTTGGTGAAGGTGCCGTTTCCGTCGTTGGTCCAGACGGTGTTGGGCTGGTGAATTGAGTTCGCGACCATGGCATCGAGGTCGCCGTCGCCGTCGAGGTCGCCGAGGGCGACTGAGTTGCTGTAGCGGTTTCCGAGTGCCTGTCCGGAGTTGGTGAAGGTACCGGTGCCGTCGTTGGTCCAGACGGTGTTGGGCTGGCCGCTGTTCGCGACCATGGCGTCGAGGTCGCCGTCGCCATCGAGGTCGCCGAGGGCGACTGAGGTGCTGGCGCCGTTTCCGAGTGGCTGTCCGGAGTTGGTGAAGGTGCCGTTTCCGTCGTTGGTCCAGACGGCGTTGGGCTGGTAGTCGTTCGCGACCATGGCATCGAGGTCGCCGTCGCCGTCGAGGTCGCCGAGGGCGACTGAGGTGCTGGCGCTGAATCCAAGTATCTGTCCGGAGTTGGTGAACTCGAACGTGGCCTGGGCGCTGGCGACACCGGCGCAGGCCCCTCCGGCCAGGAGGACGGGGAGCACCAGGAGGACGGCAGGGGTACGGTGGCTGGTCGGCATGGGGTCTTTCTCCGGGTCGGGATGCGAATCAACAGGCCTCTAGCGTAGTGGGGCCGTGGGGTGGATCAAGGGTGTGTTCGGGGATTGGGGGGCTGGGGCCCGGCGATCACGAAGAAAACACTGAGAACCGAGGCCGTATCGGGCGAGGGTGCCGTGCCGGTGACCCGGGGGGGACACGCCACCACCCCGCGCGTGCGCACGGGGTGGTGGTGAAGTGGGTTCGGTTCGGTGGAGTCGACGCGGTCGGGTCACTCGTCGCAGGGCAGTCCCCAGGCGCCGAGCACGACGGCGAGGTCCTGCCCGTCGACCACGTTGTCGCCGTTCAGGTCGGCGGGGCAGGTGGTCGGGCAGTCGTCGCACGATCCGCTTTCGGTCCAGCTGCCGCCGAGTTCGGTGCAGGCGGCTTCGGTGATGATCGTGCAGCCACTTGCGACACAGCATGCGCCGGTCGCTGTTGGGTGCGGGCAGGTCACATCGCTGCAGTTTCCGCCGATGTAGGTGCCACCGATAGCCTCGCACAGATCAACCTGTTGTTGAATACATATGCCATCCACACAGCATGCCTCCTGAACGACGTTTACCCAGACGGTGTTGGGCGGCCCTACCCCAGAGATCCCGTTCGCGACCATGGCATCAAGGTCGCCGTCGCCGTCGAGGTCGCCGAGGGCGACTGACTGGCTGTAGCCGTCTCCAAGTTGCTGTCCGGAGTTGAGGAAGTTGCCGTTTCCGTCGTTGGTCCAGACGGTGTTGGGCTGGTTGTAGTTCGCGACCATGGCATCGAGGTCGCCGTCGCCATTGAGGTCGCCGAGGGCGACTGAGTAGCTCCTGCTGTCCCCGAGTGTCTGTTCTGAGTCGGTGAAGGTTCCGTTTCCGTCGTTGGTCCAGACGGTGTTGGGCTGGCTTCCTCCGTAGTAGATGTTGTTCGCGACCATGGCATCGAGGTCGCCGTCGCCGTCGAGGTCGCCGAGGGCGACTGACCAGCTCTCGCTGTTTCCGAGTACCTGTTCGGAGTTGGTGAAGGTGCCATTGCCGTCGTTGGTCCAGACGGTGTTGGCGCCATTGTTCGCGACCATGGCATCGAGGTCGCCGTCGCCGTCGAGGTCGCCGAGGGCGACTGACAGGCTGGAGCTGCTTCCGAGGGTCTGTCCGGAGTTGGTGAAGGTGCCGGTACCGTCGTTGGTCCAGACGGTGTTGGGCTCGTCGTAGTTCGCGACCACGGCATCGAGGTCGCCGTCGCCGTCGAGGTCGCCGAGGGCGACTGACAGGCTGAAGCTGCTTCCGAGTGTCTGCCCGGAGTTGGTGAAGCGGCCGGTGCCGTCGTTGGTCCAGACGGTGTTGGGCTGGTTGCTGTTCGCGACCATGGCATCGAGGTCACCATCGCCGTCGAGGTCGCCGAGGGCGACTGACCAGCTGGCGCTGTTTCCGAGGGTCTGTCCGGAGTTGGTGAAGGTTCCGTTGCCGAAGTTGCCGTTGTCGTTGGTCCAGACGGTGTTGGGCTGGCTGCGATTTGCGACCATGGCATCGAGGTCGCCGTCGCCGTCGAGGTCGCCGAGGGCGACTGACCAGCTGTTGCTGTCTCCGAGTGCCTGTCCGGAGTTGGTGAACTCGGACGTGGCCTGGGCGCTGGCGATGCCGGCGCAGGCACCTCCGGCAAGGAGGACGGGGAGCAACATGAGGACGGCAGGGGTGCGGTGGCTGGTCGGCATGGGATCTTTCTCCGGGTCGGAATGTGGATCTGCAGGCTCTTCAGCTTAGTGGGCCCGCGGCGTGGATCAAGGGTGTGTTCGGGGATTGGGGGGTGGGGCCCGGGGATCGCGAAGAAAACGCTGTGAACCGAGGAGGTATCAGCCGGGGATGTGATGTCAGTTGCCCGGGGGGAAAGACGACACCACCCCGCGCGTGCGCGCGGGGTGGTGGTGGAGTGGTTTCGGTTCCGTGGGTCTGGCGCTGCCGGGTCACTCCTCGCAGGGCAGTCCCCAGTTGGCGAGCACCGCGGCGAGGTCCTGGCCGTTCACCGGGCCATCGCGGTCGAGGTCGCCGAGGGCGACTCATTCGCCATCGCTTTTCCCGGGTGCCTGTCCGAAGTTGGTGAAGGTGCCGTTGTCGTCGTTGGTCCAGATGGTGTTGGGCTGGCTCAAGTTCGCGACCATGGCATCGAGGGCACCGTCGCCGTCGAGGTCTCCAAGGGCGACTGAAGTACTTTGGCCATTCCCGAGTGCCTGTCCAGAACTTGCAAAATAGCCGGTCCCGTCGTTGACCCATACGGTGTTGGGCTGGTCGTAGTTCGCAACCATGGCATCGAGGTCGCCGTCACCGTCGAAGTCGCCCAGGGCGACTGAGGTGCTGGTGCTGTTTCCGAGTGCCTGTCCTGAGTTGGTGAAGCTGCCGTTTCCGTCGTTGGTCCAGACGGTGTTGGGCTGGCGCGAGCTGTTTGCGACCATGGCATCGAGGTCGCCGTCGCCGTCGAGGTCGCCGAGGGCGACTGAGCGGCTCTTGCTGTCTCCGGATGCCTGTCCGGAATTGGTGAAGGTGCCGGTCCCGTCGTTGGTCCAGATACGGTTGGGCTGGGCGGAGTTCCCAACCATGGCATCGAGGTCGCCGTCACCGTCGAGGTCGCCGAGGGCGACTGACAAGCTGGGGCTGTTTCCGAGTGCCTGTCCGGAGTTGGTGAAGGTGCCGTTGCCGTCATTGGTCCAGACGGTGTTGGGTTCCTCGGAGTTCCCAACCATGGCATCGAGGTCGCCGTCGCCGTCGAGGTCGCCGAGGGCGACTGACAAGCTGAAGCTGTTCCCGAGTGCCTGACCGGAGTTGGTGAAGGTGCCGTTTCCAGCATTGGTCCAGACGGTGTTGGGCTGGTTGAAGTTCGCGACCATGGCATCGAGGTCGCCGTCGCCGTCCAGATCGCCGAGGGCGACTGACCGGCTGCCGCTGCTTTCGAGTTCCTGTTCGGAGTAGGTCAGGATGCCGGTACCGTCGTTGATCAAGACGGTGTTGGGTTCGCCTCCATTCGCGACCATGGCATCGAGGTCGCCGTCGCCGTCGAGGTCGCCGAGGGCGACTGAGAGGCTGTCTCGGTTCCCGAGTACCTGTCCGGAGTTGGTGACCTCGGATGTGGCTTGTTCGTCGTCAATTGGGGCGCAGGCACCTCCGGCCAGGAGGGCGGGAATGATGAAGGCGACAGGAGTGCGGTGGCTGGTCATTGGTGGCCCTTTCTCCGACCGGGGATGCGAATCAACCGGCCACAGCGTAGTGGGCCTCCCGGGCCAGCTCAAAAGGGACTTCGGATCGGCAGGGGGGTTCTCAGGGCAGGAGCCCCCGTCGGCGAGGAGGATGGTCAGGTCAGGCCCGCTCACGACACCATCGTCGTCGAGGTCGCCGAGGGCGACTCATTCGCCATCGCTTTTCCCGGGTGCCTGTCCGGAGTTGGTGGAGCTGGCTTTTCCGTCGTTCGTCCAGACGGTGTTGGGCTGCTTGTAGTTCGCGACCATGGCATCAAGGTCGCCGTCGCCGTCGAGGTCGCCGAGGGCGACTGAGTAGCTGCTTAAGCTGTTTGCGAGTGCCTGTCCGGGGTTGGTGAAGGTGCCGTTGCCGTCGTTGGTCCAGACGGTGTTGGGCTGGCCGGCGGAGTTGGCGACCATGGCATCGAGGTCGCCGTCGCCGTCGAGGTCGCCGAGGGCGAC
>PKCS01000030.1 GCA_002862305.1 Phycisphaerae bacterium | reverse complement strand
AGGGTCCTGCTGGGTGGACTCTGTGCGGGCGTGCTGATCCAACTGGTGGCGCAGCAACTGGTCTCGAGGGGAACCGGCGGATTGTCCGAGCACGCCGGCTACACCGCCCTGTGGTTCACCTTCGCGGCAATGGCACTCGTCCTGACTCCCCCTCGTGGTGCCGGGAGGGGACCTGATCGGATCGGGAAGTGCCTGGCCCCGGTGGTGATGGCCGGCATCGTCGCCTCGACGGCGAGGAGTGCGCTGCTGGGCTGCGGGACCGGCCTGCTCCTCGGGATGGCACTGGCCTGGCTCAGGAACCGGGTTGACCGGCGGGCGATGGTGCTGTCGGGCGTGGCGACGATCGCGGTCGGCGTCCTGCTCACGCTGGCCCCGGGATCCTCGATGAATCGTGGGGTGCAGGAGGCCTTCCAGGCGGTCAACGCCTCCGACGGAGGCGGGGTCGAGGCGTACCCCGACCAGGTGCGACCGCTCTGGTGGCGGATTGGATTCGACGCGTTCACTGCCGCCCCCGTGGCGGGACAGGGGCTCGGATCCGCGAAGACCATGATCGCAGGGGACGCGGAGGTCCTCGAGATCACCCGGGACGGGACCGTGAACCAGCATGCGATTCGCGACGACTACCACTCGCTCTTCGTGACCGTGGCCGCCGACGGCGGGCTCGTCGGTCTGCTGCTGCTGGCGGCGTGGATCATCCTGCTGGGCCGCCAGCTGCTTGCCAGGGGAGGGGAACTGGACGCGGTGCTCCTCGGTGCCTTCGCGTCGTTCCTGGTGTTCAGCGTGCTGAACACCACCGCGTTCAGCGGGCGTCTGGTGGCGTTTCCGGCTATCCTCATGGCATTCAGCATCCGATCGGCTCCCCGACAGGCAGGGGTCGGGGAGGCCACGGAGGGGACGACATGACCGACCGAATACTCCTGTCCCCACCGCACATGAGCGGGGAGGAGCGACGACTCGTCGAGCGGGTCTTCGACTCGAACTGGATCGCCCCCGTCGGGCCGGCGATCGATGCGTTCGAGCGCGAACTCGAGCAGTGCACCGGGGCGAACCATGCGTGCGCCCTCTCCAGCGGGACCGCGGCGATCCACCTGGCCCTTCGACTGCTCGGAGTCGAGCCGGGGGACCTGGTGCTCTGTTCGTCGCTGACGTTCGTGGCCAGCGCGAACCCCATCCTGATGTGCGGCGCGGAACCGGTCTTCGTCGATTCCGATCCCGACAGCTGGTGCATGTCGACGGCCGCGCTCGAGCGGGTCCTCCACGAGCTCGCCCGGGAGGGTCGCACCCCCCGGGCCTGCGTCGCGGTCTCCCTGTACGGCCAGTCCGCGGACCTCCCCGGGATCAGCGAACTCTGCCGGGAACACGGCGTCCGCCTGCTCGACGAGGCGGCGGAGGCGCTTGGGGCCACCCACGGGGACCGGATGGCCGGGACCTTCGGGGACCTCGGGGTCTATTCCTTCAACGGCAACAAGATCATCACCACCTCGGGAGGGGGCGCGCTGGTCGGCGAGGACCCCCGACTGGTGGAACGCGCCCGGTTCCTGTCCACCCAGGCCCGGGACCCCTCCCCGATCAACGCCTACGAGCACTCGACGCCCGGCTTCAACTACCGCATGAGCAACCTGCTCGCCGCGGTCGGGAGCGGCCAGCTGCGGGTGCTCGGCGAGCGGGTCGCGGCGAGGAGGCGGATCTTCGAGACGTACCGCGATGGGCTCGAGGCGACCGGACGCATCGAGTGGATGCCCGAAGCCCCCCACGGAACCTGCACGCGATGGCTCACCTGCGGCCTCGTCGCGGACGAGGGGGAGCGGGATCGATTGCTCGGGCACCTCGATTCGGAGGGCATCGAGGCGCGACCGGTCTGGAAGCCGATGCACCTCCAGCCGCTCTTCGCGGGCCGTCGCTACGAGCCCCACGCACCCGGGCGCGACGTGTCCGGGGAACTCTTCGACCGGGGGATCTGCCTGCCCAGTGGCTCGAGCCTGAGCGAACCCGACCAGGCGCGGGTGATCGACTCGATCCGGGGATTCTTCCGGTAGGATGGACCCATGCGCGTCCTCGTAACAGGTGCTGCCGGATTCATCGGGGCCGCCACGTGCCACAGGCTCCTCGAGCGTGGGGACGTGGTGGTCGGACTCGACGACTTCAACGACTACTACGATCCCTCGCTGAAGGAAGCCCGGGCCGCGAGGCTGGAGGGACTCGATCGCTTCAGCATGGTGCGGATGGACTGCTCGGACCGGCCGGCCATGTCGTCCCTGTTCGCGGAAGGCGGGTTCGACCGGGTGGTCCACCTGGCGGCCCAGGCCGGGGTCCGGCACTCGATCACCGATCCCTACGCCTACGTGGACGCCAACCTGAGCGGCTTCCTGACCATCCTCGAGGGATGCCGGCACCATGATGTGGGCCACCTCGTCTACGCATCGAGCTCGAGCGTCTACGGAAACAACCGGAAACTGCCGTTCAGCGTCGCCGATCCGGTCGACCACCCGGTCTCCATGTACGCGGCGACCAAGAAGGCCAACGAGTCGATGGCCCATGCCTACAGCAACCTCTACGGGCTGCCGACGACGGGACTGCGTTTCTTCACGGTCTACGGGCCATGGGGGCGGCCGGACATGGCCCTCTTCAAGTTCACCCGGGCGATCCTCGCCGGGGAGCGTCTGCAGGTCTTCAACCACGGCAACCACTCCCGCGACTTCACCTACGTCGACGACATCGTGGAGGGCGTGCTCCGGACCCTGGACCGCATCCCCGAGGGGGACCCGGGGTTCGATCCCCTCGATCCGGCCGCGGGGCGGAGCTCCGATCCCTGGCGGGTCTACAACATCGGCCGCGGGAGTCCCGTCCAGCTGACGCGCTTCATCGAGCTGATCGAGGCCGCGACCGGGTGCACCGCGGACACGGAGCTGCTCCCGATGCAACCGGGCGACGTCCCGGACACCTGGGCGGACATCTCGGACCTCCGACGGGACACCGGCTACGAGCCCTCCACCCCGGTGGAGGTCGGGATCCCGAGGTTCGTGGAGTGGTACCGCTCGTACTACGACGTCTGAGCCGGGTCGCGGGTCAGGTCGTCCCCGCGCGCTGCCGGACGTTGTCCAGCACGTTCATGAAGTTGATGTAGCAGTCGTAGGGACTGTCGTAGGGGCTGAAGTACTTGTGGACGTCGCCGTCGGCCCAGTACTTGGTGCACATGTAGTAGAGGTGGTCGCTGGTGGTGAGCTTCCGCCAGTCCTCGAGGATGTACTCGTCCCCGGCGGCATGGGCGGCCTTGACCGGCTCCTCGAGCTTGTAGAGTTCGGCCGCGGCGTTGTCCTGGATGGGATTCCCGAGCCAGGCCGAGAGATCCCGCTCGGTGTCCGCCCACGACCGGTAGTGGGGAACGTCGTACTCCCCGACCGGTTCGTAGGTGTCGACGACCTGGTTCGGCGTCAGGAAGTCGTTGTGGCCCGGGTTGACGTCGAAGACCTTCTCGGGCATCGCGTCGAGGAACTCGAAGATCCCGGTATCCGCCCACTGGTGCTCGCCGAGGGTCTCGTAGTCCATGAACAGGTCGCAGGTGTAGCCGTCCCCGTTGATCTGGTTGACCCACCGGGCGAACTTCTCGGCGGTGAGGGGCCACTCCTTCCAGGCCCGGTTCGAGAAGCGGAAGGCGATGTCGTCGGAGAGCTGGTAGTTCTTGAGCAGCAGCCTCACCGGACCGCCGTCGTTGGCGGGGGTGGCCGGGCCGCCGGGGGGGACGTAGACGTAGTTGGGCGAACGGTGGGCCAGCAGCTCGTCGATCCCCTCGCAGATCACCGCACGGTGGCGGCCCATCTCCGCGATGGCCGATCCGACCTCGTTGCTGTAGATGAGCTCGGTGTTCCGGAAGACGTTGGGACGAACCCCCAGCAAGCGCTCGATCCGGGCCTCCTGCTCCGCGACCTGGGCCTTGAACTCCTCCCGCGAGAACAGGAAGCTCAACGAATGATGGGAGGTCTCGGCGAGGAACTCGACGGCACCCGTGGCGGCGCACTCCTGGAACAGCTCGATGACTTCGGGAGCCCAGAGCTCGAACTGTTCCAGGGCCGTCCCGGAGATCGAGTAGGACACCCGGAACCGGCCCTCGTGCCGCCGGATCAGGTCGAGGATCTTCCGGGTCGCCGGCACGTAGCACTTGTCGGTGACCTTCCGGCAGATCTCCTCGTTCGCATCGTTGTCGAAGTAGAACGGGTGGTCCTCGAAGACCGAATACTGGCGTATCCGGAACGGTTGGTGGACCTGGAAGTAGAAGCAGACGCTGGCCATGACCACAGGATAACGATCTTTGGCTGGACGGGCAGGAAAACCGCTCTGGGGGTACCATCAGGTCATGGACGATGAAACACGGAAGGCTCTGGCAGGTGAGATCGCGGCGGTATCGGTGCTGCGAGGTCAGTTCACGCTCCGAAGCGGCCGGACCAGCAGCTACTACCTCGACAAGTACCTCTTCTCCACCCGACCCGAGATACTCCGCCAGCTGGGCCAGCTGTTCGCGGAACGGATCCCATCGGGGACCGACCGGCTCGCCGGCGCAGAACTGGGGGGAATTCCCCTGGTGAGCGCGGCCTCGATCGAATCGGGCATTCCCTGCATCTTCATCAGGAACTCGAAGAAGGAGTACGGGACCTCGAAGCAGCTCGAGGGGGCACTGGAGCGGGGCGACCGGGTGGTGCTGCTGGAGGACGTCGCCACCACGGGAGGGCAGGCACTCGAGGCGGTGGAGATCATCAGGTCCAGCGGGGCGGAGGTGGTCAAGACCATCGCGACGATCGATCGCCTCGAGGGCGCGAGGGAGAACTTCGAGGCCGCGGGAGTCGAGTTCGAGTCGATCTTCACCCGGGCGGACCTCGGGGTCGAGGGTTGAACGAGAATCGACCCCGGCGATGGGGTGGAGCTTCCTCGATCCCTACTCGCGCTGGGCACTGTCCTGAGCGACGATCAACCTGAGCTGCCTCGCCAAGTTGGCGACGGTGGGATCGATCGAGCGCGAGGCGTTCTCGAGGTAGGACTCCGCATTGAGTTCCTCGGTGCTCCCCCACACGATCTTGACCAGCATCGCCGAGACCACCACGCTGGAATCGTCCAGGTAGAAGAGGTTCTGGACGTCGGAGTATCCCGTGTACAGGGAATAATCGGGACTGGTGGCGGCGAGCCAGGCCCGCACCCGGGGCGGGAGCTTCGGGTAGTAGTCGATGAAGAGGTCGAATATCGAGTCCCGGAGCGGCCGCATCGGCTCGTTGTCGTCGGGGATCTCGGCCGCCATCTGGAGGAGGAGCGCCAGGGAGTGGATCGAGTCCAGTCCGTCCATGGCCACCGCGGACCTGATCGCGTCTCGCCGCCAGGGCGCGTCGTTCGAGACCCCGTCGACCCGGAGGAGGGGAGCGGTCGCCTTCTCGCCGAAGCGCCCGGGGGTGACCGCGAAGCCGTTGGAGGCGAAGTTCGTCACGCCCCGCAGCTCGTAGGTGGAGGAGAGGAATCCGTACCGGAACGACTGTTTGCCGACCGGATAGTTGGCGAGGTCGATCTCCATCCGGAGGGTGTCCCGTGGCTGGATCGCGAACAGTCGGTCGATCTGCACGACCGAGGGCGTCTGCCGCTGCTCGGGGACCCCGAAGGCGGTCACCTTCGGGAGGAGCGCCACCGATGACCGAAGGGTGCTCAAGGGGCCGATGGCGATGGGCAGGCCGCTGTTGTTCGTGATGCTCAACCGGTAGCGGATGGGTGCGAAGGGAGGGACCGAGGGACTCACCGGCTCGATCCTGAACGAGTACGCACGTCCTCGATCCAGCAGCATCCGGTCGATCGAGGTCGGGATGCCCTTGACCAGCTCCGCGATTCGCTGTGCGTCCTCGAAGGGACCGACCTTGGTTCCAAGCAGTTCCTGGAGCCGGTTCCTGCTCCATACCCCGATGACCGAGCCGGGGTCCTCCCGGGCGAGCTCGAGCCAGGAACGTGCGGCGTCCTGCATCATGCCGGTCCGTTCCTCGGCGATCGACCTTGCGAGCAGGAGCAGCGGATCCGGATCGTCCGACTTCCCGATCAGGTCCAGCGCGATCGCGTACCGGCCGTCGACGATGTCCTGCCAGATCTCGAATCTGGTCCGGATCGATTCGGGGAGTTCAATCCGCTGCTCGGCCTCGGTGATCATCAGTTCGATGACGTCGGAGTCCTCCCCCTGCCAGGCCGCGAAGACCGCGGCCTCGAGGATACGGGGGATCAGCTCGGCCGCGCCCTCCTCCTCGATACCCATATCGTCGTCGAGCATCAGGACCAGTTCGGTGAGGACGGAACCGACGTACTGACGCCAGGCCTGGCGGTCGTCGCCTTCGGAGAGGATCGCCGCGCGCAGCAGGGCCATGGAGGGTGGGGTCCGGGCACGGATACTCTCGAGCTCCTCGCGTTGGATGAGGTCGTCGTCCTCGAGGGCGGCGCGCTGGGCCTCCGAGTCCAGGGTGCGCTGGAACTGGTCCAGGAGTCGCAGGGCCTCCGCGGGACGGTCGCAGCCCCACAGCGCGATCGAATGGTCCAGTACGTTGTCCAGGGACTCCATGGTCAGGTAGGGGGCGATCTCCCGCGCCAGCGCGAGCATTCGCAGCGCCGACTGGTAGGCACCCTCCTCGAGCGAGATGAGTCCGAGCCGGGAGGCGAAGCCGAGGTCCAGGGGGTTGGCCATGAGGGCCACCACCAGCAGCTCCACCTCGGAGAACGGATCCTCGGGGACCGCGAAGTAGCCGGCCGCCATCGCGGTGGCCGCGGGGTAGTGGGGATCCAGCTCGACGGCCTGCGCGAGGCGCACCGCGAACTCGTTGAAGTCACCGATCCTCGACCAGAGCTGGGCGAGCGAGAAGGCGAGCCGAGCCGCGAGGGCGTCCCCGAGCACCTCGATCGAGGCGGGCTCGAGCAGCGTCTCGTAGGCCGCCACCTTCTCCTCGGCGGTCTGGTTGGCCTCGATCGTGGAGAGCAGCCGCCTGAGGAGCATGACCTCGTCCGAGGGATCGAGTCGGGTGATCGCCTCGAGACTCCGGCGCTCGGCGGCCTTGATCTCGGGGGAATCCGGGTCGGAGATGTTGGCCGTCTGGAGGAGCAACCTCCAGCAATCGGCATTGTCCGGATCCAGCTCGGTGGCGATCTTCGCGAATTCGAAGGCGACGTCCACGTGCTGCAGCTCGAGCAGCGGACGGGTGGCCAGCGACTGGGTGGCGCGAATGAAGTAGGTGGCGAGGGAGGGGCTGATCGCCTCGGCGAGCTCGCCCATGGCCTCCTGCGAGCGGTCAAGCTCCCCGGGCACGGCCAGGCCGGAGTCCATCGCTTCCTGCGGGCTCGCGGCAGCGGTGGCTCCGGCCGCCAGGAGGGGAAGCACCAGGGGCAGCAGGCACCGGAACGGGCGTCTCCGGCCCGACAAGCCGCAAGAGGCAGGTTTTTGCTCGTCCGCACGGCGACGCATGGTGTGAATCGGCCCCTGTGAAAGATCCCAAGGCGATCGGGGAACGGGGTCTGGCGACCCCGGAATGCAGAGTCTACCCGTACTCGTTGACAATCGGGAGGTTTCCAAAGTACGGTCACCCATCCTCCCCCCCACCGGGCCCGGGAAGTCACCCCCGGACCGGAACCGGACGGGCGGCAACCAGTAAGATGCCCCGACAGGATACGACCAGTCACATGACAACCCGCCCTCGCACAGCCATCGGACGAACCCTTCAGAGCCTGCTCCTGACCTCGCTGGTCGGGACGTTCGCCCACGCGCAGGACATCTCCTCGTTCTCCAGGACGACCAATCCCCTGACCTCCGCCCAACAGGAGACCCTCGAGGCATTCGTCGCGAACGGAATTCGAGGTCTCAAGAGCGATTCGAACGAGACGGTGATGGAGGCCCGGGCGAGGATGATCGAGCCGCTTCGGAGAACCGGAACCAGCCCGGTGTTCCGCGAGTCGTTCGGAAAGCTCTTCGTGCAGGAGTCCCGACGGATGCTGGAGGGCTCCGAGGTGGTCCCGGTCTTCAACTACGCGAACGTGTGCCAGGTCCTCGCCTTCATCAGGACCGGCGAGAGCAACGAGTTCCTGGCCAGCACCCTCCAGCCGGGAATCGCACCAGGGCCCGGAAGCCCGCGGGATGAGGGACGACGCCTCTCGGCGGCCTCGATGCTCGCGGTCTCCATCCGGACCACCGACCCGGAGCGGATCCGTCCCCGGCAGTTCAACTCGATCATGCGTTCCGTGGTGATGGGCGCCGAGCAGGCCGAGTCGTGGGCGGTGCTCCAGCGTGAATTCGAGACCCTGGAGAGCATCGCATCCAATCCCGAGGTCAAGGAGGACATCCGCCAGGCCGCGGTGGAGAACCAGATCAAGGTCATGGAGGCCACCACCGAACGGATCGCACGGGGCGAGGAACTGAACCTGGTTCGGGCCCTCTCGCCGATGGTGCTCACCCTGAGAAGCCAGTACATCAGGCTCGAAGGGTCCATCAGGCGAACCTTCAACCAGGAGGTCGAGAACGCGCTCAGGCAGATCCTCGAGGCCGGGGCCAGCAGCTGGAAGCCGCTGCACGAGCAGGAAGAGCTCGAGCGGATCTACGGGGACACGATCGAGCAGGCCACGGTGTTGATGCGACTCATCAACGGTGGAGGCAACGCCCCGTCGGGATCCGACCCGGCGGCCGCCTGGCGCAACGGCGACGAATCCGGCTACGAGTCCGCGGTCAAGAGCTGGTCCTGACCCAGCGGATCAGCGCATCGACCGACGAACCCGGAGCGCGCCTGCGGGGTACAGTATCCCGATGCTGAGACTGCTCGCCCCCTTCCTGGTCATCCTCGGCGCCGTGGTGGTCGCGATGTCGCTCGAGGAGCGGCTGCCCCGGGCGGACGTGGTCGTCTCGCAGACCAGGGACTGCTTCACCCTCGATCCCCAGCGGATGAGCTACATGCACGACCTCCGCATGGCTCGCTCGCTGTACGAGGGCCTCCTGAGACGCGACAACCTGACCTCGGAGTTCATGCCCGGGGTGGCCGAGTCCTGGAACTGCTCGGAGGATGGACTGGTCTGGACCTTCAAGCTGAGGTCCGATGCACGATGGAGCAACGGGGACCCGGTGACCACGGGGGATTTCGTCTACTCGTGGCGTCGGGCCATGATGCCGGACAGCGCGGCGGACTACTCGGATCTGTTCTTCGCGATACGGGGAGGTCGGGAGTTCTTCCGGAGGAGGCTCGAGGGGACCTCGGCCCACGCCCGGATGGAGTTCGACGATCCCACGTCCCGGGAGCGGGCGGCGCGGGAGCTGCTGGAGGAGACCTTCCGCGATTTCAACGAGAACGTCGGGATCGAGGCGGTCGACGATCATACGCTGCGGGTCGAACTGGAGCGCCCACTCGCCTACTTCCTCGATCTCTGCGCGTTCTCGGTCTTCGCCCCGGTGCACCCCCCCAGCGTGGAGGCATACGTCGGTCTCGACCCGGCCTCGGGCATGCTCACGCAGAAGCACGGATGGACGCGTGCCGGGGAGCTCGTCTCGAACGGGCCCTACCTGCTGGCCCGCAGGCGCATCAAGCACGACATCCGCCTGGTCCGCAACCCGTACTACTGGAATCCGGGGGCGGTGAAGCCGGACTCGGTCGAGGTGCTGTGCATCGAGGATCCCAACACCAGCGTCCTGGCGTACGAGGTGGGTACGGTGGACTGGGTCAGCGACGTGTCCGTCGAGTACCTCGCGGACATGATGGACCAGTACGCGGACTACGTGACCACCCACTCCGAACGCTATGAGGAGAGGCTCGGGGAGGGACTCGGGATCGACGAGATCCTCGCCGGGCTCCCGGCGCCGGAAGCCGGCGAGCGACGGGACCTGCATACCTCCAAGGCGTTCGGGACCTTCTTCTTCAGCTTCAACTGTCGACCGCTGCTCGCAAGCGGCGAGCCCAATCCCCTGGTCGATCCCCGCGTTCGCCGGGCGCTGTCGATGGCGGTGGACAAGAAGACCATCGTGGACAGGGTGCTCAGGACCGGTGAACCGGTCGCAGGCTCCCTGGTCCCCCCGGGATCGATCCCGGGCTACCAGCCCCCGTCGGGCCTGGACTACGACCCGGAGCGGGCCAGGACGCTCCTGGAGGAAGCAGGCTGGGTGGACCGGGACGGTGACTCGATCCCCGAGAACGAGGCGGGCGAGGAGTTCCCTCCCGTCGACTTCCTCTACACCACCGGGGTCCCGAGGTACCGCGACATGGGACTGGCGATGAGCGACATGTGGAAGAATCACCTCGGCATCGAGACCAACCTGAGGTCCAAGGACACCAAGGCCTACCGCGCGGACCTGCGCAACGGGACCTTCATGATCGCACGGGGTGG
>PKCS01000031.1 GCA_002862305.1 Phycisphaerae bacterium | reverse complement strand
GGTACCGGACCGAGGTCCGTCGACAACTGGCGCGGGCGGGGGCGAACGCGGGGGAGCTGGCCTGCGCGATCAGCCGGCTCGAGGACGAGTTGGACCTCGCCTCGATCGGCTTCCTCCTCGCGGGGATGCCCGTGGAGGACCTGCGCACCCTCGACGGCGGGTTCCTCGCCGAGGAGGTCCGCACCGCCAGTCGGATCCGTCGGCTGAGCCACTTCGGCCGGGACCTGCCGCTGGCGGTGCACCTCAACGAAGTGCTTCCCTACGCCTTCGTGGGGGAACGGCGTGAGGCCTGGCGCGAAGCGCTGCACCGACGGTTCTGGCCGCTGGTTCGCGACGTCCCGAGCCAGGCGGAGGCGGTGCGACGACTCAATCGCGAAGTGTGGCGCAGCTACGGGATCGTCTACCACCCGACCAAGCGACCGAAGACCGACCAGAGCCCCTCGGAGACCGTCGACTGCGGGGTCGCCAGCTGCACCGGCCTCTCGATCATGCTCGCCAGCACCCTCCGCTCGGTGGGGATCCCCGCCCGGCTGGCCGGGGTGCCGAACTGGCGCGACCGCAGCGGCAACCACACCTGGGTCGAGGTCTGGGACCGGGGTCGCTGGCACTTCGTCGAGGCGTTCGGGGGCGGCGGCTACGACCAGGCCTGGTGGCGGGAGCGCGCGACCCGCGCCCTGGAGGGGGATCCGGAACACGGGGTGTGGGCGAGCAGCTGGCGACCGACCGGCACGCACCTGCCGCTGGCGTGGGACCCCGACGACACCAGCGTGCCGGGGGTCGACGTCACCCGGCGGTACCTCGCGCCTTGACCGGACGGACCTGGCGGATCACTCCCCGCCTCCGCTGCCGCTCCCGCCCTCGCCCTCGCCCGCGGACCCCCGGGTCTCCGAACCAGGCCGTGGTTCCTCGCGGTCCGCCTCCTCGCCGCCCTGGTCGAGCTGCAGGGATTCCGACGCGCTCCGATAGCGGTAGGGGGTGGGCCGGTTCTCCCTCCACTCCGCGGACTCGATGATCCGCCGGGCGGCCTCGCGCCCCGCCGCCTCGTTGGACGGCTGCTGCTGGCCCGGACTGAGGTGCTCGGGGACCGAGCGGACGCCGGGGGACTTCGCGAGGTAGACGGTCTGGGTCGGGTAGGCGAAGTCGACGCCGAGCGCCTCCGCGAGTCGCATCAGGTCCAGCATGAACCGATGCCGTTCCCGGAGCTCGGTCGCCCAGTCCGGTGCGCTCCAGAAGACGTAGACCAGGATGTCGATCCCGGATTCCCCGAACTCGTTGAGGTACACCTGGTAGGAGTCCCGACGCATCATCGGGTGGTTCCGGACCAGCTCCCGGGCGCCCTCGCAGAACGCGTCCACCTGCTCGGGGGTCGTCTCGTAGAGCAGGGACAGCTTGGTGTTCCAGCGGCGGAACTGGCGCCGCCCGTAGTTGTCGACGGTGGTCTTGATCAGGATCGAGTTGGGGATCGTCATCTCGGAGTTGTAGAAGGTCCGGACCCGGGTGGAGCGCAGCCCCACCTGCTCCACGTTGCCCTCGACCCCGTCGATGACCACCCAGTCCCCGACCTGGAAGGGTCGGTCGAGGATCACGGTGATCGAACCGAAGAAGTTCTCGATCGAGTTCTGGGCCGCGAAGGCGAAGCCCAGGCCGCCGATGCCGATGCCCGCGATCAGCGGGGTGATCTCGTAGTTGACCGCGCTGGCCAGGTAGAAGAACCCCAGGCTGAGGATGACGAACTTGAGGGTCTTCCTGACCAGGGGGACCACGATGTCGTCGAGCTTGTTGTGGGTGTTGGCGGCCCGGAGGCTGATCACGTCGCCCAGCAGGTCGGTGAGCTTGAAGGAGGCGTTGATCGCCGCGAGCACCGCGAGCAGGTTGAGCGCGATCGAGGTGAAGTTGAACACCCCGATCGGGAGCACCAGCAGGGTGACCAGCCACCGCCAGACCAGGATCGAGCCCAGCAGCCCGAACGCCCGGACCGACCGGCGGATGTCGAAGGACGCGGTCTGGTCCCCCTGTGCGACGTGGACCAGGGTCCGGGTG
This sequence comes from Phycisphaerae bacterium, assembly GCA_002862305.1. Classification (GTDB taxonomy): domain Bacteria; phylum Planctomycetota; class Phycisphaerae; order Phycisphaerales; family SM1A02; genus UBA8087. The sequence goes on along the minus strand of PKCS01000031.1, from coordinate 8,324 downwards.
ATCCACTTGCGAAGCAGCACCCCCAGGATGAACCTGACCAGCAGGTTCACCACCAGCCCGATCACCAGGATGACCGCGAGGCCGATCCACTGGATGTAGGCGATGAAGAGGAACTCCTGCCAGAGCCACGGGGGACTGACCTTGAGCAGCCAGTTCCTCAGCGACATCGTCTCGCGGGCGGTCTCGAAGAGTTCGGGGTAGGTCTGGAGCAGGCTGCGGTCCGCCTCCCGGAGGAGCTGGTCGTTCGCGTCGCTCACGGTATCGGCGCTGAACTGCCAGCGCCCGTCGAGGCCCCGGCGCAGCTCCAGGACCACGGTGCCCTTGGTGACCTCCATGACCTGTCCGGAGCGGACCTGGATCACGGTGCTCGATCCCGGGGGGGCGGGCAGCAGCGAGAACTGGTCGATCGGCTTGTCCCAGATCATCGGGACCCCGGGGTTCTTGTCGAGGTCGTAGCCGATGTGCAGCAGGATCTGCTGGAGGTCGATCGCTCGCTGGCGGGTGCTTTCCTTGCTGTAGGTGCCCTTGGGCAGGTCCAGGCAGAGGTACGCGGTCGTGAGGTCCGCCGGGGAGTCGGCCATCGCCACCAGGAAGGTGCTCAGGGTCTGTCCGGGACTCGAGAACGCGTCGGTGTTCTCGGCCCCCTCGGGCAGCGCCTTGTCGTCGTCCTTCTCCTTGGTGTCGGTCGGGGTCTGGGCCTCGGAGTTCTCGACCGACTGCACCGGGCTCTGCGGGGCCGCGGCCAGGCCGTCCGGGACCCACCCCAGGGCCCAGAGCACGGTCAGCAGCAGGATGGTCGATCGGTGTCGCGTCACGGTGTGGTCCGTTCCCCTTCGGCCGCGACCCGGAGGCCGATCGGCTGATTCAAACAATCGGGCATTGGTGCGGCCCTGATCCACAGAATACCGATACAATGGTGTCCCCGCACGATGGCGGGCCCGACCCCGATCCAGGAGGCTCCATGCTCTTCAACGCACCCTTCGTCCCCGTGATGATCACCATGGCGCTCTGGCTGAGCGTGATGATCATGTGGTGCGTGCTGGCGTTCCTCCAGTCCCGCCGGGATCGCTCCCGGGGGGTCCAGTACCCCGACCACTCCAACAAGTAGTCCGACCGCACTCCCCCGATCCCTCCCAGCTGCCTCGGCAGGTAGCTCAGTCGGGACCGGTCCCCGGCTCGCTGGCGCCGGTCGGACGTCGCCGTGCCCGCATCCAGCGCACCGCGAAGCAATCGACCAGTCCGGGGATCGCCCGGTTCCAGACCCCGTACTTCGCCTCGCCGGCGACCCGGGGGCGGTGCCGGACGGGGGTCTCGATCACCGTGTAGCCCAGCTGCCGGGCGGTCACCGGGATGAAGCGATGCATCCCGCGAAACTCCAGGGGCAGCGACTCCGCGATCTCGCGCTTCATCACCCTCAGCGAGCATCCGGTGTCACGGATGGTGTCCGCGAGGATCAGCTTCCGGAAGAACCGCCCCACCCAGGAGGAGGCCCGACGGACCACCGTGTCCCGGCGGTTGGCGCTGCGGTCACCCTGGACGAAATCCGCGCCCCGTTCATCGAGCAGCCGCACCATGCCGGGCAGGTCCGCGGGGTCGTTCTGCAGGTCCGCGTCCAGCAGGGCGATCAACGCGCCGCGCGAGGCCCCGATCCCCGCCTTGAACGCGGCGGACTGCCCGTTCCCCCGGCCGGGCGGGGTGTCCTCCATCGCGAGCACCCGGAGCCACCCCCGCGAGGATGCCTCCTCCAGCAGCCTGCGTCGGGTGTCGTCGTTCGACCCGTCGTCGACGATGATCGCCTCGAAGCCGCCGGGGAGGTCGTGCAGCGCGGCCTCGAGCTCGGAGACCAGCGGGGTGACGTTCGCCGCCTCGTCGTGGGCGGGGGCGATCACGCTGAGTCGGACCGGTGGCATGTCGTCGGGTGGGGGCTGCACGGGGTGATCCTACCCGCATCTCCCGGGGACCGCCTCACCCCCCGGAGTCCGACCCCGTCGCGTCGGTCGGGGCGGGATCGGGGGTCCCGGTCGCCGCTGCGTCCTGCGCCGCCTGCTCCTTCCGGGCCTCGCGGGCCTCCCGGTCGCGTTGTCGCGCGGCCTTGGCCTGCGCCATCGGATCCCCGGTGAAGAGCCCGAAGGGTCGCACGTGCACCACGGGATCCTCGGTGGTCCCCTGGACCTGGTAGCGGACCAACCGGTCGGTCACCCGGCCCAGCGCGTGGCCGACCGCGCCCAGCGACTCCTGGATCCGTTCGAGGGGACCGCCGTTGAGGATGAGGTTCAGGGACCCGTCGAAGCCGATCACCCCGGCCCCGCGGACCGCCATGGTGCTGGTGACGAGGTTGAAGTGGCTGAGCTCCACCCCGGTGGGGGTGAGGTCGAAGTTCGCCACCATGCGGTCCTGGTGCTGCCGTTGCAGGGTCACGACCCGCATCGCCGAGCTCAGCCCGCTCACCAGGCCCAGCCCGGTCAGTCGGGCGTCGCGGACCTGGAGCTCCCCGTCGCCGCGAAGGGTCTTCGGCCACCTGGCCACGTTGCCCACCGCCTCGACGTCGAGCGTGAGCTTGCCGACCAGCCGGTTGCGGGCCGGGCGGTTCCGGGTCAGGGTCGCGAGGTCGAGATCCTTGAGCTGGAGCCCGGAGATGATCGAGAACGCACGGTTGTCCCGGCGGGCCCGCTGGGTGTCGGTCGGTCCGGAGCCCGCCCCCCCGGGGTCGGTGGCCGGGGGGCGTGCGGCGTCCGCGTCGGTCTCCGGGCGCCGGGTCCCCGCGGGGACCGCCCCGTCGGCGAGCCGGAGGAGGAAGTCCGCGTAGACCCCGCCCTTGAGGATCGAGCCCTGGATGTCCTCGAAGACCAGCTCGTCGTCGCTCATGCGCCCGCTGCCCCCCAGCGACTTGACCTCCAGCTGGTTGCCGTCCCCGGTGATCGCCCCGTTGGTGAGGCTGACGTTGATCAGCAGGGGGCCCTCGAGGGGATCGTCGATGTCGAGGTAGCCGGTGGTATGGACCGAGAGGTCCCCGGTGATCGAATGCTCGGTCACGAACTCCTGGAGCTGGGGGGGGAGGACCTGGTAGTTCTCCTTGGTCATGGTGGTGTTCATCGTGGCCTGCTTGAACACCAGGTCCAGGGTGTCGATGCTCATCGCCATGTCCAGGTCGATGGTCACGATCGGGGCCCGGTCGATCGTGGTGCTGAGGCGGTACCAGCCCGCCCCGGTGGGGATGGGGGGGTTCTCGGGGCTGGGCTTGACCGAACCCTTGGGCGCCGCCGCGACCTCCGCGGCCCCCGCCTTGGCGATGGAGGGCTTGGCCTCCACGTCCAGGTTGAAGCCGTCGATCTTCATCGCCCCGCTCTCGACCCGCTGGTCCGCGTACTCGATGGTGGCGTTGGTCATGACGATCCGATCCACCGCGAAGTGGTCGCTCGCCCGGTCCTCCCCGTCGGAGGCATCGCCCGGCTCCTCCTTGACGAGGTCCGCCCAGCCGATGAGGTCCCCCTGGTCGTCCACCTGGAGCCGCAGCACCGGGTCCTCGAGGTAGAACCCGCTGAACCGGACCTGCTGGGAGGAGATCGGCAGTCGCTCGAGCGCGATCTTGGCGCGCTTGATGTGGAGGATCGTGGTGTCGTCCTGGGTGAGGGTGACGTCGTAGAGGATCGCCCCCCGCGGGAAGACGTAGGTGATCGACCCGATGGTGAGCCGGGGGTTCAGGAAGTCGTCGGCCAGGCGCTCGACCTGCTGGGTCACGAAGCCGGAGAGGCCCAGCAGGTTCGCGACCCCGGGGATGAAGAGGGCGCCCACCAGCAGGACCACGCCCAGGACCAGGCCGAGCAGCACTTTGAGGAGCCTCTTGATCACGGTGGGCCGTCCATCCACGCGGGTCGTCGACCGCGTGCCCCGGATGCTAGCTGAATCGGCTTGCGGGTGCCTCCTCGGCCGGCCCCATGACGACGCGCCCCGGCGGGGCCGGGGCGCGTCGGTCGGATCGTTTGGAACGGTCGGATCGGTGGGGTCGTCCGGTCCCGCTCACTTCACGCGGGTCATGGTGACCGGCTTGCTGAGGGCCTTCGCGAGCGGCCCGGCGGGCAGGGCCGCCCCGTCCACCTCGAAGTCGTCCATGGTGTTGGTGAGGGTGTCGCCCCGGCCCTTGAGGGTGCTCACGGTGGTGAGCCCGACGCTCCCCCCGTTGGCGGTCCCCTGCCAGTCCGCGGTCATGGTGTGGGTGCTCCCGTCGGTGGTGACGGTGGGGTTGGCCCAGGCCGAGAGTCCCTGGTTGTCGGTGTAGTGGGCGTAGAGTTCCCCGGTCTCCTCGTCGATCATGTAGGTGCAGGTGGCGCTCAGCACCCGGGTGCCGTCCTTGCCGACCCGGTAGTCCCGTTCCAGGAGGCTTCGCCGGCCGGGGCCCCACTCGATGACGGTCTCCTGCCGGGTGTCCCCGAACTGGTAGCGCCAGGTGCCCACGAAGTCGGCCGCGCCCGCGAACTGCTCGAGGAAGTCGTTGGTCCGGATCCACTTCACGAAGTTGACCGGGGTGGGGGTGCCCTTGGTCACCTTCATGGTGCGTCCGAGGTTGCCGTTGGCGTCCATGGTGTCGGTCACCGTGAACTGCCGGATCTCGCCCTGCTCCGACCAGCACCGGCAGGTCCAGGTCATGGAGGTGGGGGTCATGTCGCTGCAGTAGCCCTGGTAGATGACCCGGCCCTCGCTGCCCTGCTCGACCTCGGTGAACTCCGCGCGCTTGGTGGCGTCGTTCCACATGCAGAACCCGGTGTTGGTCTGGGCCTGGTCGCCGGCGGCGAGGTAGGTGTAGCTGGAGACCTCGAAGGGCTTGACCCACCGCATGCTGAACTTGCCGATCGGGGCGTCGGAGCCGTCCGCGCTGAGGTGGAAGTCGCCGGTGTACCGGCCGACGCCCATCCACCAGTTGTCCTCGGTCGGGGGGGCGGCCTCGAGGGCGGCGACGGCCCCGAGGGCGATGCTTGCGGACAGGACGAGGTTCAGTCGATGCATGGTGTTCTCCCGTTGATCTGGGTGGTGGTGGTGGTGGGCTGCCGGGGGGCAGGGGGCACGATCCTACCCCAACCCCCGCCGGTCCGCCGTGCCGGCGGGACCGGGTCGCTCAGTCGCAGCCGCCCCAGGCGCTGAGGAGGAGCGTGAGGTCCGCGCCACCCACGTCGCCGCTGCCGTCGAGGTCGGCGGAGCAGTCCTCGCCTACGCAGCCCCAGGCATTGAGGAGGAGCGTCAGGTCCGCGCCCCCGACCTGGCCGTCGCCGTCGAGGTCCTCGGAACAGGGCGAGGCGGCCTTGCAGGTGCTCTGGAGTTCGTTGGTCCAGACGGTGTTGGGCTGCTCGGAGTTCGCGACCATGGCATCGAGGTCGCCGTCGGCGTCGAGGTCGCCGAGGGCGACGGAGTAGCTATCGCTATTTCCGAGCTCCTGTCCGGAGGTGAAGTTTCCGTTTCCGTCGTTGATCCAGACGGTATTTGGCTCAACATCGAATCTGGCGTTCGCCACCATGGCATCGAGGTCGCCGTCGCCGTCGAGATCACCGAGTGCGACCGAGAGGCTGGGGTTGTTTCCAAGTGCCTGTCCGGAGTTGGTGAAGGTGCCCGTACCGTCGTTGGTCCAGACGGTGTTGGGCTGGTTGGTGAAGAAGCCGTTCGCGACCATGGCATCGAGGTCGCCGTCTCCGTCCAGGTCGCCGAGGGCGACAGAGGAGCTTTGGCTGTTTCCGAGTACCTGTCCGGAATTTGTGAAGATGCCTGTGCCGTCGTTAGTCCAGACGGTGTTGGGCCAATCACCGTTTGTGGCGCCGTTCGAGATCATGGCATCGAGGTCGCCGTCTCCATCGAGGTCGCCGAGGGCGATCGAGGAGCTGGGGTTGTTTCCGAGTGCCTGTCCGGAGTTGGTGAAGGTGCCGCTGCCGTCGTTGGACCAGACGGTATTGGCCTCGTCGTAGGTGTTCGCGACGATGGCATCGAGATCGCCGTCTCCGTCGAGGTCGCCGAGGGCGACTGCTTGGCTGGAGTTGTTTCCGAGTGTTTGTCCGGAGTTGGCGAAGGTGCCATCTCCGTCGTTGGTCCAGACGGTGTTGGACTGGCCGATGCTGGGTAGTGAGCGGTTTGCGACCATGGCATCGAGGTCGCCGTCTCCGTCGAGGTCGCCGAGGGCGACTGAGGTGTTGTTGCTGTTTCCGAGTGCCTGTCCGGAGTTGGTGAAGGTTCCGTTGCCGTCGTTGGTCCAGACGGTATTGGGCTCGCCGAAGAATTCCGCGACCATGGCATCGAGGTCACCGTCTCCGTCGAGATCGCCGAGTGCGACTGATTGGCTGAAGCTGTTTCCGAGTGCTTGTCCGGAGTCGATGAATCCGTCCGTGTCGCAGGTGGCCTCCACGCAGCTTCCGGCATCGAGCTCCAACGGCCCGATCACCTGGTCGGGGAGGTTGTCGCAGAGCACGCTCTCGACCACGATCGCCAGGCTCGACCCGGTGAGGTACAGCCCGCCCCCTGACGTTCCCGCCAGGTTCCCGCGGACCTCGCATCGGTCCAGCGTGCAGCGACTGCCCCCGAAGCCGAGGATCGCCCCGCCGATCCCGGTGGTCGCGGTGTTGCCGGTCAGCCGGCATTCGGCGAGGTAGGGTTCGGCGCCCTCGGCGTAGATCGCCCCGCCACCGTCCGGCGCGTCGTTGTCGAGGAATTCGCAGTCCACCAGCAGGGGGGCGCCGCCGAGGATCGCCATCGCGCCGCCAAGGAAGGCGCTGCTGCCCTCGAAGCGGCAGCGCACGAAGCCCGGTGCCGCGTCCTGCACCAGGACCGCACCGCCCTGGGTGCTGTTGCCGTTCCGGAGGACCAGGTCCTCGAAGGTCGATGGTCCGTCGGGCCCTTCGGTCACCTGCAGCAGTCGCCTCGACCCGACTCCGTCGAGGATCGTGAGGGGGCGCCCGTCCGCGTCGGTCGTCCCGCGCAGTTCGATCGCCCGGCCCTCGGTCCTGATCGTGGTCGGCGGGGTGAAGGTCCCCGCGAGGAGCCGGATCGAGCCGCCGTCCGGCAGCGCGTCGATCGCGGCCTGGATCGACTCCGTGGGGCCGAGTTCGAGGATGCCGTCCTCGTCGCAGGACCCGTCCCAGGTGGGACAGGGGTCGACGCAGTCGGGGGTGCCGTCGAGGTCGCCGTCGGTCTCCGCCACCCCGCACCCGCATGCCCCGGGGTCGGTCTTCTCGGGGTCGCCGGGACAGCCGTCGATGCAGTCTGAGGTGCCGTCGAGGTCGGTGTCGACCTCGGGGACCCCGCAGCCGCAGTCCCCGGGCTCGGTCTTGGCGGGGTCCTCGGGACAGCCGTCGAGGCAGTCGGCGACGTCGTCGAGGTCGGTGTCGGTCTCGGGCACCCCGCAGCCGCAGTCACCCGGCGTGGTCTTCTCGGGGTCCGAGGGACACCCGTCGACGCAGTCGGGGGTGCCGTCGAGGTCGGTGTCGGTCTCGGGCACCCCGCAGCCGCAGGTGCCGGGTTCGGTCTTGTCGGGATCGATCGGGCAGCCGTCGACGCAGTCGAGGGTCCCGTCGGCGTCGAAGTCGGTTTCCGGCACCCCGCAGCCGCAGGTGCCGGGATCGGTCTTGTCGGGGTCGTCGGGGCAGCCGTCGAGGCAGTCCAGGGTGCCGTCGAGGTCGCTGTCGGTCTCCGAGTCCACGACCCCGCAGCCGCAGGTGTCGGGCTCGGTCTTGTCGGGGTCGTCGGGACACCCGTCGAGGCAGTCGAGGGTGCCGTCGAGGTCGGTATCGGTGTCCGGGGTCCCGCAGCCGCAGGTACCGGGGTCGATCTTGCCCGGATCGTCGGGGCAGCCGTCCTCGCAGTCCGGGACCAGGTCCCCGTCCCCGTCCGCGGAGCAGGACGCCCGGACGCAGGTGCCGGGCCCCTCGGTCACCGCGCCGTTGAACTGGTCGGGGACGTTGCCGCAGAGGGTGGTGTCCTCGAGCAGGGGGGTGCTCCCGAAGAGGCTGCGCAGGCCGCCTCCGAACTCCAGGGCGGTGTTCTCGCGCACCGTGCAGCCGACCAGGATCGGGGCCCCGCCCTCGAACCGGAGCCCACCGCCCTCGAGCCCGGCGAAGTTGCCGCTGACGAGGCAGTCGACCAGTTCGGGATCGCACTGCCTGCTGGCGATCGCCCCGCCGCGTTGCGCGGTGTTCGACAGGAACGACGTGGACTCGATTCGACCGAGAGCGGTCGGGGTGAGCACGATCGCCCCGCCTTCGGACGCGGCGCCGTTCCCGGTGAAGGTGCATCCGGTGAGGTCGTGGTTCGACCCGCAGCGGATCGCGCCGCCCTCGTCCCCCGCGGTGTTC
>PKCS01000007.1 GCA_002862305.1 Phycisphaerae bacterium | reverse complement strand
GTTTGCCGTGCCCCGATCGTCACCGATCGGGCGGTGCGCTCTTACCGCACCTTTTCACCCTTGCCGCCCGTCGAGACGGGGTTGGCGGTCTGTTCTCTGTGGCACTTTCCCTGACCCGCAACCGAGGGTCGGTGGGCGTTACCCACCACCGTGTCCTGTCGTGCTCGGACTTTCCTCCCCGACCGGGGTCGGAGCGATCACCCTTCCACGCTGAAAGTATAGTCCACGCTTCGGGTGGGCGGATGCCCGGCTACACTCTGGGCATGAGCGACCACGGTCCAGTCAACCCCCGGGAGCCGTCGGCCTCCTCCTCGGTGGCGGTCTGGTCCAGCCCGCACGCCCGGATCTACGCGGACGGGACGGCCGCCCGGCTCTCGTCCTCCCTGGTCGGCACCGGCAGCGCCCCGACCGGCCAGGCCCCGGAACCCGGGGACGCCGCCATCACCACCTTCGACGACCTCCGGACCGGGCCGCACGCCTGCGGGGCCGATGCGGTGCTGCTCGCGGACCGGACCTTCGACCCGACGATGAACTTCCAGGGTTCCCCCCGGCTCTGCACCCTCGAGCCGCTGGTCCGGCCTTCCCCCGCCTCCGAGCCAGTCCTGCTCGTGGGACTGATGGTGCGCAGCCCGGGGTACCTGGCGGCGCGCCAGGTGCTCGAGGACTTCGGGGCGATCAGCTCGATGCACGTCACCTCGCACTGCAGTCCCGGCCAGGGCAGCCTCTATGCACGACTCTTCGACGCGGTCTCCCTGGTGCTGGCCGTCCTCGGTGCTCCCGACCTCATCGATGCGATGCTGGTGCCTCCCACGCCCCCTTCCGGCAGCGACCCCAAGCTCCCCCCCACCGAGGTGCCCGACGTGCCGGTCGAGGGCCTGGCCCGTCTCTCCGGCGACCTCGGCGTCCTGATCCGCTGCCAGCCTCTCGGCCTGGCCACCATCTCCGCCAGCGACCAGGCCAGTTGGGAACGGACCGCGACCCTCCTCGGGCCCTCCGGCACGTTGAAGATCCACGAGACGGGGATCTCCTGGACGGGGACCGGCGATCGGGAGATCGAGTCCTGGACCGGCGAAGCACCGCTCTTCGAACTGGCCTGCCGCCAGGCCGCCACCGAGGTGGATCGCTGGCTGGCGGGCAACGGCCCCAAGGTGCTGGAGGTGGACGAGGCCCTCGCCACGGCGACCTGCGAGGCGACCCGCCTCAGCTGCCGGACCCGGGAGCCCGAGTCGACCGAGCGCGCACGCGACCTGCTCTCCCGGACCTAGCCCACGGGCCAGGAAGGGAGCGCCACCGCGTGAACGAACGCGGCCCCCGGGATGCCGGGGGCCGGGGAATCGGAAGGTGGTCATCGGACCGTCGGTGGGCCCGGTTCAGCCGGTGATGTCGCCGATCCTGACCCGAAGCATGCGCTGGCGATGCCCGATCTTCCGGCGATAGCCCTTGCGACGCTTGAACTTGATCACGTGCATCTTGTCGGTCTTGAAGCACTCGACGACCTCCGCGGAGACCGAGGCACCCTCGAGGTAGGGACGGCCGATGCGGGCAGGATCGGAGGACTCACCGTCGCCGATGGCCAGCACCCGGTCGAAGACGAGGGTCGCCCCCTCGCTGTGCTCGCGATGATCGACTTCGACCACGTCGCCCTGGCTGACCTTGATCTGGGTACCGCTGTCTTCGATGATCGCGTACACGTGAGGCTCCTGCTGGTGGGTCCGCCCGAACGACGGAGGATCGGGAAGACTACCGAGAATCCCCCGTGAACTCAAGCGCGAGGGCTCTTCCCGTCCTGCCGCCGGCGGCACCCCCCCATTTCACGGCCCCTGACGGGCCGGGGCGCCCCCCCCCAGGCTCCGGGACCGCCCCCCCGGTCCATCCGGGTCCCGCTCGGGGGCGGGGTATTTGCCGTTTGGAGCGTCCGGTGACGCACTGGTTGGAATAGGGTACCCACGATGGACCATCCCCCCGACATCACCCGGCTCGGTGCGGGCCGACACCTGGCCCTTCTGGCCCACGACGGCTGGGAGTACGTCACCCGGACCACTGCGCGGGGGGTGGTCGGCGTGGTCGCGCTCACCCCGGCCCGTGAGGTGCTGCTGGTCGAGCAGTACCGGCCACCGGTGGGATGCCGGGTGCTCGAACTGCCGGCGGGCCTGGTGGGTGACGCCGCGGAGGAAACGGTGCTGGAGGCCGCGTCCCGGGAGCTCTACGAGGAGACCGGATATCGAGCCCCGGATGACCGGCTCCAGTGGCTGATGCGTGCCCCGAGCAGCGCCGGGCTCACCGACGAGGTGGTCGAGCTGGTGCTGGCCCGGGACGTGATCCGCTGCGGGCCCGGTGGAGGCGTCGACGGGGAGCGGATCGAACTCCTGGTCGTGCCCCTCGACGAGCTCGACGAGGTCCTCGGGGCGCGCGCCGGTGACGGGGTCCACGTCGATTTCAAGGTCCGGCTGGTACCACTGCTGGCGGGGACCACGAGCCCGGAGGTGTCCCGGTGAATGCGCGATTCCTCCCGATCCTCATCCTGCTCGCCTGGTCCGTGCTGGGCTGGGGATGCGAGCGTCGGGAGTACCGGGTGAAGATGCGGGACCAGGGTGGCATACCCCAGCGGGTCTTCACGGACAGTGCGCCCTCCACGAGCGAACTGGACGCACTGCAGAAGTCCTACGGCCACGAAGCCCGCTCTGATCCGGAGACCGGGGATCGATACTTCGAGGCGACCTTCGACGACAACCTGCCGCTGGAACTGGCGGGGGCCAACGGCTGGAGCCGGTTGGCGGGCGGGCTCGGTGACGCCCTCTTCTGGTTCGAGCGCCCCCTGGTCGGGAAGTACTCCTGGCCCACCCTCGTCCAGCGAGTGGAGTCCGGGATCCTCTGGCTGCGGATCACCAAGCTCTGGGCGATCCAGGAATTCGGGGAGGAGCGGGCGGAGGCGATCGACCGGTTCTTCGAGGAGACCGTCATCCCGGGGGTGGTGGACGGCTACCTGCGCTTCGTGGGGGCGGGATCGGTGATGACCGCGCAGCGGGTCGGGTTCGGGCTCCGCAAGCCGGACTCCACCCACGAGCTGACCCCGGACGAGTTCTTCCGCCTGCAGGTGTTGATCCCGATCATCATCGACGTCTCCCGTGATTCCAACATGACCCCGGACGAACTGCACATGGGGATGCTGATGGGGATGGACGGGGGATCGACCAAGGCGGAACGCCGGAAGGCCTGGCGCGCCGCCGGCGAGGCGGTGGCGCTCCGGTTCGTCCAGGAGCTCGATCCGGGACGTGAGTCGGTGAGCTGGAACCAGATCCGGGGCTGGGGGTTCTCGTTGCTCCTGTTCGCGGCCCAGCCGGGGAAGTACAAGCAACTGATGCTTGATTCCCCGGCGGTCAGCGACTCCGAGAAGCGGACCATCGTCGACGGGGGCGCCGTCTACCCTCCCATGCCCTTCGGGGTCCGGATCCTCGGTGGCAGCAAGGGCGACCTGATGACCTACGAGCTCGAGCCGGAGACCCGCCCCTTCATGGGCAACGGGATCTCCCGGGAACTCGACGGGGAGGCGGTCCCGTCCGGGGAGGAGGGCGGCGAAGCGGACCAGGTGCTCTACCGCATGCGACTCAAGCCCGCGGACGAGGGCCCGCTCTTCGGCCCCCCCCCGGCCTACGCGTTCTGGTCGGTTCCCGACCAGTCCCGCCAGCGGGCGATCTTCGGGGCGGTTCCTCTGGCCGGGCTGGACCTGGCGCTGGTCACGGGGTGGGAGCACCTCCTCGAGGACGCCGCCCGAAGCCGATGGGACGCCGCCCTGGAACAAGCCGCTCTCGAGGGTGGACCGGACCGCCTGAGGGACGTGTTGGGGACGATCGACCTGGCCGCGCCCGAATGCCTGGCCGAGCTGCTCTCATCCGGCGACTAGGGCCCACCGGCGGACCGAGCCAACCTCCTGCGTTGCGGTTTATCGGTCCTCCGGGGCAATCCCGTGCTTCCGCTGGATCGACCTCGTCGAATTGCCGAGAACGTCGAACAGACCGGCCCTGATTCGCGTCAATAGCGGTAATTCCATGCACCGCCGGCGAATGTGCCGAGTATTGTTAGTGGGACGGTCCGTACCGTCCTGACACCACCCTCGACCCCCCCTCTGGAGCTGCAAAGCGGATGTCCAAGTACCACGCGTCTATCGTCCTGAGTGCCCTCGGGCTGGCCACCGGTCTCCCGTCCGGAGCCGCCCTCGCCGCCTCTCCTTCCACGCCGGTGCTTGCCCAGCGAGCACAGGACTTCCCCCCCTTCGCCGACGTCTCGAAGGGATTCACCGAGGTCCGGTCCACCGAGGACGGAGTCAAGCCCCTCTATCGCCTCTGGGTCAACGACAAGACCCAGCAGGTGCTCGCGGAGCTCCCCCGGGACTTCGACAAGCGCATGGTCTTCCTGGGGTGGACGGTCTCCAGCGGTGTCCGCCAGGCCGGCGTCCAGAGCGGCTCGCTGTACGGGACCTGGAAGCGCTTCGGCAAGCAGCTCGCCCTCGTCGAGCCGAACACCGAGGTCCGCACCACGGGCGACCGTGAAAGCCGGTCCGCCTCCGCCAGGGTCAACACCGACCGCGTGGTCTTCGACGTGCCGATCGTGGCCATGGGCCCCAACGGCGGCCCGGTCATCAACGCCACCAACCTGTTCGTCCGCTCCTCCGGCAACTTCTTCGGAGGCATCACCCGTGGGGCCAAGACCAACCTCATGGTGGTGAAGAAGGCCAAGGCGTTCCCCAAGAACACCGAGCTCGCCTTCGAGATGCCCAACCGCACGGGGCGCTTCATCACCCTGGCCTACTCCATGCGTGACCTGCCCCGGTCCAACGGGTACAAGCCCCGCGCCGCCGACCAGCGGGTCGGCTACTTCACGACCAGCTACCAGGACGTCGGGGACGCCTCCAAGGACTCGCCCTGGAACCGCATGATCCACCGCTGGCACCTCGAGAAGGCCGACCCGAACCTCGAGCTGAGCCCGCCGAAGCAGCCGATCATCTTCTACCTCGAGAGCAAGATCCCCGTCCGCTATCGTCGCTGGGTCCGCGAGGGGGTGCTCGAATGGAACAAGGCCTTCGAGGAGATCGGGATCGTGAACGCGATCGAGGTCTACCAGCAGGATGAACTGACCAAGGCCCACATGGACAAGGATCCCGAGGACGCCCGGTACAACTTCATCGTCTGGACGAACTCGAACATGGGCTTCGCGATCGGCCCCAGCCGGGTCCACCCCGTCACCGGCCAGATCCTGGATGCCGACGTGGTGATGGACGAGGGCTTCGTGAACTCCTGGATCAAGACCTGGGAGAACCGGGTGCCGGAACAGGCCCTCGAGGGAATGTCCCCGGAGACCCTCTCCTGGCTCTGCGATCGCCCCGAATACGACCCCCGCGTCCTCCTGGCCAAGCCGGCCGAGCGGGAGTCGACCACCCGGAAGCTCATGCGGGAAGCCGCGGCGATGCGGGCCATGGGTGCCAGCCCGATGCCCGCCGTGCTGAAGCAGCCCACCATCCTGGTGGCGGGTGACGGGGAGATCGAGCACGAGATCTCCCAGATGTCCCCGATCTGCACCAACGGGCTCATGAAGTCGATGAACATCGCCCTGATGCGTACCAGCCCGGAAGTCATGTCCGAGCTCCTCGGTCGCGATGCCTCCGAGGGGCAGCAGCTGGACGGGGTGCCCGAGTGGTACATCGGCCCGATGCTTCGCGACGTCATCATGCACGAGGTCGGGCACACCCTCGGCCTGCGGCACAACTTCAAGGCTTCAGGGATCTACGACCTCTCGGAGCAGCATGACGAATCGATGGCCGGACAGCCCATCGCGGGCAGCGTGATGGACTACCTTCCCGTCAACATCAACATGGGCGCCGGCGAGACCCAGGGTCCCTTCACGATGGTGACCCTCGGGCCCTACGACTACTGGGCGATCGAGTTCGGCTACGGCTTCGGCGACCCGAAGGAGGTCGCCAAGCGCTGCGCCGAGCCCATGCTCGCCTACGCCACCGACGAGGACACCTACGGGGCCGACCCCATGGCCCGCCGGTTCGACAACGGCAAGAACCCCATCGACTACGCCAACAACCAGATGAGGCTGGTGGCCAAGCTCCGCGAGAACCTCGTGGACCGGATGGTCGGCGACGGCGACAGCTGGGAGAAGGCCCGGCGCGGGTACGGCATGCTCCTCAGCATGCAGATGGGCGCCAGCTCCATTGCCGCGAACTGGATCGGTGGATCGACGATCCACCGGGACCGGCGGGGCGATCCCGGGGAACGGGACCCGATCGAGTCGATCTCGCCGGACCAGCAGCGTGCCGCGCTCAAGTTCGTCATCGACACCATGATGTACGAGGAGTCCTACGGGCTGACCCCCGAGCTGCTCAAGAAGATGCGGCGCGACAAGTGGTACGACGAGGGCGGCATGGGCGGGATCACCGACCAGGGCCCCTACCAGATCCACGACCAGATCGGTGGGTTCCAGCGATCCGCGATGACGATGCTCCTGAATCCCGGGACCCTCAACCGGGTCTACGACAACGAGTACCGCGACACGGACCTCGAGAACCCGCTCACCGTTCCGGAAGTGCTCCAGACGGTGCACTCGGCGGTGTGGACCGAGCTGGACGGCGACGTGAACGTCACCTACACCTCCAGCGACCCGTACATCTCGAGCCTCCGCCGGAACCTCCAGCGGGCCCATCTCGAGCGGATGCTCGACATGGCCGGCCAGGACAACGGGTTCGGTGCGGTCTCGACCGCGGTCAGCACCCTGACCCGGACCCAGCTCCGGGAGCTCCACACCGACATCACCGAGACCCTGAGCCGTCGTTCGAAGCTCGATCCGTACACCGTGGCCCACCTCCAGGACGCGGAGGAGATGATCGACCGCGCCCTCGACGCCCAGTACATCTACAACACCGGTGACATGGGCGGCGGCGGCATGTCGTCGATGATGATGATGTTCGGCGAGGAATCCGACTGAGTCACCCTGACGAGCGAATCAAGGAGCGCCCGGACCTGGTCCGGGCGCTCCTTTTCTCATCCGCTCGACCGAACCACGGCGCTCAGGACTCGGCCTGCTTGGCCCAGCCGGCCTCGGCCTCCTCGTTGGACTCGTACTTGAAGTTGCTGAATCCAACGGAGGCGTTCAGCATCGCGCCTGCCGGATCCACCCGCTTGAGGACGACGTCCTTCGAATAGTCGGTCTGGGCATTGTCCCCCGCCTTGCCGAATGCGTAGTTGGCGGTCGCATTCCCGGTCAGCTTGCCTTCCTGGAACTGCTTGAGGGCTCCCTCGGTCTTGAAGAACATCAGCAACGACCACTTGTCTCCCCCCACGAGGGCGCCGATCGAGTGCTGGGACATCATGGCGTACCCGACCCGTTGTCCCCCCACGTAGACCGCACCATGTCCCCATCCGGCGCTGATGATGAACCCCCCCTGGCCGACCGCAGGAAAGACGGCGTAGGCGTAGGAATCCGCGAACATCGAGGCCAGTTCGGCGTTCTCGCTCGAGAGCTTCTGCACGAGCTCGGTGGAACGCTGGTCGAAGGACTCCGCGTTCTCCTGCTTGGGTGCGATGCTGCACGAGGTGAGGGCGATGGTCGAGGCGGCCATCAGGCCCCATGTACAGGTGGCGAGTCGGCTTCGAGTGGGCATAGTCTTCTCCTTGGCTGGCGGCATGCCGGTCGGCACGGGTTGTTCGCTCGACCCCACGAGAGGCCGGGACTCGGATACTACCGTGGTTTGAGCCGTACCGGGAGCTCGAGGGCCTCGTCCTGCCGGATGATGGTCACGGTCACGACGTCTCCGGGATGGTGCGGTGCCATCAGCCGCATCCACTCCATCACTCCGGCGATCTCACGACCGTCCCAGCCGATCAGGAGATCGCCTTCCCGGATCCCGGCCTCCTCCGCACTGGTGCCCGTCGACACCCCTCCCACCAGGACTCCCGGCTGCGTGTCACCGTAGTTGCCGGGCTTGATGCCGAAGCGGATCTTGATGTCGGAGATCGAGGGGCCCCCGCCTCCCGTCTCGAACCCCGCGACTTCCCGCCAGGACGGACGTGCGGGGTCCAGCGCCGAACGGGCGACCAGGTCGGCGGCGAATGCCGCGGCGTTCGCCGCCGACTCGAAGTCCAGCTTCCAGGACTCGTCCTCGGTGGTGTGGTAGTCGTCGGGGAAGACCGTCTCGGTCAGGAACAGCACCGGGATTCGCTCACGGTAGAACGGTGCGTGATCGCTGCGCGCCGTCAGTCCCCTCGACAGGACCGGTTCGAGCGGATTCGTCGTCCCCGCAGCCCGGACCATGGCGGGCAGGGTGTCACCGCTCTGGCTGCCGGAGACCTGCAGGCGCCCCTCGCTGAGCCGACCGACCATGTCGAGGTTGATCATGAGGGCGATCCGGTCGAGGGGCATGGGTGCGTTCCGAACGAAGTGCTCCGAACCGTTGAGGCCGCTTTCCTCGCCGCTGAAGGTGAGCAGGAGGATCGATCGTCGTGGGGACTCGAGGTCGGTCGATCGCTCGCAGGGCGGGAACCGATCCCGAAGGAGTCGGGCGGCCAGGAGCACGGCAGCGGTTCCCGAGGCGTTGTCGTCGGCTCCCTCGTGGATCCGGCCGGGGGCACCGGTGGATCGGCTGCCGAAGGCACCCCGGCCGATGTGGTCGTGGTGTGCACCGAGAACGACCCATTCCGAGGCGAGCGAGCCGCACCCCGGGATCACCGCCCCGATGTTGAACCCGGTCACGGTCGTCATGTCGCGTTCGGCACCGAACGCACCGCCCTGCCTGAAGTCGAACGGCTGTCGAAAGGCGGGCCCGAAGGCCGGATCCAGGCCTGCGTGACGGAAGGACGTGACGATGACCTCCTCCGCGAGGTCCACCCCGGAGGTGCCGGGAAGGCGACCCTCGAGGGAGGGGTGGGCGAGGAGGATCACGTGCTGTGCGTACTCCCTGGTGGCGGGTGACGCAGCCTGGAAGGCTGCCGTCAGCCCTTCGACGTCCTGTGACTGCGCAGGGAGGTCGGTCACGACGACTGCCAGGCAAAGGGACCCGATCACGGAGATGGCGTGGTTGAACATCCTGCCAGCATAGGTCGAAGCCGACGGCGTGGTCCCGAGGGGAGTGAAAATCCGTGGGGTTCACCGTGGCTGGTAGGGATGAGGGCGGTGACCATCACCCGTTCCGTGATCGGGGTCACTGGACGCTTGCAGCGCGCGGCGATGCCGACCAGCCCGGGGGATGGACGGTGACCCTCGGGGGATTTGAAGCCGGGAGTCCGGCACCGCGGTGCCTGGGCGCAGGGTCCGGTTCGGGCAAGAGAAAGCCCCCCGCTCGCAAGCGAGCGGGGGGCGTGGATTCGAAGTTGGTTGGTCGACCGGGGTCGACCGATCGAACTTACTCGCAGACGACGCCCCAGCTGGCGAGCAGCAGGGTGAGGTCGCCACCACTGACGACGCCGTCGTTGTTGAAGTCGGCAGCCGCGTCAGCGGTGCTCCAGGCTGCGAGCAGCACGGTGAGGTCACCGCCACCGATCACGAGGTCACCCGTGAGGTCGTAGGGGCACACGACCACGACTTCGCAGTCGGCCGGGCAGGAGGTCTCGTCCTCGCCGGCGTCGCAGACGCCGTCACCACAGACGGGACCACTTCCACCGGAGCACTGCTCGGCGGTGCAGTCACCACCGTCGAAGCTGCCGGGGATTCCGCCGTCGTAGCAGCAGAGGTCGGCGCCATACTGCTGGTCGGAACCGTCGCAGAAGGTGTCGGTGACCCAGGTGTCGGGGTGACACTCGTTGGAGCCGTCACAGTCGAGGATCTGGCCAGCGGGGCACTCTCCGGGCGGCAGGCAGTCGGCCGGGCAGGTGTCGAAGGTCTCGTCACCGTTGCAGGTGCCGTCGCCACAGCTCGGGGGGTTGCCGCAACCGACGCAACCGTTGACCACGTCGGACGTCGCGCCACCCACGAAGGTGAGCGTGATGTCGTAGCAGTCCTGGTTGGCACCAAGGCCGACCACCGTGAGGGGGCTCGGGTAGACACCCGGACCCAGGGTCCCGAGGCCGGCGAACTCGACGGTCTCGGCGATGCAGTTACCAGCCCAGGTCAGGGTGATGTACCCGGACTCGACGCCGGTCGTGGGATCGAGGTAGCACAGGTCGTTGGTGCCGTCACCATCGAAGTCCTGGTCACCGTTGGTCGCAGTGACGGTCACGCACTCGGATCCGTCGCCACAGTCCTCGGGGCAGGTGGTCGGGTCTTCCGCACCGGTGGCGCAGATGCCGTCACCGCACACCACGGGGGCGCACTCGTCTTCGGTGCAGTCGCCACCGTCGTTGCCACCCGCTTCGGGGTAGCAGCAGAGGTCGGCACCGTACACCTGAGCAGAACCATCGCAGAAGGTGTCGGCGACCCAGCCCTCAGGCCAGCACTCGCCGGTGCCGTCGCAGTCGACGATCTCGCCGGGCTGGCAGCCACCGATGCCGCAGGCGGTATCGGCGTAGCCGACGCACACGCTGTCCCACTCGCCGCCGTCCTCGCAGCAGATGCTGTCGATGAGGCAGACCGTGGAGCAGCAGAGACCGTCCGCGCAACCGGTGGTGCCGTCGGTGGACGGCTCGGTGCAGGGCTGGCCGTTGGTGTTGGCATCACCGCAGTTCTCGAGGAATCCGCAGGGGAAGGCGGCGCACAGGACACCAGCGTTGAAGGTGCCGCCCTGCGCCGCACATTCTTCTTCGGTCACTTCCGAGCAACCCTGGTCGGTGCAGCAGGCGAACGCGCCGGGGGCGCACTCAGCGTCGGTGCAGTCGCCACCGTCGTTGCCACCTGGCGCGGGGTAGCAGCAGAGGTCCGCGCCGTACTGCTGGGCAGTACCGTCGCAGAAGGTGTCGCCGACCCATGCCTCGGTCCAGCACTCACCGGAACCGTCGCAGTCGGCGATCTCCCCGGTCGGGCAGTCGCCCTGGCCGGCAGCGCCGGCCGTGATACACATCGCGGCCGCGATGCTGGTGATACAAAGTCCCTTGATAAAAGTCATTGGATTCCTCCGAGTCAGTTCAACTCTTCAAGTGTTCGTTCAATAACCAATTCATCTCACATCAGAATGACTTCGTGCCGCGAATGTGGTTGAAAGCACTGAAGCTCATCGCTGAAGAAACACCCACCAATACGCGTGGTGGTACACCTTGAAATTAATCGAGGAACC
>PKCS01000103.1 GCA_002862305.1 Phycisphaerae bacterium | reverse complement strand
GGCGGCATCCGCGACACCTACGAGGCCCGGGGCTACACCGCGTGGGACGCGACCAGCCCCGCGTTCATCCTCAAGACCTCCGACGGGGTGTCGACGCTCTGCATCCCCACCGCGTTCGTCTCCTGGACCGGCGAGGCCCTCGACAAGAAGACCCCGTTCCTGCGCTCGATCGAGGCGGTCAACCGGCACGCGATGCGGATCATCGAGTACTTCGGCAACGAGACCGGGGCCGAGCAGATCATCACCACCCTCGGCTGCGAGCAGGAGTACTTCCTCGTGGATCTCGACGTGGCGCGCGAGCGACTCGACATCGCGATCTGCGGGCGGACCCTGCAGGGCGCCGCCCCGCCCAAGGGCCACCAGCTCGACGACCACTACTTCGGCGCGATCCCCGACCGCGTCCTCCGCTTCATGGCCGACGTGGAGCTCCGGCTCTTCGAACTGGGCATCCCGGTCAAGACCCGCCACAACGAGGTCGCCCCGGGCCAGTTCGAGATCGCGCCCACCTTCGAATCCTCGAACGTCGCGGCCGACCACCAGATGATCACCATGCACGTCCTCCGCCAGGTGGCCTCCAACCACGGCCTGAGCTGCCTGCTGCACGAGAAGCCGTTCGCGGGGATCAACGGGACCGGGAAGCACAACAACTGGTCGATCTCCACCGACACCGGGGTCAACCTCCTGGATCCCCGGGACGAGACCCACTCCAACATGCAGTTCCTGGTCTTCCTGTGCGCGGTGATCCGGGCGACCGACCTCCACGCCGACCTCCTGCGCGCCTCGATCGCCAGCGCCGGCAACGACCACCGACTGGGGGCCAACGAGGCACCACCCGCGGTGATGTCGATCTACCTCGGGGAGATGCTCACGGACATCCTCGACCAGCTGGAGAAGGGCCAGGCCCGGTCCACCAAGCAGGGTGGCAAGCTGGACCTCGGCGCGGACGTGCTGCCGAAGATCCCGCGTCATTCCAGCGATCGCAACCGGACCAGCCCGTTCGCCTTCACCGGCAACAAGTTCGAGCTTCGCGCAGTCGGCGGCAACACCTCGGTGGCGTGGCCGAACACCGTGCTGAACACCATGATCGCGGAGAGCCTGGACTGGCTCGCGACCGAACTCGGCAAGCGGGCCGGCAAGAACCCCACCCCCGCCAAGCGGGACGCCGCGGCCCGGGCCGTGCTGCGGGAAGTGGTGCGCGAGCACCGCAAGGTGTGCTTCGACGGCGACGGCTACAGCGAGGCCTGGCTGGAGGAGGCGGCACGTCGGGGACTCCCCAACCTGCACTCCACCGCGGATGCGCTCCCGGTCCTCAAGAGCAAGAAGAGCCTGAACCTCTTCAAGAAGTACAAGGTGCTCAGCAACCGGGAGCTGAAGGCCCGCTACGAGATCCTCGTCGAGCAGTACGTGACCATCCTGCAGATCGAGACCAACACCCTCTGCACCATGCTCCGCACCCAGATCCTCCCCGCCGCGCTCCGGGCGCAGTCCCAGTACGCGGACGCGGTGGCGGCGACGCATGCCACCGGGGCCACCGGGGCGGCCGCGGAAGCGGTCCTCCAGGAACTCCTCGACGCGATCGACCAGCTCCACCACGCACTGCTGGCCCTCGAGGCCGAACAGAACCGCGAGTTCACGGGTCCGGAGAAGGCGATGCGAAGTCGCCAGCACGACCTGATCCCCGCCATGGAGGCGGCACGGGCCGCCGCGGACCGGGTCGAGTCGCTGGTCCCCGCGGACCTGTGGCCCCTGCCGACCTACGCGGAGATGCTCCTGATCGGGTGAATCCCCCCCGGCGGGCCGCCTGCTGGTGAGACCTCCGGGCCTCTGGTACGATCCCACGTCTCACGGCGCCGGGACCGGACTGCAGTCGGTTCGGACCTCGCCGGAGCCCCGAAGGACGACACCAACCCCCGAGGACGCCATGGACACCGCTTCCGAAGAACTGGACATCGATGTTTCGATCGAAGAGGACGGCCCTTCCGCGAGGAAGTTGACCATCCGCATTCCCTCGGACGTGGTCGACGACCGGATCGAGTCCGCCTACGGCACCCTCCAGATGCAGGCCCAGCTTCCCGGCTTCCGCAAGGGGAAGGCCCCCCGACAGCTCCTGGAGAAGCGCTTCGGGACCCAGGTCATCGACGAGGCCCGGGGACAGCTGATCATGGGGGCCTACCAGCAGGCGATCCAGTCCAACGAGCTCAAGGTGGTCGGGGAGCCGGAGTTCGACGAGTCCCTCATGGACCAGGCCCTCGAGCGGGGCACCGAATTCTCCTTCGAGGTCTCGGTCGACGTGGTCCCGGAATTCGAGATGCCGAGCCTGGAGAAGGTGGAGATCAAGAAGCCGATCTTCGAGATCGAGGAGTCGCACATCGACGAGGAGATCGACCGGCTTCGGTATCGCTTCGGCACCCCCGAGCAGGTCACCGAGGGCTTCCAGCCGATGGACCGGGTGGGTGGTCGCGCGGTGGTCGACGTGGAGGACCACGAGGGGACCTTCTTCGAGACCGACAAGGCCCTGGCCATCTACCCCCCCGAGGAGGACGGCACCAGCGGCCCGGTGCTGGGCCTGCTCATCGACGACCTCGCCAGTCACCTCGCGGGCGCCAAGCTCGGTGATGAACTGGTCCTCGAGACCATCGGCCCCCCCACCCACGAGCGTTCGGAGCTGCGGGACAAGAAGGTCACCATCCGCCTCACGGTGGAGGACGGCGAGCGCGTCACCCCCCTCGAGGTGGATGTCCTCACCGCCAGCCTCGGCCTCGAGGACGAGAAGATGCTCCGGGAGCGGATCCGCCTCGAGACCGAGAACCGACGGGACCAGGAGCAGCGAGCCGCCGAACGGGAACAGGTCTTCGAGTACCTCCTCGAGAACACCACCCTCGAGCTCCCCAAGCGGGTCTCGGAGGCCCAGGTCGCGCGATCCATCGAGCGCCAGCGGATGGAGCTGCTCTACCGGGGCGAGGAACCCGAGGCGGTCGAGCGGGCACTCGCCGAGATGCGGGAGCAGACCCAGGAGCAGGCGCTCAACCGGCTGAAGCTGCTCTTCATCATGGACCGCATCGCGCAGGAGTTCGAGATCCAGGTCACCGAACCGGAGATCAACGGGCGGATCGCCATGATCGCCCAGCAGCGCGGGGAGCGTCCCGACGCGGTGCGCACCGAGCTCCAGAAGTCCGGCGGCCTCCAGGAGGTCGCGCGGCAGATCGCCGAGCACAAGGCCGCGGATCGGATCGTCGACCAGGCCGACGTCACCGAGATCCCCGCCGAGGACTGGAATCGGATGGCGGAGGAAAAGAAGGCGCAGCGGGCGGGCGGCGCCCCCGCCGCCGGGAAGGCCGCCTCGAAGAAGGCCGCCTCGAAGAAGGCCGGCACCAAGACCGACGCCAAGGCGGGGAAGAAGACCGCCAAGAAGACGGGCAAGAAAGCCGGCAAGAAGACCGGCAAGAAGGCCGCGAAGAAGTCGTCCTGAACCGCCCCCGTCACCCACGAGGCCATGCCCATCCTCTCGACCATCCCCGGATCCGGCTCGTCGTCGAACGTGTTCGGCTCGGTGGTCCCCTGGCTCCTGGTGCTGATGGGCCTGGTGGTGGTGGGCGGGGTGGTCATCTCCCTGATCCGTCGCTGGATGCGCGGCGGGGACGATGCCGTCCAGATCGGCTTCAGCCTCTCCGACCTGCGGGCGATGCACGCGGAGGGGCGGATCTCCAGCGAGGAACTGGCCCGCGCCGAGGAACGTCTGATACAGCAGGTCCGCGGCAACCTCACCGAGGAGGACCTCCGGCGACGGGCGGAGATCCAGAACGCACGGACTACCGGTCCTTCAAGCCCTACAGCCCGACCTACCGAAGGAGACTTGCCCGAATAGTCCAGGCCACGTGCTGACGGGGCCCGGAGCCTCAGATACACTCGATGGACACGCGCAGGACCGACCAGGAACCCCACGAGATGCCCCCAGAAGAGTCGAACCACCCGATGAACCGACCCATGCCGGCCCCGGTGGCCGGGACCGGAACCCCCCCGCCCGGAGGCGGTGGCCTTGGCGGCGGCCAGGGCGGCGGCGGTGACGCTGGTGGCGGGGCCGGGGGCGGGGCCGGTGGTGGAAGCGGCGATGGCGGCTTCCGGGGACGCAAGGTCACCACGTGCTCCTTCTGCGGGAAGACCTCCCGCGAGGTCGGGCCGATGGTCGAGGGCCCCAACGACGTCTACATCTGCAGCAACTGCACGGACCTCTGCCAGAACATCTTCCGCCAGGAACGCCGCCGGGTCTCCTCCGCCTCCCCGCTCTTCCAGAAGATCCCGCCCCCTCGCGAGATCAAGGAATTCCTCGACGAATACGTCATCGGGCAGGACCAGGCCAAGCGAGCCCTCGCGGTCGCGGTGCACAACCACTACAAGCGCCTGGTCGAGGCCGAGAAGGAGGAGGTCGAGGTCGAGCTCGACAAGAGCAACGTCCTGCTGATCGGGGGCACCGGCACCGGGAAGACCCTCCTGGCCAAGACCCTCGCCCGGGTGCTGAACGTGCCGTTCGCGATCGGGGACGCGACGACCCTCACCGAGGCGGGCTACGTCGGGGAGGACGTCGAGAACCTCCTGCTGAAGCTGCTTCAGGGCGCGGACTACGACCTCGAGAACGCCCAGCGGGGCATCATCTACATCGACGAGATCGACAAGATCGGGAAGACCTCGCAGAACGTCTCGATCACCCGGGACGTCTCCGGCGAGGGCGTGCAGCAATCGCTGCTCAAGATGCTCGAGGGCACCGTGGCCAACGTCCCCCCGCAGGGTGGGCGCAAGCACCCTGAGCAGCAGTACATCCAGATGGACACCTCCCACATCCTCTTCATCTGCGGTGGTTCCTTCGTGGGCATCGACGAGATCATCCGCCGCCGGATCGGCCGCAGCCGCATCGGATTCAGCGACGTGGGGACCGACCCCTCGACCGGGATCGACGAGACCCGGGAGCTCCTCGCCCAGATCACCCCCGACGACGTGCTCGAGTTCGGGCTGATCCCCGAACTGGTGGGCCGGCTGCCGATCGTCTGCCCCCTGATGCCGCTGGACGTCGCGGCGATGGTCCGGATCCTCACCGAACCGAAGAACGCGCTGGTCCGCCAGTTCCAGCATCTGTTCCGGATCGAGGGTGCCGACCTGGAGTTCACCGCCGATGCCCTGGAGGAGATCTCCCTCCGGGCCCTCAAGCGGGAGACCGGGGCCCGGGCCCTCCGCGCGGTGCTGGACGAGCTGATGCTGGACAAGCTCTACGACCTTCCCGAGAACGAGCACAACGGGCTGACCTTCATCCTCGACGCCGACGCGGTCCGGGACAACACCCCCCTCGGCGAGCTCCAGGTCCGCAATAACCAGAAGGAAAGCGCCTGAGGCCGCTCCGACCCCCCGTGGGGGCCCCCGAGCGGGGTGACCCCCCGTGGCCCGCCGTGACCCGCCTTGATCGCGGTATCACGCCGGGGTACAGTGCGTGATTCTCGCACGGGTCCCCCTTCAGGAGCTCCACCATGCCTCGGGTCTGTCATTTCACGGGCAAGAACACGCGCACCGGCAACAAGTACCGACTCCGAGGTCGTCCCAAGTACCTCGGTGGGGTCGGCACGAAGATCACCTCCTGCACCAAGCGGACCTTCAAGCCGAACATCCAGACCGTCAACGCGGTGATGGACGGCGCGCCCAAGAAGGTCAAGGCGTCCGCCAAGGCGATCCGGCTGGGCCTGGTGGTCAAGCCCGCCAAGCGGAAGTACACCTGGACCCGTCGCCAGAAGATGGAAGCCTGATAACCCCCGTGGTGCGTCCTGCACCGGCTTCGACGTGGGAATTCCGGTTTTTTCCCACAGAACACGCTCCGAACGCCCACCTCGAGTTGACCGGGCCTGATGGTGGGCTACAGTCTCCTGTCTGATCTGGAACCCAGACTCCTCGTGGCCACGGACTGCGGCGCGCCACGGAGCAAACACCCCCTCCAGAACGGGCGAGCAAGCATCCTTCCCGACCGATCCCCCCGACGGGTCGTGACCGGGATCCCCTTGGATCCCCGATCGAACCGCCGCGGGCCGACGTCCGATCGTGACCCACGTCGCACGAGCGTTGCGTGCGGCAGTTCCCGTGCCCCCCTGGATCAAGCCGATGCCGACCCGGATTGACAACCACGACCGAGAGCGGGTCATCGAGGCCACCGACCTGGTCGAACTGATCGGCGAGCACCTCGACGTCCGTCCCAAGGGACGCGAGCACGTCTGCATGTGCCCCTTCCACGACGACAGCAAGCCTTCGCTGACGATCGTGACCCACCGGGACCGCCCCTTCTACCACTGCTTCGCCTGCCAGGCCCACGGGGATGCCATCAGCTTCATGATGGAGTACCACAAGATGTCCTTTCCGGAGGCGCTGAGGACCCTCGCCGAGCGCGCCGGCATCCAACTGAAGGAGGCGGAGGCCACTCGGGTCCAGAACTCGCGCCGTGCCGACCTGCTGCGCGCCACCAAGGCCGCGGCCGGCTGGTACCGCAAGCACCTGCTGGACGAGGCGTCGGGACGCGCCGCCCGTGCCATCCTCGCCGAGCGGGGCGTCACCGAGGCCACCTCCGAGACCTTCGCGATCGGGGTCGCCCCCGACGGATGGGACGGACTCTGCACCAAGGTGCAGGAGCTCGAACGCCACGCGCGGGGCGGGGACCGAGACCCGATCCCCTTCGAGGCGTTCATCGAGTCCGCGCTGCTCAAGCCGCGCCGGGAGGGCAAGGGCTACTACGACGTCTTCCGGAACCGGCTGATCTTCCCGATCTGCGACGAGATGGGCCGTCCGATCGCCTTCGGGGCGCGAAGGCTGGACCCCGAGGACGAACCCAAGTACCTCAACAGCCCGGAATCCGAGCTCTTCGACAAGTCACGGGTGCTCTACGGACTGCACCTGGCCAAGAAGGCGATCATCGAACAGGGCCACGCGGTGGTGGTCGAGGGCTACACCGACGTCATCGCCTGCCACCAGGCCGGGCACGCCAACGTGGTCGCGACCCTTGGGACCGCCCTCACCCCGTACCACGCCTCCAAGCTCCAGCGCCTCTGCCAGAAGGTGACCCTGCTCTTCGACGGCGACACCGCGGGGATGAAGGCGGCGAACCGGGCGGCGGAGGTCTTCTTCAACTCCGAGATCGACGTGCGGATCTGCTCGCTCCCCAGCGGATCGGATCCCGACGAGCTGCTGCGGACCGAGGCGGGGCGCGCCGACTTCCGGGCGCACCTCGACGGGGCCCTCGACATCCTGGAGCACATCACCACCGGATTCCGCACCGAGTTCCGGGCCGCCGAGGGGATCACCGCCCGGCAGCGGGTCATGCGGAACCTCCTGGATCGACTCGCCTCCCTCGGGTTCGACCGGGCCAGCGGGCTGCGCAAGCACCTGGTCCTCGACTCGATCAGCACCACCACCGGGATGCCCGAGGCCGAACTCACCCGGGAGCTCGCCAGCCGGCGGCGGAAGGAGCGGCCCGCCGAGGCCGCCGCCCCGCGGGAGCCGGAACCGGCCCAGGATCCGATCGAGGCCGGGCACGCACCACCGCCCTTCCCCGGCCCGGAGGTCTCTCCCCGACGCCGGGAGGCCGAGCGCCGGGTGCTCGCCCTCTTCCTCTATTCACCGGAACTCGCCTCGCAGTCGCTGGACGCCGGGGAGGGCATGATGCTGCCCGCCTCCGAACTCTGCCCCGCCGAGCAGTTCGACGTCCCGGAGCACCGGATGATCGCCGAGGTCCTGATCCGGGAGGTCGAGGCCGGCCGACACCCCGGGATCGACCAGATGCTGCTCGCCCTGGAGGATCCCACGGCCGCCGCACTCATCGCCGACCTCTTCCGCTTCGGCTCGGAGATGATCCGGAACACGCAGGACCCCGATCTCGAGCTGCTCCAGACGACCTGCGAGGACCTCGCCAGCACCGCCCGACTCGAGCGGTTCGCCGAGGAGAAGCGCGCGGACCCGGACCAGCCGGACCCCGCCAGCCTGAGCGACCAGCTCGAGCGGATCCGCCGACGCGGATCCGACCGGAGCATCCTCCCCCGGGTCGAGCGACCCAAGAAACCGATGAGCCCCCCCCTGTTCAAGAAGAGTGACCGCCGATCCCGGCGGTGAACCTCGATACGGAGACCCCACCAGTGACTGCAAGCATAGACGACCTCTCCGGATCCCTTCACGGCCTGATCACCCACGGCGCCAAGCGCGGCTGGATCTGCTATGAGGAGATCAACACCGTCCTCCCCGACCGGTTCGTCGATCCGGACCGCATCGACGAGCTCCTGGTGCTCATCAAGGGCCACGGCATCCGGGTGGTCGACCAGCTGGAAGTGGACCGCCACAACTGGAAGAGCTTCGAGGCCCCGCTCGAGACCGACCTCAAGTTCCAGCGGGACGATCCGAAGCGACCGGTCCGCACGCCCCGGATGCAGATGCTGGAGGAGGAGGTGACCCCAACGGAGGACAGCGAGTCGAGGGAGACCGAGTCCGAACAGCTCGGGGAATCCGCGGTCGAGGACACCGCCCGGACCGCCACCCCGGCCGCGGAGGGCGAGGAGGAGATCATCGACGCCGCCGACGCCCAGGCCGCGGTCGAACAGGCGATCAACGAACAGGGCTCCAAGCGGATCGACGACCCGATCCGGATGTACCTCACCCAGATGGGGACGATCCCCCTCCTGACCCGTGAGGAGGAGATCCGGCTCGCCAAGAAGATCGAGACCACCCGGATGATCTTCCGGCGGATGGTCCTGGAATCCGACTACGCCGCCCAGCAGGCGGTGAGCACCCTCGAGCAGGTCCACAACGGCGAGCTGCCGTTCGACCGGACCATGCGGATCTCCACCGCGGAGGACAACGCCAAGGAGAAGGTGGCGGCGCGGATCCCCTACAACACCGCCACGGTCAAGAAGCTCCTCGACCTCAACTGCCAGTCCTGGGAGCAGCTCGAGGAGGCCACCACCGACAAGAAGCGCGAATCGATCATGGCGGAGATGGAGCGACGACGTCGCAAGATCGCGACCCTGCTCGAGGAGTGCTGCATCCGGACCGGCCGGATCCAGCCCCTGCTCAAGAAACTGCAGGCGATCAATCGCAAGATGCACGACCTGAAGCAGCGACTGCAGAAGGCCGAGAAGTTCCCCGACCGATACGACCCCGAGGACATGTTCGTCCGGGGCGAGGAGCTCTCCGGACTCCGGTCGCTGATGGTCGAGGAACTCCCGGAGATGACCGAGCGGATCCGGAGCATCGAGCGGGTCTTCAACGAGTACGAGCAGGCCAAGCGGGACCTCTCCGGCGGCAACCTCCGCCTGGTGGTCTCCATCGCCAAGAAGTACCGCAATCGGGGCCTGCCCTTCCTCGACATCATCCAGGAGGGCAACACCGGACTGATGCGCGCGGTGGACAAGTACGAGTACAAGCGTGGCTACAAGTTCTCCACCTACGCCACCTGGTGGATCCGCCAGGCGATCACTCGTGCGATCGCGGACCATGCCCGGACCATCCGCGTCCCGGTCCACATGATCGAGACGATGTCCAAGCTGCGGAACATCCAGAAGAACCTGCTGCAGGAGCTGGGGCGCGAACCGACCGTGGAGGAGATCGCCCTGCAGGCCAAGATGCCCATCGAGGAGACCCGCCGCGTGATGAAGATCTCGCGTCACCCGATCTCCCTGGACCGCCCGGTCGGGGAGAGCGAGGATTCCCAGTTCGGGGACTTCATCGAGGACGAGCGCCAGGAATCCCCGTCGGACAGCGCCACCAGCGACATGCTCCGGCAGCGGATCAACGACGTGCTCAAGACCCTCACCTACCGCGAGCGCGAGATCCTCAAGCTCCGCTACGGGATCGGCGACGGCTACACCTACACCCTCGAGGAGGTCGGCCGCATCTTCAAGGTCACCCGCGAGCGGGTGCGCCAGGTGGAGTCCAAGGCGATCCGCAAGCTGCAGCACCCCGTGCGACGCCAGCGGCTCTCGAGCTTCGTGGGCGGGGCCGAGGACTGACCACGCCCCGGGCCCCCGATCGAACCCGTTTCGACGTGACCAACACGACGCGCCCCCCCGGGGCGCGTCGTTCGTTCAGGGGTCGCCCTGAAACCGACCCAGGGAATAGGTCTTCGGGGGCGCGTACTCCCCGAGGACGGCCGCACCACCCTCGTGGCCCCAGCCGGACTGCTTGACGCCCCCGAAGGGGGTGAAGGCGGTCACCGGCGAGGGATCGTTGATGCCGACGATCCCGCACTCCAGGCGCCGCGCCAACGCGACGCCCTCCTCGCGGTCCCCGGTCCAGACGTAGGCCGCGAGACCCGCCGGCAGCTCGTTGGCGATCACGATCGCCTCCTCGAGCGAGCGATAGGTCCGCACCGGGCACACCGGTCCGAAGGTCTCGATCCGGAAGCAGTCCATCTCGGAGGTGCACCCGTCCAGGAGCGTCGGGGCGAAGAACCGGTCGGCAAGCCCGGGGAGCGCCAGGCGCTCGCCGCCGCGAACCACCCTCGCCCCCTTCCCGACCGCGTCGCGGACCTGGGCCTCGACCCCGGCGATCGCGGCGTCGTTCACCAGGGGACCCAGGTCGACCCCGGGCCGGTCCCCCCGCCCCACGACCAGCCGGTCCAGCCGGGCGGCGAGCCCGTCGACGAAGCGGTCGTGCAGTGACTCGGGGACCAGGATGCGGTTGGGGCACACGCAGGTCTGCCCGCCGTTGCGGAACTTCGCGGTCACCAGTCCGTCGAGCGCGGCCTCGATCGAGGCGGACTCGGTGAGGATGAAGGGCGCATGGCCCCCGAGCTCGAGCAACAGCCGGGTCAGGGTGCGATCCGCGGCCCGCACCAGGAGCCGGCCGGTCTCGGTGGACCCGGTGAAGGAGACCAGCCGGACCCGGGGATCGGACATCAGCTCACCCCCGATCGCCTCGGGACTGCCGGTGACCACGTTGAACGCGCCCGGGGGGAATCCCGCCTGCTCGGCGAGTTCCGCGAGGAGGAGCGTGGTCAGCGGGGTGTCCTCGGCCGGCTTGACCACCATCGGGCAGCCGAGGCACCCCGCGGGCCCCAGCTTCTTGGCCAGCATCGCCAGCGGGAAGTTCCAGGGGGTGATGACCCCCACCACCCCCACCGGGGCCGCCTCCACGAAGACGTCCTTGCCGGTCTCCTCCGCATCGAGGGATCGCTCGCGGCGCATGCGCCGGAACTCGAGCACCGCGGTGTCGAGGTAGCTCCGGGCGTAGTCGACCTCGCCCTCGGATTCGGCGAGGGGCTTGCCCTGTTCCCGGGTGAGCAGCGCGGCCAGCTCGACCCGACGCTCGTCCATCAATCGCGACAGGACGCTGACGCGCTCCGCGCGGGTCGCGGGTTCGGTGGCCTGGAGGCC
>PKCS01000088.1 GCA_002862305.1 Phycisphaerae bacterium | reverse complement strand
CTGGACCGGCTCAGGACCCAGGGCAGGCTCTTCGAGGGCGTGGTCTGGAACGATCTCGGCGGCACCGTGCGCATCGACCGATGCGACCGTACCCAGTCCTTCGCCCTGGACCTCGACGTGGCGGACAACCGGATCCTCGGGGTCGCCAACTCGCTGCACCAGTCCGGGGCCCGCACGCTCTTCATCACCAAGGACATCAACGCCCGGGTGAAGTGCGACGCCCTCGGGATCCCCTGCGAGGACTTCGAGGCCGACCGGGTGGACACCGACTGGCTCTACGAGGGCTACGCCGAGGTCGTGGTGCCCGGGCAGTTGATCGACGAGTTGTACGAGGAACGACAGCTCCTGCTCACCCGGCTGCAGGGCGACGGTCCGGACCGGGCCGTCGGGGACAACGGCGATCGGGGACTCGACATCTACCCCAACCAGTACATCGTCCTCAAGGACGATGAGGACGAGTCCCACACCGGACTGGCCAGGATGCTGGCCGACACCGGGCACCTCATCCCGGTGATGGGACCCCGGAAGCCGGTCTTCGGGATCCTCGCGAGGAACCTGCAGCAGACGATGGCCCTGGACCTCCTGCTCGACGACGAGGTGAAGGTGGTGACCCTGATCGGCCCGGCAGGCACCGGCAAGACCATGCTCGCGCTCGCGGCCGGACTCCAGAAGGTGATCAAGGAGGAGCACTTCGACAAGCTGCTCACCGCGCGCCCGATCATGCCGCTCGGCCGGGACATCGGGTACCTGCCCGGCGACAAGGACGAGAAGATGGCGATGTGGATGCAGCCGATCTTCGACAACATCGCCTACCTGCTCTCGACGCGGGGCTCGCACCTGAACGACGCCGACAGTCGAACCCCCGAGCAGAGACTCGACCGCCTCATGACCTCGGGCCAGATCGTGCTCGAGCCCATCACCTACATCCGGGGTCGCTCGATACCCCATCAGTTCATGATCGTCGACGAGGCCCAGAACCTTTCGCCGCACGAGGTCCGGACCATCGTCTCCCGCGTGGGGGAAGGCACCAAGATCGTGCTGTGTGGTGACATCGAGCAGATCGACTCCCCGTACCTCGACAGCGCCAGCAACGGATTGACCCACGTCATCGACCGGATGATGGGCCACCGAGTGGCGGGGCACGTGTCGCTCTGCAGCACCGAACGGAGCGAGCTGGCGAGGATCGCGGCCGACCTCCTGTAGCATCGCTGGATTTACGCTATTCTCCGACCGGCACGGACCCCCCCGACGCCCACCGGGCATCGACGATCCGTCGCCCGGAGAAGCCTTGCCAGCACGATTCCCCAGCCATCCTCCCCGGATCCGGACGGACCTCCGAGGACTCTGCCCCATCGTGTCCGTGGACGGTCGCGAGCGACCCATGGATGCGTCCTGCCGGGGAATCACCGACTTCGATCGGAGCGAGTGCCGGATGGCGCCCGCCGGGGTCGCGGCATGACCGGGCTCCGGCACGGCACCGCGGAGGTCGGGGCGTCCCCCGCCACCGCCGGGAAGCGCTACCACGGGATGGACTTCATCCGGGCCGTGATGATGATGCTCGGGGTCGTGCTGCACACCGCACTGGTGTTCATGCCCGAGGGGTGGCTCTACCTGGATCCACAGTCGTCGCCATTCGCACCGTTGATCGCTGGTCTCATCCACATCTTCAGGATGCCCGTCTTCTTCGTGATGGCGGGCTTCTTCGGTGCGATGCTCTACCAGCGGCGCGGTATCGGTGCCTTCTCCCTCCATCGATTCGACAGGATCGTGGTGCCGCTGGTCATCGGTTGGTTCGTCCTGTACCCGCTGCTGATGTGGTCGATCAGCTTTGCGTGGACCTTCAGCGCCCGGGATCCTGGCCCCGGTGTCATGATCGAGGCGTTCAGGAGCACCCCGCTCTCCGTCGACTTCGCCGAGGCGGGACCGATGCACCTGTGGTTCCTCTACTACCTCGTCTACTACTACCTGTTCTTCGCGGGGCTGACCTGGCTCCTCCACCGGATCGCACGGCCCGTGGTCGGCGCCTCCCGCCGATGCGTCGCCGCGCTCGCCACCGGTCGCCTGAGCTGGTCGAGACTGCCCCTGCTGGTGGTCCTGACGGCTCCCGCCATGCTCTGCATGTCCGAGCCCGGGATCGACACCCCGTTCGGGTTCGCACCGGTCTGGCGCATCCTCGCCCTCTACGCGGTCTACTTCGGCGTGGGCTGGCTGGTCTACGCACACCGGGAGGTCGTGTCGCGGCTCGAACACCTCGCCTGGGTCCGTCTGGTGTTCGCCTGCCTCCTGCTCGGGGTGGCGATCATCCTGACCGCGTACCACCACCACTCGACGGCGAATCGGGAGGCGGGGGAGGCGATCCCCGACCACGCCACGCTCTTCACGGTGATACAGCTGGTCCAGGTGACGGGGGTGTGGCTGCTGGTGCTCGCCCTGACCGGCGTCTGCGAGCGGGTCTTCCGACGACCCGCCAGGCCGGTCCGGTACCTGGTGGATGCGTCCTACTGGATCTACCTCCTGCACCTGCCGCTGACGATCTTCATCCCGTCGCTCTTCCGTAACTGGGAGATCGACGGAACCCTCAAGATGCTCCTGATGATGGTCCTGGTGACCATCCCGCTTCTGGTCACCTACCACGTATTCGTCAGGGGCACCGCGATCGGCTCGGTCCTCAACGGACGACGCTTCCCCGTCTGGCCCTTCGATGGTGGGAGGAGCGACCGGAGCGTACCGCTCGAATGAGCGATCAGTCGAGGCAGTTGGCGAGGTCCTTGATGGCGTTGATCCGGATCCCGAAGTTCTCCCCGACCTTGACCGCGCTGCCAAGGCCCACGGACTTGTTGTTGACCAGGATCTCGAGGTCCTGGTCGGCCGAGCGGGGGAATTCGATGATCGATCCGGGTTCCAGCCCGACCACGTCCTTCACCAGCATGGATCGGGAGGCGATCTGGACGATGAGCGGGACTTCGAGGTCGAGAATTGGGGATTTCTCCGGGGTCATGGGGTTCTTATCGGCCAGGAACGGACCCTGCGGCCAGTCTTGACCGCAAACTTCCCCCGGGGACGAGGGCCGGTCACCTGAAGAATCCCCGGCCGCCACGGATCATTCGGCCGGATTGGAAAACCCCCCCCAGTCGGGGAAGCGGTTTGGGTTCGATTGACGGGCCCCCGGACGTCCGGGCTTAGTCGCCCGCGTACTTCTTCATGACCAGGCTGACGTTGTGCCCGCCGAATCCGAAGGAGTTGTTGATCGCGGCGTCGATGGTGGTCGCCCGGGCCTCGTTGGCCACGAAGTCCAGGTCCATCCCCTCGTCGGGGTTGTCGAGGTTGATGGTGGGGGGGGCGGTGTTCTCGATGATGGCCTGGGCGGTGAACACCGTCTCGAGTCCCCCGGCGGCGCCCAGGGTGTGGCCGGTGAGCGACTTGGTCGAGCTGACCATCAGGGACCTGGCGTGGTCTCCGAACAGTCGCTTGATGGCCGTCACCTCGGCGCTGTCCCCGAGCGGGGTCGAGGTCCCGTGGGCGTTGATGTACTGGATGTCCTCCAGGGCCAGGCCGGCGCCCTTGAGGGCTCGTTTCATGGCTTCGTAGGCTCCGGAGCCATCCTCGTCCGGGGCCGCGATGTGCCCGGCGTCGCCGGTGGACCCGTAGCCGACGATCTCGACCAGGATCTCCGCTCCCCGGGCCTTGGCGTGATCGAGGGATTCGAGCATCACGATGCCCGCGCCTTCCGCGAGGACGAAGCCGTCACGGTCCACGTCGAAGGGCCGCGAGGCCCGTTCCGGTTCGTCGTTGCGCGTGGAGAGGGCCCGCATCTTCGCGAACGCGCTGAGGGGCAGTTGCGTGATCGGGGCCTCGGTGCCGCCGGCCAGCATGATCTCGGCGTCCCCGCGCTCGATGAGGTGGTAGGCGGCGCCGATGGAGTGCGCTCCCGAGGCGCAGGCGGTGGCGGTGGCGGTGTTGGCGCCGCGAAGGTTCATCATGATCGAGAGGTTGCCCGCCGCGGCGTTGACCATCAGCTTCGGCACCGTGAACGGACTGACCTTCCTCGGTCCCTGCAGCAGCAGCTTCGAGAACTGCTCCTCCATGGTGATGACCCCGCCGATGCCCGAACCGATCGCCACCCCTCGTGAATACGGGTCGCCCGACTCGAAGTCGAACCCACTGTGGCGGGCCGCCTCCTTGCCGGCGCAGAGCGCCATCACGCTCATGCGGTCCATCCGCTTCGCCTCGCTGGGATCGATCGTCTCCGCCGAGTGCGCCTCGAGGTCCTTGATCTCCCCGGCGATGGTGACCGTCCAGTCGTCCCCCTGCTCGAAGGCGGTCAGGGGCCCGATGCCGGAAGTGCCTGATTCGATCGAACTCCAGCAGGCTTCCTGGGTGTGGCCGATGTTCGTGATCGCACCGAGGCCGGTGATGACTACGCGGCGGCGTGAAGTACTCTCTGTGGCTGCCAACTGAGGTTCCCGTTCAGGTATGTGTGGCTGGGAGGGCCCGCAAGCCCCGACGACCGGCCGCCGATCTGGTCCACGGCCCAGTCATCTTGTCCATCTCGGATCATGCCTGGACGACGGCTCAGCCGTCCATGTGTTCCTTGATGTAGTCGATGGCATGGCCGACGGTGCTGATCTTCTCGGCCTGGTCGTCCGGGATGGTGGTGTCGAATTCGTCCTCGAATTCCATGACCAGTTCCACGGTGTCGAGGCTGTCGGCATTCAGGTCGTTGGTAAAGCTCGTCGCACGACTGATTTCGCCCTTGTCCACGCCCATCTGCTCGGCGACGATCTCGATGACTTTTGCTTCAATCTCAGCTTCGTTCACGGTGGTGTTCTCCTTGGCGAATACGCCTTTGGTCCATGCGGGCAGCACTATAACGGTCCGTACCCGAATCTGGAAGAGGACGGGTCCCGTCCGATCCCCGCCGCTGCCCGCGGCCGGGGGTTCCGCCTTGCTCCGGGTGATGCAAGTCCATTGTTTGCAGTCGGATGGACTACATTGCCAGTCCCCCGTCGACCACCAGGACCTGCCCGGTGATGTACCCGGCCCGTTCCCCCGCGAGCCAGGCGACCGCGTGCGCGATCTCCTCGACCTCGCCCAGCCTGCGAACCGGGATTCGCGGGGTCAGCTCCTTGACCAGGTCGATGCCCATGGCATCCGTCATGTCGGTCTTGATGAATCCCGGGGCGACCACGTTGACCGTGATGCCCTTCGCGCCCAGCTCCTTCGCGAGCGACTTGCTCATCCCCACGAGGGCGGCCTTCGAGGCGGAGTAGTTGACCTGGCCCGGGTTGCCCATCAGGCCGGACACCGAGCCGATGTTGATGATCCTGCCGAAGCGGCCCCGCATCATCGGCCGGGCGGCGTGGCGGCAGGCGATGAACGCGGATCGAAGGTTGACCGAGATGACGTCGTCGAAGTCCTCGTCCGACATCCTGAGGACCAGCCCGTCCCGGGTGACGCCCGCGTTGTTGACCAGGACGTCCAGCCGGCCGTGTTCGCTCGCGACGGAGTCGATCATCGATCCGAGCGCGTCGGATTCCGCGATGTCGCAGGTCCTCGATTCAGCGCTGCCCCCGGCGGCCTGGATCTCCTCCACGAGCTCGGCGAGCGGCTTCTCGCTGCGCGCCACGCAGACCACGTGATGGCCCTCGCCCGCCAGTCGTGCTGCGATGGCTCTGCCGATTCCCCTGCTCGAACCGGTCACGATGGCGACTCGCTTGGTTGTCTGGTCGATGACGGCGCTCCTCTTTGACATCCATGATCTGAGGCTGGTACGGGCACGTCCGCGTGCCCCGGGGCCTCGACCCGCGCATCATGGGGACAGTCTACCCACTCCGTGGGAATCTTGTAGTCGGGTCCCGATCGGGAAGCGCTCGTTCAGCGGGACGGGGTGAGGCTCGGTGCGTCGAACTTCTTGTCGCGCTTCGGTCGCGAGCGTCCGGGGGTGGTGGGGCCGGAGGGCCCGGGACCGGTGCCGGCCTCGCTGACGTTGTTCACCTCGTTGCGAAGGTCGATCTTCACCTGCTCCACGTCCTGCTCGGGCAGGTCCGCGATCGTGAGCTCCTCGTCAAGCAGTTCGTACCACCGAGCCACCTGCCCGCGGGCGCCGAGCTTGGACATCCCGAGCTTCGACATCACGCTCAGGGGGGTCGGGCCGCTGGTGAAGACCACCGGCCGTGCGGACATCGAGTTCTCGGCCACCGAGTAGGTCCACAGCTGCGGATGCCATCCGTCGTAGGTCTCGATGATCGCCACCACCGCCGGCTTGAAGTCGGGGGACTCCCCGCACTGGAGCCGTATCCCGGTGATGCGTCCGATCTCATCCTGCAGGTCCTGCTGCTGGATCATCGTGCGATACTCGCGCTGGTCCTCGTCGGAGAGCATCTGCTCGAACTCCGGGTTCCCGGTGAGGGTCATCGCATTGAAGAACTTCAGCACCGCCACTCGTTCCGCATCGGTGCCGGGGGCGTCGGATTCCATGAGCCGGATCCGATCGTCGATCCCGTGCCTCGACATCAGGTCGGCCACCGGGGTGATCGGCGGGGGGGCCGGGGTCCGGTCGATGACCTCCTCCGGTTCCTCGATCACCACCGGGGTCGGCTTGTCGTCGCCGCCGCAGCCGGTCAGCAGGAGCAGGGCACCAGCCGTGCAGGCCAGCATGGGGAATGAAGCCCTCTCGTGCCGGTCAGCCGGTCGCCCCTGGGGATGGTTCCTGCTCGACGCTCGTTTCGGGTGCATCATGGGTCCGTACCTTGACCTTTCGATCGATTCTTCGGAAGAGCCCTCGGAGCACGGTGCCGGGGGCCAGTTCGTTCCATTCGGGTGCGAGGTCGCCGGACGCCAGCGTCGACGTCATGGACTCGCAGCACTGGGACCATCGTACCGGGCTGGTGAGCTGTTCGACCAGCCTCTTCTTGATGGATTCCGGGTCCGATCCCTCGTGGGGACTCCCGGTGACGTTGCTCCAGACCGGAATACGCGGCTCGGACAGCTCGACCTGCTCCAGCGCCTCGGCCAGCCCCTCCGCCGCAGGCTCCATGAGCGGGCTGTGGAAGGCCCCCGCCACCGACAGCTGGGTGGCGCGCAGGCCGAGTGCCGTGGCGACCTCCACCGCCCTCGAGCAGGCATCGACCGCCCCCGAGATCACGATCTGTCCCGGCGCGTTGTAGTTCGCGGGGACCAGGACCTCACCGGCGGCCGCCTGCTCGCACACCTCGTCGGCCTGGGACTCGTCCGCCCCGATCAGCGCGACCATCGAGCCCCTCGAGGCCTTCGCCGCGTCCTGCATCAACCGTCCGCGCAGCGCCACCAGCCTCAGCCCCTCGACGAAGCCGATCACCCCGGCGAGGTGGAGTGCGGTCCACTCCCCGAGGGAGAGCCCCGCGCTGGCGACCACCTGCCGTTCCCATCCCTGCTCGAGGAGTCCCTGGTAGCTGGCCACCGCGCAGGTGTAGAGCGCAGGCTGGCTCACGTCGGTTCGATTGAGCAGCTCCTCCGGGCCTCCGAAGCAGAGCTCGGACAGCTTGTGCCGGGTCCCCTCGATCTCGAGGTCGAGCGCCGCGTCCGCGGCGGCGAAGGTCTGCGCCGAGGCGGGATGGGCATCCACCCACGCCTGGCCCATGCCGACCTTCTGGGCGCCTTGCCCGGGGCACAGGAGAACGCACTGGTTGTCACTCATGTCTGCCGCCTTCCTCAGACCCGCCACAGCGAGCTTGCCCAGGTCATGCCGCCCCCGAACGCCACGAACAGGACCAGGTCGCCCTCGTTGATCCGTCCCGCGCGGTTGAGCTCGTCGAGGCACAGTCCGATCGACCCGGCGGAGCTGTTGCCCACCCGGTCGATGTTCACGTAGACCTTGCCTTCCTCGATCCCGAGCTTCTCCCGGGCGCTCTCGATGATCCTCAGGTTCGACTGGTGGCAGATCATCAGCGAGAGATCGTCGATCGAGTGACCGGACTGCTCCATGGTCTCCTCGATCACCTCCTGGAACTTCTTGACGGCGAACTTGAAGACTTCCCGCCCGTTCATCCGGAGCATGCCGAGCTTGATCGGGTTGTCCCGGTCGTGCTCGGGGATGTCGACCTCGCGTCTCGGCATGTACAGGGCCTCCCAGCCCACGCCGTCCGCGCCCATCAACTGGTACTGGCAGCCCCGGGCGGGATCATCGTCCCGGGTCACCACGACCGAACCCGAGGCATCGCCGAACAGGATGGACACGCTTCGGTCCGTGTAGTCCATGACCGTGCTCATCGCGTCCGCGCCGACGATGAGCGCCGTGCGGTAACGGCCGCAACGGATCAGGGTCTCGGCGAAGTTCAGCCCGTACAGGAACCCGCTGCAGGCGGCTGCGAGGTCGAACGCCGCGGCCTTCTTGGTCCCCAGTCGCTCGGAGATCCTGCAGGCCACCGAGGGGCAGGTCATCTCCTGGGTGCAGGTGGCGCAGATGATCAGGTCGATGTCCTCGGGGGCGAGACCGCTCTTCTCGAACGCATCGACCGCGGCGTTGATCGCGAGGGAGACGGTGCCTTCCCCCTTGCTCTGGTCCGAGATGTGTCGCTGCCTGATGCCGGTCCGCTTCTGGATCCACTCGTCCGAGGTGTCCATGATCTCCGCGAGGTCGAAGTTGGTGACCACCTTCTCGGGAACGAATGATCCGGTACTCACGATCCTCGTTCCGAATCCCGCGGCGGGTGGGGTCATGCAGTGATCTCTTCCTGCGCCTGCAAGCGCTCTACCAGCCTTGCATTGAGGTCCGCCTCCACGAAGGAGCGCACCCGCAGGATAGCGTTTCTGATGGTTCTCGCCTTGCTCGAGCCGTGGCTGATCAGGCAGTACCCGTTCGCCCCCATCAGCGGGGCCCCGCCGTACTCGTGCCAGTCGTACTTGGCGTAGAGCTGCTCCACCACCGGCTTGATCCGGGCTCCCAGGTCGGGATCGGTGCTGACGACCTCGTGGACCAGGGCCTTGGTGATGTTGCTCGAGAGGCCTTCGGCGAGCTTCAGCATCACGTTGCCGACGACCCCATCGGTCACCACCACGTCCGCCCCGCCGTCGAAGACGGCCCGGCCCTCGATGTAGCCCTGGAAATCGATGGCGGGGGTGTTCCGGAGCAGGTCCCGGGCCTGCTTCATGTCCGCCGTGCCCTTCTGCTCCTCGCCCCCGACGTTCATCAGGGCCACCCTCGGGTTCTCGATGTCGAGCACTCCCTTGGCGTAGATGGCTCCCATGACCCCGTACTGGGCCAGGTGGTGGGGCTTGGGTTCGATGTTCGCCCCGACGTCGACCAGCACGATCGTCCCGCTGAAGGTGGGGATCGTGACCACGATCCCGGGCCTCAGGACGCCGGGCAGCCTCCGCATGTACATCGAGGCCGCGGTCACGCAGGCCCCGGTGTTCCCCGCCGAGACCCAGCCGTCGATCCTGCGATCCTCCTCGGTCTTCTGGGAGGCGAGCTGGGCCAGCTCCACGATGGAGCTCCGTCGCTTCGAACGCACCGCCTCGACGGGGGATTCCTCCATCCCGATGACTTCCGGGGTGTCCAGGACCTCGAGCATGGGGTGGTCCGCGGCATCCAGCCCGGCCAGGTGCTCGTGGACCACCGCCTGCGGGCCCGCGAGGACGAGGGTGTCGCCCTGCGGTAGCTTGTCCAGAGCCTGCAGACAGCCAGGAACTATCTCGTCGGGCGCGTGGTCACCGCCCATGACATCGACACCGATGCGCATGGATTATGCTTCCGGTCGGGTTGCTTTGACTTGCAGTCCGGGACGAACGTAGCCACAGCTGCGGCAGGAGGTGTGGGGCCTCTTCCATCCGCCGCAGCTCGGGCACGAGACCGTGTTGGTCTTGGTGAGCGCATCGTGGGCCCGACGACGTCTGGTGCGACCAGGGGATTGTCTGAATGCCGGTACTGCCATGGTGATGCGGCCCTTCGGAGGGTCCTGCGCGACCGTGCTGCGTCCGGGGACACGTGTCCTCGGCTTGCTCAGCGGGTCCCGCACGGACCATCTTGGATCGCCCAAGGTATGCTTGTAGGGTGATTGTGTCAAGGTAGCGGACCATCCAGCAAGGCCCCCGATGCTCTTCAACGACGATCCCCAGGACCATCGCCTCGCGCCCCAGGAGCTCACCGACGTGCTCTCGGCGGCCCCCGAGCTCGAGCTCCATCCCGAACCCCTCGGGCTGCCCGACCAGCCGGATCCTCCCCTCGTCGAGCTGTTTTCCGATGGGGGGGCCAGCCCGAATCCCGGCCCCGGGGGGTGGGCCTTCGTACTTCGCCACGGGGCCACGGATGGTGTCGGGAACGAGGTGGAAGGGGCCGGAGCGGTCCCCTCGACGACCAATAACCGGATGGAACTGACCGCCGCCATCCGGGGCCTGGTGCACCTGGATCGTGCCTGCAGGGTGCGGCTGGTCTCGGACAGCGAATACCTCGTCAAGGGGCTCTCCGAATGGCTTTCCGGCTGGAAACGGCGGAATTGGGTGAATTCGAGGCGAAAACCGGTGCTCAACAGCGACCTCTGGAAGATCCTCGATCGCCTGGCCGGGTACCACCAGATCACCTGTGAATGGACCAAGGGGCACGCCGGGCATCCCGAGAACGAGCGGTGCGACCAGCTGGTCTGCCGCCTGCGGGACGAGCACTTCGGGGCCTGAGATAATGGTTTCCGGCCTTGCGGTGCCCGGCCCCACCGCCTATCCTCCTCGATCCAAGCAAACGAGGCGAACGCCTCTGGAGTCCGAATGCCGACGATCAACCAACTGATTCGCAAGCCCCGCCGCAAGGCGCACGCCAAGAGCAAGGTCCGTGACCTCGACTCCTGTCCGCAGCGTCGAGGGGTCTGCCTTCAGGTCAAGACCCAGACCCCCAAGAAGCCGAACTCGGCCCTCCGCAAGGTCGCCCGAGTCCGTCTTTCCAACGGGCGGGAAGTCAGCGCCTACATCGGGGGCGAGGGGCACAACCTCCAGGAGCACTCGATCGTGCTCGTCCGGGGTGGGCGCGTGCGCGACCTTCCCGGCGTCAGGTACCACATCGTCCGGGGTTCGCTCGACACCCTCGGCGTGGACGGCCGCTCCCAGGGTCGCTCCAAGTACGGAGTCAAGCGCAGCAAGAAGTGATCCCCGGATCCACCTCCTCGAATCGGCGAACCAACCCAAACGGCAAGTAATCTCGGGTCGCTCTCCTTGGGAATGACCAGCTCCCGCCCGAGATGAACGAAGCATCCCCCAGGATGCAGACGAGCCAGAAAAGGAAGACACCATGGCAGGCAGAATCACCAAGTCCGAGCAGCAGCTCGAGCCCGATCCCAAGTACGGCGACAAGGTCCTCGCCCGGTTCATCAACTCCCTGATGATCGGTGGCAACAAGGCCACCACGACCCGGATCGTCTACAAGGCCTTCGAGGAGATCGAGCGCAGGATCGCGAAAGAACCCCTCGAGGGCGACATCA
>PKCS01000056.1 GCA_002862305.1 Phycisphaerae bacterium | reverse complement strand
GGCGGCCTCGGTCGTGTTCCGCAGCAGCATCGCCACCGTCATGGGACCGACCCCCCCCGGCACCGGGCTCAACCAGCCGGCCACCGCGGCGACCTCCTCGTGGGCCACGTCGCCCACGGTCCGGGCGGTGCCGTCCGCGTCGACCACCCGGTTGATGCCCACGTCGATCACCACCGCACCGGGCTTGATCATGGCCGCGGTCACCAGTCCCGGGACCCCGGCCGCGGTGACCACCACGTCGGCCTCCCGGGTGAGGGCCGCGAGGTCCGGGGTGTGCTTGTTGGTGGAGACCACCGTCGCTTCCGCCCGCATCAGGAGCACCGCGACCGGCTTGCCCACGATGTTGCTGGCCCCGATCACCACGCAGTTGGCGCCGCGGAGCTCGATCCCGGTGGACTCGATCATCTCGACCGAGGCCAGCGCGGTGCAGGGGACCAGGCTCCTCCGCCCGTAGACCACGTTGCCGATGTTCGCGGGGTTCACCCCCTCGACGTCCTTGGCGGGGTCGATCAGGGACTGGATCCGCTCGGTGTCGACCGCGTCGGGGAGCGGGAGGTGCAGCATGATCGCGGTCACCTCCTCGTCGGCGTTGAGCAGCAGGACCCGGCCGGCGATCTCGTCGTAGCCGGCGCCGGCGGGGATCCGGTGGAGGCGGTACTCGATCCCCACCGCGGCGCAGGTGCGCTCCTGGTTCGCGGCGTACAGCGCGGCGGAGCGGTCCTCCCCGACCAGGATCGCATCCAGCCGGACCGGACGGTCGTCGGCGGCGATCCGCTCCGCGATCGCGGTCCGGACCACGGTCCCGAGGGCCCGTCCGTCGATGGTTCGAGCGGTGGAGATCGATTCAGAATCGCCCATGGGGGGAGCATATCCGGGAATCCGACGGGCGACCGCCGATGCAGCTAGCATGACGATTCATCCACAAGGAGGATACCCATGAAACGCACCTGCTCAGTCATCGCCACCACCGCACTCCTCGCGATCGCCACCCACGCCGGAGCCCAGGACCCGACGCCCCAGCCGCTGGGGATCGGCGACCCCGCCCCGAAGATCGAGGTCTCCAAGGTGGTCAAGGGCAAGCTTCCCGCCAGCCTCGACGACGGCAAGGTCCAGGTGGTCGAGTTCTGGGCCACGTGGTGCGGTCCCTGCCGCACCACCATGCCGCACCTCACCGAGCTCCAGGCCAAGTACAAGGACCAGGGCGTCGACGTGATCGGCATCGCGGTCTGGCAGCGCGAGCCGACCCCGCAGGACCGCATCCAGGCGGTGACCTCGTTCCTGGAGTCCGACGGCTGGCCGGAGAAGACCGCCTACACCCTCGCGGTCGACGAGGACAACAAGATGGCGGATCGCTACATGAGGGCCTCCAGCCAGAACGGGATCCCCACCGCCTTCATCGTCGGGCCCGAGGGCATGATCGAGTGGATCGGGCACCCGATGAGCATGGACGAGCCCCTCGCGAAGGTGGTCGCCGGCGACTGGGACCGGGCGGCCGCCAAGGCGGAGTTCGACCGGGCGGTGGCCTGGGAACGGACGCGCATGGAGCTCGACAAGAAGATGATGGAGCGCTACACCCAGCAGGACTGGGACGGCATGCTCGAGGTCATGAAGCGGATGCAGGCCGAGGCCCCGAAGGACGAGGTCCTCGGGCTCCAGATGCAGGAGTACCGGGTGCTCTCCGCCTTCGCGAACCGGCCGGACCAGGCCAAGGCCCTGGGGAACCGGATCTACGCCGAGCACTCGGGGGACGTGATGGCGATGAACCAGCTCGCCTGGATGATCGCGACCGATCGCGATGCCTCGGATCCCGACCTGCCGCTGGCGCTGAAGTGCGCGGAGGCGGGCGTGAAGGCCTCGGAGTCCAAGGACCCCAACATGCTGGACACCCTCGCCACCGTGCAGTGGGAGATGGGTGACCACGCGGCCGCGATCAAGACCGAGAAGACGGCCCTCGGGCTCCTCGATCCCGACGATCGCATGTACCCGGAGTTCGAGGCCAAGATCTCCGAGTGGGAGATCGAGTCCTCCCAGAAGCGCTGACCGGTCACCCGACCCGTCGACGACCGACCCTGCCGGCCCGGGCCCGTCCCGGGCCGGTGTCGTTCCCTCCCGGCG
Source organism: Phycisphaerae bacterium (assembly GCA_002862305.1). GTDB lineage: Bacteria > Planctomycetota > Phycisphaerae > Phycisphaerales > SM1A02 > UBA8087. The sequence goes on along the minus strand of PKCS01000056.1, from coordinate 9,567 downwards.
CGGGGTCGCGGGGTCGCGGGGTCGCGGGGCCGGGGGCCGGGGGCCGGCCCGTGGCTCAGGCCTCGACCTCGACCTCGCATCCGGCCTCGGAGGAACGGTAGATCGCGTCGATCACCGACTGGACGCGCCGGCCCGCGGCGCCGTCGGCGTGGGGCGTGGTCCCCTCCTCCACCGCCTCGATGAACTGGCGGTACTGGTTCATCCAGGCCACGTTCTTGTTGTTGCGGTCGTCGGCGTAGTACGGCGTGATGTCCGCGATCATGCCCTCGTCCTCGGTGGCGATGTCGAGCCTGTCCCCGAAGACGTCGAAGTGGCAGCCCGCCTTCTCCCCCAGCAGGGTGATCCCGTTGGGGTGGGTGCCTTCCGGGAGGTTCGCGGCCCAGGTCACGTTGAGTTCGAGGGTCATCCCGTCCGCGAAGCGGACCAGCGCGACCGCGCCGTCCTCGACGTCGAAGACCCCCTCCAGCTTCGGGGGACCCGACCACATCGAGGTGAACTTGTAGTCGGCGATCGGGGACCCGAAGCAGGCCACCGCGTGGCCGCTGGCCCGGGTGGGTCGGTCGCTCCCGGTGAGGTACATCGCGAGGTCCAGCACGTGGACCCCGAGGTCGATCAGCGGACCGCCGCCGGATTCCGCCTTGGTGGTGAACCAGCCCCCGAGGCCGGGGATCCCGCGGCGTCGGTAGAACGCGCACTTCGCGTGGTAGATCCGGCCGAACCGACCGGCGTCGATGTAGCGCTTGACCGCGAGGGAGACCGGGGCGCCGCGGCAGACCAGCCCCAGCTGGAGGACCCGGTCGCTGGCGGCGTGGGCCGCGATGATCTCGTCGCACTCGGCGACGGTGGTCGCCATCGGCTTCTCCAGCAGGACGTGCTTGCCCGCCTGGAGGGCGGCGATCGCGCATTCCCGGTGGCACCGGTTGGAGACCGCGACCGCGACCGCGTCGATGTCGGAGGCCAGCAGCGCGTCCACCGACGCGTGGGCGGTGCAGCCGGGGAAGCGCTCCGCGATGCTGGAGACCCGGTCGGGGATCAGGTCCCAGGTCCCCGCCACCTCGAGCCCGGAGGCGTGGGCGGTGTCCGCGTGCACGTTGCCGATCGCGCCGCAGCCGATGATGCCGATTCGAAAGCTCATGGAAACCTCCGGTGTTCCTTGGAGTTCAGGGGGTTCGTGACCCACCTCGACGGACGTAGAGCGTATCGTGAAGGGCCGATGTCCGCGCAGGAACGACACATCCTCGTCATCGGGGCCGGGATCCTCGGCCTCTCGAGCGCCTGGTACCTCCTGGAGCGGGGCGCCCGAGTGACGATCCTCGATCGGGAACCGATCCGGGACGCCGCCTCCTGCGGGAACGCGGGGCTGATCAGCCTCGGGCACCCCCCGCTCACCCGGCCCGGGGTCTCGATCCAGGGCCTGAAGTGGATGTTCGACAAGCGCAGCCCCCTCTACATCAAGCCGCGCCTCGACGGCGACCTCGCCCGCTGGCTGTGGACCTTCCACCGCCACTGCACCCGCAGCCACTACGAGGGGACGATGGAGGTCCTCTGCGAGCTGGGCCGGCTGAGCGCGGACTGCTTCGAGTCGATCCTCGCCGAGACCGCGATCGACTGCGACTGGCAGCGACGGGGCTGGGACGACGTGTGCCTGCACGAATCGAGCCTGGACCACGCGGAGGAGGAGGCCGGGCTGCTCGCCCGGTTCGGGTTCCACTCCGAGCGCGTCGACGGCGACGCCCTGCGCGCGGAGGCCCCCGCCTACACCGACGCGGTCCGCGGGGCGATCCGGTTCGAGGACAGCGCGACCCTCAGCCCCCAGGCGTTCACCGCGGGGCTCGCCCGGGAGCTCGAGGCCCGGGGCGCCACGATCCGGACCGACTGCACGGTCGAGACGATCCTCCTCCGCGGGGATCGCGTCGAGGGGGTGCGACTGGAGGACGGCGAGGAGCTCACCGCCGAGGCGACCGTCCTCGCCGCGGGGGTCTGGTCCGACCAGCTGGCGCGGGCGATCGGCCTGCGCATCCCGATGCAACCGGCGCGCGGCTACCACCGCGACCTGGTGGGCCTCGAGTCGATGCCCCCCCGCGGCTGCGTCCTCAACGAGACCTTCATCGCGGTGAGTCCGTTCCACGACACCCTCCGCCTCGCCGGCACCCTCGAACTCTCCGGGTTCGACGCCCCGTGGCTCGACGACCGGCTCGCCCACCTCACCACCGCGGGCAGCCGCTACCTGCGCGGCGTCGACACCGCGACCGTCACCCAGGAATGGGCGGGCTACCGCCCCTGCACCGCGGACGGCATGCCGGTGGTCGGTGCGGTCCCGCGACGGCCGGGGCTCTACGTCGGCACCGGCCACGCGATGATGGGGATGACCCTCGGCCCGGCCAGCGGACGGCTGATCGCGGAAGCGATCTACGAGCAGGCCCCGGCGCTCGACTCGCCCCTGCTGGCGGCGGCGCGCTACTGACCGCGGGGCGGTGTCGTCTTCGGCCCGGGCAACCGACATCGGAACACCGCCCGATACGGCCTCGGTTCCCGGGTTTTTCTTCGCGACCCCCGGGCCCCACCCCCCAATCCCCGAACAACTTGATCCACAAAGCCGATTCGCTACAGTATAACCCTTGGATTTCTATACCAACCCGGAGAAAGATCCCATGCTGCCCAGCCACCACACCCCTGCCGTACGCCTGTTGCTCCCCGTCCTCCTGGCCGGAGGTGCCTGCGCCGGCATCGCCAGCGCCCAGTCCACGTTCGAGTTCACCGACTCGGGACAATCGCTCGGAAACCGCAACAGCCGCTCAGTCGCCCTCGGCGACCTCGACGACGACGGCGACCTCGATGCCATGGTCGCGAACGGCGGAGCCAACACCGTCTGGACCAACGACGGAAACGGCACCTTCACCAACTCCGGACAGACACTCGGAAACAGCAACGGCTTCTCAGTCGCCCTCGGCGACCTCGACGGCGATGGCGATCTCGATGCCATGGTCGGAAACTACGACCAGCCCAACATCGTCTGGACCAACGACGGCAACGGCACCTTCACCGACTCCGGACAGGCACTCGGAAACAGCGGCAGCCTGTGTGTAGCCCTCGGCGACCTCGATGGCGACGGCGACCTCGATGCCATGGTCGCGAACAACAACCAGCCCAACACCGTCTGGACCAACGACGGAAACGGCACCTTTATCGACTCCGGACAGGCACTCGGAAACGGCCGCAGCTACGAAGTCGCCCTCGGCGACCTTGACGGCGACGGCGACCTCGATGCCATGGTCGCGAACAGCAACCAGCCCAACACCGTCTGGACCAACGACGGCAGCGGTCTCTTCACCAACTCCGGGCAGGCACTCGGAAACAGCAAGAGCAACTCAGTCGCCCTCGGCGACCTCGACGGCGATGGCGATCTCGATGCCATGGTCGGAAACTACAACGGCCAGGCCAACACCGTCTGGACCAACGACGGCAACGGCACCTTCACCGACTCCGGCCAAGCACTTGGAAACCTCTGGAGCCGCTCAGTCGCCCTGGGTGATCTCGACGGCGACGGCGACCTCGATGCCATGTTCGGGAACGACGGCCAGCCCAACACCGTCTGGACCAACGACGGCAGCGGAACCTTCACCGACTCCGGACAGGCACTCGGGAACAGCTCCAGCTTCGGAGTCGCCCTCGGCGACCTCGACGGCGACGGCGACCTCGATGCCATGGTCGCGAACTGCTGCAACCAGCCCAACACCGTCTGGGGAGTGGATGGGTGCCCCGACGACCCGAACAAGACGTCGCCGGGATTCTGCGGCTGCGGCGTGGTCGATACGCCGGGCCTCGGGGGCTGCGACCTCAACGGCGATGGCGTCTACGATGACGAGGACGTACTCCTCGCGATGACGGAATTCGGCATCGCGGAGGCCGGCGCGCCTCTTGGCGACCTCAACGGCGACGGGGTCTACGATGCGAACGACATTCGGGTTGGAATGGCGGACTTCGGCATCACCGAAGCCGGTGCCTGCCCCGCCGACACCAACCGCGACGGCTCGGTCGACGGCCAGGACCTCGCCGCGGTGCTCGCCAACTGGGGGCTCCCCTGCGAGGAGTGACCCGACCGCGTCGACTCCACCGAATCGAATCGAACCGAACCCACTTCACCACCACCCCGTGCGCACGCGCGGGGTGGTGTCGTCTTCCCCCCGGGCAACCGACATCGGAACACCGCCCGATACGGCCTCGGTTCCCAGCATTTTCTTCGCGATCCCCGGGCCCCACCCCCCAATCCCCGAAGACACCCTTGATCCACCCCACGGCCCCACTACGCTGGGGGCCTGTTGATTCGCATCTCACCCCGGAGAAAGACCCCATGCCGACCAGCCACCGCACCCCTGCCGTGCACCTGTTGCTCCCCGTCCTCCTGGCCGGAGGGGCCTGCGCCGGCATCGCCAGCGCCCAGGCCACGTTCGAGTTCACCGACTCCGGACAAGCACTCGGAAACGGCGCCAGCAACACAGTCACCCTCGGCGACCTCGACGGCGACGACGGCGAACTCCACGACCAGGACAGGATCCACACCAATCGCATGGCGTTCCCGCCCACCGGCGTGCTCAGGGCGAATCATGGGTGCGGCACCCCCGGACCGAACCCGAATGAGGTGTTCGGCATGCAGTGGAGAGGTGTGCCCGGATGTGGTGATCCGCTCACCTGTGTAGACCCTACCACTGGAGTCCCCGAGTACATCGACGAGGCCTACCATCCCTCGAACGGCCTCTACCGTATCCCGGTCGTGGTGCACGTGATCCGCAACGACGACGGCACCCTCGGGGACCTCAGCTTCGAGACAGTCCAGAGCGGAATCGACATCCTCAACGAGGACTTCAACGCGATCCCCGGAACCAACGGTGCTGGCGGAAACGACGCCCGCATCGAGTTCTACCTCGCCGACACCGATCCCGATGGCAACCCGACCAACGGGGTCACCTACAGCAACAACACGACCTGGCACAACGACTGCACCGGCACCTTCTGCAACTCCGGACAGGCACTCGGCAACAATAGAAGCTACTCAGTCGCCCTCGGCGACCTCGACGGCGACGGCGACCTTGATGCCATGTTCGCGAACTACAGCAGCCAGCCCAACACCGTCTGGACCAACAACGGAAACGGCACCTTCACCGACTCCGGACAGGAACTCGGAAACAGCAGCAGCTTCTCAGTCGCCCTCGGCGACCTCGACGGCGACGGCGACCTCGATGCCATGGTCGCGAATGACGGCTCTGGACAGTCCAACACCGTCTGGACCAACGACGGCACCGGACTCTTCACCGACTCGGGACAGGAGCTCGGTTTCAGCCGCAGCCGCTCAGTCGCCCTCAGCGACCTCGACGGCGACGGCGACCTCGATGCCATGGTCGGGAACTACAGCCAGCCCAACACCGTCTGGACCAACGACGGCAACGGCACCTTCACCAACTCCGGACAGGAACTCGGAAACAGCCAGAGCTACTCAGTCGCCCTCGGCGACCTCGACGGCGACGGCGACCTCGATGCCATGGTCGCGAACGAGAACCAGCCCAACACCGTCTGGACCAACGACGGAAACGGCACCTTCACCAACTCCGGACAGGTACTCGGCAACAATAGAAGCACCTCAGTCGCCCTGGGTGACCTCGACGGCGACGGCGACCTCGATGCCATGGTCGCCAACCGATGGGTCCAGGCCAACACCGTTTGGACCAACGACGGAAACGGCACCTTCACCGACTCCGGACAGTTACTCGGAAACAGCCTCAGCCGCTCAGTCGCCCTCAGCGACTTCGACGGCGACGGCGACCTCGATGCCATGGTCGCAAACGACTGGGGGCCCAACACCGTCTGGACCAATGACGGTACCGGCACCTTCACCAACTCCGGACAGGCAATCGGCAACAATAGAAGCTGGTCAGTCGCCCTCAGCGACCTCGACGGCGACGGCGACCTCGATGCCATGGTCGCGAACTACAACCAGCCCAACACCGTCTGGACCAACGAAGGTGATACCTACATGGAGAACCTTGAATGGGATACCGATCGCTATATAAACGTCTACACCAACGCCGTCTACACCAACAATCCCCCCATTGTGGGATACGCGACTTTTCCCTGGGAGTCGGTCGTCCAGAAGGTGGTCGTGGACTGGAGAGCCTACGGTCGCGACGGTTCCTTCCCTCCCTTGGACCAGGGTCGCATGCTGACCCACGAGATCGGTCACTACCTGGGGCTCTTCCACACCTTCCACGGCGGCTGTGGTAATTCGGACTGCTACGGGAGTGGCGACTTTATCTGCGATACCAACCCCCAACAATACCCTCACTCCGGCTGCTCCCTCGGAACCTCGAGTTGTGGCTCAGTCGATCCGATCCAGAACTACATGGACTATTCCGATGACCTGTGCAAGAACAATTTCACGCCGGAACAGATCCTTCGGATGCGCTATGCCCTGGTGCACTATCGCCCCCTGCTCTACTCGATCGACACCGACTGTCCGGCCGACCTCGACGGCAACGGCGCTGTCGACGGAGCCGATCTTGCGATCGTGCTCGGCGCCTGGGGCAGTTCGGATGCCACGGCCGACGTCATCGGTGACCCACTCGTCGACGGTGCGGACCTCGCGGCGATCCTCGCGGCGTGGGGCAGCTGCACCCAGTGAGCCAGGTGCGTCCAACGTACCGAACCGAACCCACCCACCACCACCCCGTGCGCACGCGCGGGGTGGTGTCGTCGGGCAGGTCGCACGGCCGGATGGTCGTTCTCAGGTGGTACCCACCTTCGCGACGTCGAGCCCCCCGCCCCACCGGCGCGGCGTTGATGGGAATGACCACCCATCCGGCGAGCGCCCCCCGTCGCGGGAGCGGTCCACGGGAGTCGATGGAATCGAGTCCCCGCTGGCGACCGCCGCGCGACACTGATCACGGAGATCGATGCCGGAGGCGTGGTTCCCGGGACTCACTCGAAGAGTTTCGAGTAATGGCGGTACCAGTCACTCTGGAACCGACCGTCCGGGTCGTATCGTCGCTTGGCGGCGAGGAACTCGGGGAACTTCGGGTAGCAGGTGGCGACCTGCTCGCGGGTCGCCCACCGGTGGTAGGTCAGGAAGAAGCGACCCCCGTGCTCGATCACCCGGTCGATGATCCGCCGGAAGTCGGCCCTGGCCTTCTCGAGTCCCTCCGGGGTGTGGGTGATGTGGAGGTTGCACACGATGCAGACGCACTGCTCGGTCGCCCAGGGCAGGAAGCTCTCGGTGTCGGGTTCGATGAAACGGATCGTCCCGTAGGTCATGTCCACCTGGTGCCTGATGAAGTCGCGGCGAATGTCGACCATCAAGGGGATCAGCTGATCGGCCCGTACGTAGACCTCGGTGATCATCTCGGTCTCGGCCTTGGATTCCACCGCCTCGTTGTAGCCTTCGAAGACGTTGGACAACTGGTGTGCATCGGACCAGTAGACCTGGCCGGAGGTCCCGAGGTAGAACTGCTCGTACTGGCTGAACGCCCTGGCCTTGTCGGTCCGCGCCAGCCGGTACAGGGCCGCCCAGTCGCTTCCGGCCATCTGCTTCCTCTGTTCGGGGACCGGGGTGTCGTCGGGAACCGGCTTGTAGCAGGAGAAGACCCCGGGGTGGAATTCCTCGTCCCCGGAGAGATCGATCGAGTACTGGCAGTCCCCGTAGAGGAACCCTTCCTCGACCGCCGCCTCGATCCGCGGGATCAGGTTTCGGACCGCGATGACCTCGACCATCCGCTTGACGACCTGGCGGGGCACCAGGCGCAGGGACACGTGGGTCACCACCCCGAAGAGGCCGTACCCCCCGATCGCCAGCGAGAAGAGTTCCGGATGCTCGGTGCGACTGCAGCGGAGCTGGTTCCCCGCATGGTCGAGGATCCTGAAGGAATCGATGTCGCTGATGAACGGAGGGAACTTCAGGCCGCGACCGTGGATGTTGGAGGCCAGCGACCCCCCGATCGAGACGTTGTCGATCCCGGTCTGCTTCTGGCGAACCGCCCAGACGGTCTCCGATCCCTGCTGGTTCTCGTGGAGGTAGCGGATGAGTTCCGGCCACATGATCCCGCTCTCGACCTCGATGATCCCACGCGATCGGTCGAAGTCGACGATCCCCCGGTACTCGCTCAGGTCGAGGTGGAGGTTGCCGGTACCGAACTGCTGTGCACCCATCGAGTGACGACCCCCGGCGACCGAGATCGCGAGCGATTCCTCGGAGGCTCGTTCGAGCGCGCGGTGGATCTCCTCGACCGACCGCGGCGCCACGATCTCGCGCACCTCGGTCTGGTTGACCCGGGACTGGACATCATTGACGAGTGGCATGCGGATTCCTTCCCGGCTGGATCAGCCTATTGTACGGGGGAGACCAGGGCGGTGTGTTCACCGATCGCCAGGCGTGCGTTCCGATTCGGGGGGGTCAGCAGTTCGTCGCGGAGTTGTTCGACGGTGCGGTGGTATCGAAGCTCGAAGCTGGATTCGGAGAGGAACCCCGGCAGGCGATCGGGGTGGATCCCCCAGGTGAACCGCTCGTGGCGGAGAGCGAGCCACCAGGAGGCGACGCGGCGGGCGTTCTGGAAACCGAAGCACCCCGGCTTGTATTCCTCCATGTACGTGAAGAGAAGCGCCGAACCCCCGGAGTGCCGGGCGACCTCCGCGAGGATCCTCCGGATCGCGGGCTCCTCGAGGTACATCGTCACGCCCTCGATGATGAACAGCGTCGGCCGGTCGGGATCGTGATCCGGGCAGGACTCCAACACCGACTGGAGTCCCTCCCGACCCAGGTCGGCCGGCAGGAACCGGCACCCCTCGCTGGGCAGGGTGGTGTGTTCGAGGATCGACCGCTTGGCGCGCTGGGTCGCGGGGTGATCGACCTCGAGCACCCGGCAGTCGGGGTGGCGTTCGGCGAGGCGAAGGCCCAACGTGTCGAACCCCGCTCCCAGCACCACCACCTGCCGGGTCCCGTTCTCGATCGCCTGTTCCGCGAGCGATTCGATCAACCGCTTGCGCAGCACCTGGTGGAGGTAGATCCCGGGGATCGCACAGGCCTGCATCAGGCCCGCCTTCAACAACAGGAGCCTGCGGGCCAGGCCCGGAGGGCGAAGCGATCCGGTCTCGAGCAGGCACCGCGTGAGTTCCCCGGTCCAGCGAGCCAGGGGATCGGGCACTTCCACCGAGAGCCTCGGGTGCTGCGAGACCCAGTAGATCCCGTTGGACACGAAGCGGGCGGTGGAACTTGCCTGGTCGTGCTTCATCGCGTCACAACCACGCCGCACCGCGCACGCCGCTGGAATCCCCGTGCACCGCACGGCGCACCGGGGTGGTGCACTGACCACCGAAGACGTGCTCGGACAGGCTCGATTCGATCGATTCCGGCAGCCCCTCGAGGTTGCTGACCCCGCCCCCGAGCACGATCACGTCGGGATCCAGGACGTCGACCACGTTCGCGAGCGCCCGGACCACCCGGGCGCGGAAGCGCTCGAGGCAGGCGGCCGCCCGGGGGTCGCGCCCCGCGAGCTCCGCGATCGCGCGAAGCGCGTGGTGGCTCCC
>PKCS01000029.1 GCA_002862305.1 Phycisphaerae bacterium | reverse complement strand
ACTGGTTCGGGACGAGACCGAGCGGCTCGCCTCGGAAGGGATCCTGCCCCTGGTGATCGGTGGTGACCACTCCCTCGCGACCGGGTCGATCGCGGGCGTGGCCAGGGCGAGGAGGCGGGCGGGACACCCCGCCCCGGGGGTCCTCTGGTTCGACGCCCATACCGACATCAACACCCACCTCACGACCCCATCGGGCAATCCCCACGGCATGAGTGCCGCCGCGCTGGTCGGCCTGGAGGTCGAGCACCTCGGCGAAGTGGTCGGGGACGAGGGTCGGATCGATCCCGAGCGACTGGTCTTCGTTGGAGCACGGGACATCGATCCCGGCGAGCAGGTCCACCTCGAGGAGGCGGGCATCCGGGTCTTCTCCTCCGCGATGATCCACGAGGAGGGGATCGAGTCGGTGATCCGGAGGGCCCTCGAGGTCGTCTCCCCCGGGGGCGAGCCGTTCTGCCTGAGCTTCGACGTCGACGTGGTGGACCCCGAGCATGCACCCGGCGTGGACACCGGCGTGGTCGGCGGACTCGACCCCGGGCAGACCCTGGCCGCGATGCGGATCATCGGCGGGCACGCCCCGCTGCTGCTCGTGGACGCGGTCGAGCTCAATCCCGAGACGGACGTCTCGGAGCGGACGGCACGACTGCTGGTCGACTGCCTCGACGGCCTCGTGGGCGCGAACGCGGTACGGGGCGCCGCCACCGGCCTCGAGTGAGGTCCGGGTTCGTTCAGGGGGTGGAGAGGGTCGGCGTCGACTCCATCGCGCCGTCGTTGCCCGTACGCTCCACGGCGGAGATGAATCGTCCGAGGGCCATCGCGGGGAAGTAGAGTCGATAGAGGTGGTAGCGGAGGTAGAACACCTTCGGGAAGCCGGTGCCGGTGAATTCCGTCTCGCACCAGGATCCGGCCGGGTCCCCGTCCGGATTCGAGGACGGATCCGCGGCGGCGGCTTCGTCCAGCTGGTTGTCCGAGAGCCACTCCAGCGCCCTCAGCACCGCTTCGTCCTCGGGCCCGTGGACCGCCAGCATGGCCATCGCACCCCAGGCGGTCTGGCTGGCGGTGGAGGGGCCCTGCCCCATCCGGGAGGGGTCCTCGTACGAGTTCGCGCTCTCCCCGAACGAGCCGTCGGGCTTCTGGACGCTCCTGAGCCAGGCCCCGGCCCGCTGCAGCCAGTCCTCGGAGGGGTCCGCTCCGCACATGATCGGCCCCACGATCGACTGCCAGGTGCCGTAGATGTAGTTGACCCCCCAGCGTCCGAAGAAGCAGCCCTGGGGTTCCTGCGAGCGCTTGATGAACTCGATCCCCGAACGGACCGCGGGGTGGGTGGTGTCGAGCCCCTGCCAGTGGAGGAACTCCAGGGCCCGACCGGTGATGTCGGTGCAGGAAGGGTCCTGCATCGCGTTGTGGTCCGCGAACGGGACGTACTCGAGGATCGGCCGGGACTCGGTCCGGTCGAAGGCGGCCCAGCCCCCGTCGTCGTTCTGCATGGCCAGCATCCAGTCCAGGGCCCGGCCGCTCGCGGCGAGGTTCTCCTCCCCTCCGATCCGGTGGAGGGCCTTGCCCACCATCGCGGTGTCGTCGCAGTCCGGGTACCAGGCGTTGTGGTACTCGAAGTACCAGCCGGTGAAGGGCACCGAGCCCCGGACGTTCCTGATCCAGTCCCCCTGGAACCGGCACTCCTTGGACCTCAGCCAGTCGGCCGCGCGAGCGGCCGGCTCGTCCGCGGCGGTGAAGCCGCAGTCCGCCAGGGCGTAGAGCGCGATGCCGGTGTCCCAGACCGGGCTGAAGCAGGGTTGGATGCGGATGCGTTCCGGCGAGTCCTCGATGAAGAAGTCGTCGAGTTCCTCCTCGGCACGACGCACCACCGGATGGTCCCGCGAGTAACCGTGTGCCATCAGGACCACCTGGAGGTAGACCATCGGGGGGAAGATCGCACCGAGCCCGTCGGTGGCGGCATCGCCGTCCTGTCCGGCCCGCTCGAGGATCCAGTCGAGGGACCGCTGGATCGAGTTCCGCCGGAAGCGGGTGCCCGAAAGCGGTTCGTGGAGCAGTTTGAGCACCCGGTCCACGCCCTTGAAGAAGAGGCCCCAGAACCGGGGGGTCTCCTCGCGCATGGTCAGCCGGTGACGCTGGGACTGGTCCACGAAGAGCTCGTCGATGCCCAGCGCCTCCCCGAGGGACCGGGTGGGCCGGAGGGTGGTCACCAGGGCGAGGGGGAGGATCATGGTCCGGGTCCAGGCACTGACCTTGTCGAGATGGAAGTAGAACCACCGGGGGAGCCTGACGATCTCGGGCGGGATCGCGGGCACCGCGCTCCAGGGGATCTGTCCGAGGCAGGCCAGGTAGAAGTTCGAGAAGGAGTTGCACCGTTCCGCCCCGCCATGGGCCCGGATGCAGGCCACGGCATCCACCATGTGCCCCGCGCGGGGGTCGTCGCCCATGAGCTTGAGCGCGAAGTAGGCCTTCACGCTCGCGGAGAGGTCCACGCCGGACCCGGGGAACTGGCCCCAGCCCCCGTCGGGACGCTGCTGGTCCCGCAGGTGGTTCGCGATCCGGGACAGGGTCTCCCAGCCGTCCCGGCCGTCGCGCATGGGTGCGTGCTCCTGGCCGAGGATCCACTTCATCAGGATGTACTCGCTCTGCAGGATCGAGTCACCCTCGAGTTCCGCGCACCAGTGACCGTCCTCGCGCTGCAGGGACAGGAGCGCCTCGACGGCACGGTCCCTGGTCTCGCGGAATCTCCGGATCCGATCGACCGTCGGGCCCATGCGTCACCTCACCTCGGACATCTTGACCGGTCGCCGCTCCCGGGCACTGAGGGTCGCGGCGTGGAGCACGCGCTGGGTGACGTAGGCGTCCTCGAAGGTCGGGAGCGGCACCACCGACTTCCTCCCGGAAAGGACCCGGAGGATGTCGGAGCACATGCTCGTGAAGCAGTGCTCGTAGCCGATCAGGTGCGCCGCCGGCCAGTAGTTCGCCACGTAGGGATGGGCCTCGGAGTCGGTGCACATGATGCGGTTCCAGCCGCGAAGCCCCGGATCGAGGGTGTTGTCCCACCATTCGAGTACGTTCATGCGCTCGAAGTCGAACCGCAGGGAGCCTCGTTCACCGTTGATCTCGATCTTGTTGGCGTTCTGGTTCCCGGTGGCGAGGCGGGTGGCCTCGAAGGTGGCGACCGCGCCGCCCTTCATGCGACCCATGAACGTGAGGCAGTCATCGACGGTCGATCGGCCGGTCCGGCCGCGCCGGCCGGCACGGCCTCCGGAGATCGCGGCGCCCGGACCATCGACGATCGCACGTTCCTTGATGAACGTCTCCTCGATGGCACCGGTCACCTCGGTGAGCTCGTCGCCGGTGACGAACCGCGCCATGTCGATGATGTGGGCATTGAGGTCGCCGTGGGCGCCCGAGCCCGCCTCCTTGCCGACGAACCGCCAGAGCAGCGGGGTCTCCGGCCCCCCCCAGTCCTGGAGGTACTGCGCGCGAACATGGAAGATCCGCCCCAGCCGCCCTCGCTTGACCAGCTGGTGGGCGAAGGCCACTGCGGGGCATCGCCGGTAGTTGAACCAGACCCAGGCGTGCACCCCCTTGCGGCCGGCCTTGCGGGCGGCGTCGCGCATCGACCGTGCATCCTCGAGGGTGCCGGCCATGGGCTTCTCGCAGGTGACGTGCCGGCCCGAGGCGAGCGCCTCGATGGCCATCGGGGCGTGCATGTGGTTGGGGGTGGTGACGTCGACCAGGTCGATCCGCTCGTCGTCGAGCATCGACCGCCAGTCCGTGGTCGATCGTCCGAAGCACCAGCGTTGCGCGAATGCGTCGGCATCCGCCTCCTCGATGCCGGCGACGGTGTCGAGGACGGACTTCGCGCGCAGGGAGAAGAAGCGGTTCACCCCTCCCCATGCATTCGCGTGGGCCCGGCCCATGAAGCCGGTCCCGATCAGTCCGATGCCTACCGTCTTTGGCATTGTGAGCTCATCTCCATGAAAGCGTGCGCAGTGGGAACCACCGTATGCTACAACGTATCAACGACCACGCATCAGGGGATTCGCATGCAGGCATCGTCGATAATACTGCTCTCGATCTTCCTCCTAGGTGGCTGTGCTGACTCCGGGGACGCGACCGGGTCCCCGGCCGCGGAAGCCTCCCAGGAGTTCCCGGACGACTGGTTCTTCGGGGATCCCGCCACCCGGAAGCTCCATCAGAGGATGACCGGCAGGAAGGCACCCCCGCTCCGGCTCATGGACGCCGAGGGAGGCCGGGCCCGCCTGACCGACACCGAGGGCAAGGTGGTGGTGGTCGACTTCTGGGGCACCTGGTGCCGACCCTGCGTGGCCGCGCTGCCGGAGAACGTCCGGTTGATGGATGAGTACGGCGACCAGGGACTGCTCGTCGTGGGGGTCCACGACTCCCGTCGGGGATCCGATCGCATGGGCGAGGTGGCCCGGCAGGCGGGGATCGAGTACCCGCTGTTCATCGACCACAACGGCCAGAGCGCCAGGAGCTGGCGGGTGTCCTTCTGGCCCACGATCGGGGTCATCGACCGGAAGGGCAGGCTCAGGGCGATGGGACTGAACCCCGCGCGGCTGGAGGAGGTCGTCCGCACGCTGCTGGCCGAGGAGGTCGGGACGGACGGGACGAAGGAGGAATCCGACGAGCAGGCCGCGGCCACCCCCCCACCACCGCTGCCGGACCAGCTGTACGAGAATCCCCCGGATCGAAGGCGTCTGCTGGCGGAGACCTTCGCGGCGCGTCCGCCGGTGATGCAGGCGGCGAACTGGATGAACAGCAAGCCCCTTGACCTCGGTTCACTGAAGGGCAGGATCGTGGTCCTGGACTTCTGGGGCACCTGGTGCCCGCCGTGCATCGCCTCGATCCCCAAGAACAACGCCATCGCCGAGAAGTACCGCGACGACGTGGTGCTGATCGGCGTCTGCCACGATCGAGGTGCGGACAGGATGGGGAGCGTGGTTCGGAGCCGGGGCATCAACTACCCGGTCTGCCATGACGTGGGCAACCGGACGGGCACCAGCTTCATGGTCAACGGGTATCCCGATTACTACGTGTTCGACCGGAAGGGCCGGCTGAGGGTCGCCGACTGCCGGAACGACCGGGTGGAGGAGGCGATCAGGCTGCTGATCGCGGAGGGCGACGACTGAGCTGGAGTCGCGGGGCGGTCAGGCCGGCGTGAAGCTGGTGCCCGGCGCGAGGTAGAAGTTCAGGAGGTCCCCGGGCGCGAACTGCGACGCGAACTGCCCCGTGGTGGCGGAGTCGAGGGTGATCCACATCGGGACCACCACGTCCATGAGCAGGCGGTTGTTGGGGGCGTCGACCTCGTACACCGTCCCCTGCACGATTCGCGGCGTCCCGTGGACGGGCTCGATGAACCGGCCCCCGGCCTCCGCGCGATGCATCTTCAACGCCCACCCGGAGATGGTCCCGCGGATCCTCCGGTTGCGACGGGAGCGAGGCGCGGGGAAGGCGTCCCCGGAGACGGTCGGCGTCAGCTCGAGGAGGTAGTCGGTCCCGTGGACCCCGAGCACGACGGTGTCCTCGGTGGGGTCCTGCTCGAGGATGTAGGACGAGATCTCGTCGATCGAATGGGCTTCAGACACGGTCATGACCTCCGCCGTGATCTTAGCAGCCGGCGGCCCGGCGTTCAGCCCCCCGGGGACCCGATGAAGTTGGCCAGCAGGCGAGGCCCCTCGGTGGTGAGGAAGCTCTCGGGGTGGAACTGGACCCCGTCGAGGGGGGCGTCGATGCCCAGGCCGCGGATCCCCATCACGGTGCCGTCCTCGAGCCAGGCGGAGATCTCGAATCGCTCGAGGTCCACGGTGTCGCGCTCGATCACGAGGGAGTGGTAGCGGGTGGCCTCGAACGGCGAGGGGATCCCGGAGAAGATGCCTCGTCCGTCGTGGTGCACGGGGGAGGTCTTGCCGTGGACGGGCGCGTCCGATCGACGGACCGTCATGCCCGAGGCGTCGCCGATCGTCTGGTGCCCGAGGCACACCCCGAGCACCGGGATCCGGCCCTGGAGCGACTCGAGGATCGCCCGGGTGTTGCCGGTCTCGCGCGGGGTGCAGGGACCGGGCGAGATGATCAGTCGTCGCGGATCGAGGCGCCGGGCCTCATCGGCGTCGATCTCGTCGTTGCGGACCACCCGGACCTCGAGACCCGGGTCCAGCTCCCCGATCCTCTGGACGAGGTTCCAGGTGAAGCTGTCGTAGTTGTCGATGAGCAGGATCACGACGACAGCGTATCACGCCGCATCGGATGCGGTCCCCGCGACCCCGTCGCGGGTGACCAGGAACAGTTCCCGGGTGATGGGATACGGCAGGCGGCGGAAATCGGCCCCGATCTTGTCCCTGAGCCTGGCCACGAAGGGATCCGGTCCGGCGCTGATGGCCACGAAGCAGTCCCGGGCCGGAGTGGCCACGAGGAAGTCGCCGTCCAGCTGCGGGGCGAGTCGGTCGTGGAGGGTGGTGAGCAGGAGCCGGGCCGCGTCGTACCCGTCGTGCTGCGAGACCATCGCGGCGCGGCCGCCGTCGGAGCTCTCGACGATCCGCACCCGGAGCTCCGGGGCGTACTTCGCGAGGTTGGCTCGGGCGATCGACTCCAGGTCGTCGGGCTGGAGCCCCCACCTGATCATCTGCTCGGTGGTGATGGAGACCGTCACCTCGGGAAGGTCGATGACGAACACGATCACCGTGTCGTTCACGTAGGGCACGTGGGCGACCTGCTCGCGATCAAGCCGCTCGAAGACGCTGGTCGGCTGGATCCTGGGCATGATCTTGCCTCGGGCGACCTGGAGGGGAAGCGGCAGGTTGAGCATCGAGTCGCCTTCGAGGATCTTCTCGAGGTAGTCCTGCACGATCTCGGTGCCACGTGCGGGTTCCCGCAGCACCAGGCGGTAGAGGTTGTCCAGGCCGAGGTGGCGTCCGCCGACGAGCAGGTCCATCGGACCCACCAGCTCGGCCTCCCGGTCGGGGAAGCTCCGCTCGAGCATCTTCGCGACCTGTTCACCGAAGGCTTCCGGTTCCCTGGGTAGATGTGCCATGACGACCTCCGAGACCACTTCGATGATAGGCAGGATCCGGTTCGACAAAAGAACGAAATTGGTCCTGCCACGCGGAACCGGTCTCGATGGACTCCGCCAGTGGATGTGTCGGCGAACTGGGGACCGGTCTTTGGCGCATCATGCGGGAAGACGACAAATAACCCGCCAAGCACGTTCAAATGCCTCCGGATACACTCACCGGGGCGCCAGACCGAAGGTCGGGAGGACGAGCCATGGCAGCATCAGATCCAGAATCCCACTCCGCGGACCTGCTCAGCTGGTTCGATTCCCCGGGCCCCGGGAGACCACTCCTGCTGATCGCCGGCCCCTGCATGCTGGAGGACCGGGAGATCAACCTCAGGATCGGCTCCGAGCTGAAGGAGGCCTGTTCGGACCTGGGGATCCAGTTCGTCTTCAAGGCGAGTTTCGACAAGGCGAACCGTTCGAGCATCGACTCCCCGAGGGGCCCCGGTCTCTACGAGGGACTCGAGGCGCTGGCGGAGCTGAAGGAGCGTCTCCAGGTGCCGACCTGCACCGACATCCACCAGCCCGAGCAGGCCGAACCGGCGGCCAACACCGTCTCCCTGCTCCAGGTCCCCGCGTTCCTGTGTCGCCAGACTGACCTGCTGAGCGCGGTCGCCGAGACCGGCAGGCCGGTGAACGTCAAGAAGGGCCAGTTCCTGGCACCGGAACAGATGGAGAACGTGCTCGGGAAGCTGCGCAAGGCAGGGGGCTCGCGGGTCATGCTGACCGAACGCGGGACGTTCTTCGGGTACGAGCGGCTGGTCAACGACTTCATCGGACTGGGTGACCTGATGGACCTGAGCACCCGGCACCAGGCGGCGGTGTGCTTCGACGTCACGCACTCCACCCAGCTGCCGGGGGGGACCTCGACCCAGACCGGGGGGCGGCCGGACCGTGCCGGGCTCCTTGCCCGCGCGGCGGTGGCCGCGGGAGTGGACGCGCTGTTCCTCGAATGCCACCCCGAGCCGGAGGCGGCGCGCAGCGATTCCTCGACCATGCAGCGGCTGGACGACGTGCCCGCGCTCCTGCGCCGGCTGATGTCGATCAGATCGGCCCTCGCCGACTGAAATGCCGGGGTAATCCTCGAGCTATTTGACGAAAGTCAAGTCTCCCGGCGCCCCGGCACGATATCGTTGGGGCAAGGACTGCGTCGTCATGGAACACAAATGCGATCTCTGCGAGAAGCCCGCTCAGGTTCACGAGGTCCTGATCAAGAACGGCCAGAAGCATGAAATCCACCTCTGCCCCGAGTGCGCGAGTGCGCAGGGGTACGGGGGCGCCGCGGGCCAGCTCCCGGCGAAGATCGCCAAGAAGCTGCCCGTCCAGCCGGGAGGCGTGGAAGCGGGGCCACGAGCCTGCAGGGAATGCGGCCTCACCCATTCCGCCTTTCGGCGACACGGGGTGCTGGGGTGCCCGGGTTGCTACCAGGCGTTCGAGAAGCAGCTGGAGCCGCTCATCAGCCGGGCGCAGGGCGGCGCGACCCACCACTGCGGGCACGTCCCCGAACAGGCCAGCGGCCACCTGGACCGGCAGGTGCAGAGGACCCGGCTGCTGAAGCAGTTGAACGAGGCGATCGCCACCGAGCAGTACGAACGCGCGGCGAGGATCCGGGACACCTTGCAGGGCCTCAGCGGCCCGTTGCTCGGGGACCACGACTGACATGAACGCCAACGATTCCTATTCATGGCTCGGGGAGTCGGGCTCGGAATCCGACATCGTCCTCTCGAGCCGGGTCCGACTGGCCAGGAACCTCGCCGGGGTCCCCTTCGTAGGTCGGGCGAGCGACCCCGACCGAAACGAGGTGGTGGGCATCGTCCGGAGGTGCCCCGTCTTCGCGGACCGGGAGGACGGACTCAACTGGCTCGAGATGGAGGAGCTCAACGAGCACGAGCGGACCATGCTGGTCGAACGCCACCTCATCTCGCACCAGTTCGCGGACGCGACGTTCCCCCGGGGCGTCGCGCTCTCGACCGACAAGCGGCTCAGCGTCATGGTGAACGAGGAGGACCACCTCCGGATGCAGAGCCTGGCCCCCGGCTTCGCGCTGAGGGAGGCCTTCGCGAGGGTGTCCGCCATTCGCGACGAGTTCGAGTCCAGCCTGGACTTCGCCTTCAGCCCGCGCTGGGGATTCCTCACCGCGTGCCCGACCAACGTGGGTTGCGGGATTCGCTTCTCGGTGATGCTGCACCTGCCGGGCCTGAAGATGACCGAGGAACTGGGCCGGGTCCGCCAGGCCGCGAAGGACCTGCACCTCGCGGTGCGTGGCTACCACGGCGAGGGCAGCGAGTCCTGTGGCGACCTCTTCCAGATCTCGAACCAGATCACCCTGGGGCACTCCGAGGAGGAACTCCTCGAGAAGTTCAACGACGACGTCGTCCCCCTGCTGCTGAGGTACGAGCGGAGCTCGCGGAACCTGATCCTGACCGAACGGCGGATCATGCTCGAGGACAAGGTCCAGAGGGCGCTCGCGACGCTTCGTTCCGCACGGCTGCTCGGGCTCAACGAGTCCACGAGGCTGCTCAGCCTCCTCAGGCTCGGCCAGAGTCTCGGCCTCATCGAGCGACCGGGACTGAGAACGGTGCACCAGCTGATGCTGGACGTCCAGCCCGCCCACCTCGAGGCCACGATGCAGCTCGGGCCGGACTGTCCGGAGGAGGAGGCGCGTGCGGCGAGGGCGAGCCACATGCGCCGGGTCCTCGAAGCGGTGCTCTGAGCGTCCGCCGGGGGCGGGAATCGCGACCGGACAACGTGCAGGCCCACCCGGGACCGGATGGGCCCGGACTCGGACGCTGCTGGCCGGGAGACCGCCGGCCGACCTCTCGGTTCCGGCCGATCGAGCCGTTGCGGATGATCTAGCCGTTGAAGGTGTCGCAGGTGGCCGCGAAGCCCAGGTCCTTGGCGGACAGCCCGCCGGCATCGTGGGTCGACAGCGTGAGGGTCACCTTGTTGTAGCGGACCAGGATGTCGGGGTGGTGCTGCGCCCGCTCCGCCTCGTCCGCGACGCGGTTCACGAACCGCATCGCCTGTACGAAGTCGTCGAAGGTCATGGTCCGCTGGATGGAGTCACCGTTCTGCGACCACTCCGGGAGGGATTCGAGCCCTGCCGTGACCTGTTCCTCGGTGAGCTTCTCGACCTTCTGGGTCTGATCTGTCATGGTGCGCGGTTCCCGGGGCATCGAACGCCGTTGAAGGGTGGATGACGGACACGGCCAGTATAGCGGGGCATGGTGATCCGGGACCGGAACCGGCTCGAGGAGGCAGGAAGGGCACCTCGACCGGTGAAAGCGTCGGGTAAGGTTGGTCACCCGATGACCCCCGAAAGACGAACAACCAGGCTGGCTCCATCCCCGACCGGGGACCTCCACCTCGGCAACGTGCGCAGTCTCCTGGTGGGCTGGGCACTGGCCAGGCGACTCGGGTGGAACGTCGTCCTGCGCATGGAGGACCTCGACGGGGACCGCTGCCGGGCGGAGTGGGAGGCCGTGATCATCGAGGGCCTGCGCTGGCTCGGGATCGACTGGGACGGTCCGGAGCGGCGACAGTCCGACCGGATCGACCACTATGCGTCGGCGATGCAGCCGCTGTCCGAGGCCGGTCTCGTGTTCAGCTGCCAGCGATCGCGTCGAGAACTCCGCGCGGCGGCGGAGGCCCTCGGGGCTCCCCACGCCGGGGAGGGCTCGACGATCTCGACCGTGGCGATGCGACCGACGAGTCCGGACCGCATGGGGTTCACGAGGAGGACCGGGAACCACCGCCTGATGGTGGATCCCGGACCGGAGACCGTCCGTGACCAGCTCCTCGGCGAACGGGAGGTCGACGTGTCGGGGCGATTCGGGGATCCCATCGTCTGGACCAGGCGGGACACCCCCTCCTACCAGCTGGCGGTGGTGGTCGACGACCTCGACCAGGGCGTGACCGACGTGGTGCGTGCGAGCGACCTGCTCCCCTCCGCGGGACTGCAGCAGAGGATCACGGGCCTGCTGGGCGGGGACGCACCGAGGTGGTGGCACCTGCCGCTGCTCCTCGACGAACGGGGACGGCGGCTCGCCAAGCGCGACGGCGACCTGACCCTTGGACGGCTTCGGGCGGAGGGCGCGCGACCGGAAATGATCATCGGGCTTCTGGCGCGAACCTGCGAAATGCAGGAAGATGCGGGTCCGATGACCGCGGACGAGTTCGTGGGCGGACTCGATCCCGAACGTCTTCGGGGCTGGGCCGAACGCGACGGGAGCGGGCATCGCGACCGGCTGCGTGCGAGCGACTACGACCTGCTGAGGATCCACCCATGAACCGACCCGGGCCACTGCTGATGATCACCTTCCTCGCGAGCTGCCTGGTGCTGTCCGGGTGCGGGTGCGAGGGCGGACCGACCGAGACCATCCAGATCAAGGGGCAGACCTTCGAACTCGAGGTGGCGAGTGACTCCGCGTCGATCGCCCGCGGGCTCGGGGGCCGCACGGAGCTGGCGCGGGACCGGGGGATGATCTTCGTGTTCCCGAACAGCCTCGTCCGGCGATTCTGGATGAAGGACTGCCTGATCGACATCGACATCATGTTCCTCGACGGCATGGGGCGGATCACCACGATCTACGAGATGAAGATCGAGCCGCCCAGGGCGCCCGGGGAGTCGATGACCGACTACGAGGCCCGCCTCCCCCGCTACCCCAGCACCATGGGCGCCCAGTACGCGATCGAGCTGGGAGCGGGCAGGATCGAGGAACTGGGGCTCCAACGCGGGGATAAGATCGAGATCCCCCACGATTGCCTCAAGCAGCGCCTCCGCTGAGACGATCCAAGGACTGCCGGCTTGTCACCCGGGAGGTCCCTCGATGTCCGCGCGCACCCGACCACCACTGTTGTTGATCGCACCCGACGAGGACCGCGTCCGATGCCTCGGACTCGGGGAGCAGTTGGCCGGGCACTGGTGCACCGGGAGCTTCCCGGGCGTCGAGGTCCGAAGTCGACGACCGCAGGACCTCGACGGCTGCCAGGCGGTGATCGTGGTGGAGGCGGCGGGTGCCCATCATCCCCCCGGCATGCTTGGTGCACTCGCCCTGGAGGCCGAGGAGCGTCATCTGCCGGTGGTGGTCCTCGGCGACGGGACCGAACGTCCGGTTCCGATGCATGCCCTGGTGCGGATGCCCGGGGACACTCCGCCGGCGGTGCTCGCGCCGTTCCTGTGCGGACTGCTGGAGCGCAATCGAAGGGTGCTGGAACTGGCGGGTGAACGCGAACTCGACCGCAGGCTCATGGGGAACGTGCACGAGCAGATCGACCTCATCGACGAGGAGCTCCAGTCGGCCTCCATCGTCCAGAGGGAATTCCTC
Source organism: Phycisphaerae bacterium (assembly GCA_002862305.1). Taxonomy (GTDB): domain Bacteria; phylum Planctomycetota; class Phycisphaerae; order Phycisphaerales; family SM1A02; genus UBA8087. Next base: position 769 of record PKCS01000029.1, on the reverse strand, counting down.
ACGGGATCGATGCCCTCGCTGGGCACGGTGTCCGTCTCCGCGATGTGGCGGCCGTCCTCGTACGTCTCGGGCGACTTCTACCAGGCGGTCCAGCTGGACGATCGTCACCTCGGCGTGCTGCTGATGGACGCGGCGGGGCACGGGGTGGGGTCCGCGCTGATGACCATCGCCATGGCCAGGGCATTCGTCCCGGTCACGGGGGAGGGCGTGGTGGATCCGGGACGGGTGCTCGACGTGCTGAACCGATCCCTGCTCCAGCTGCCCGGCGGGCGCCACCGCTTCGCGACCGGGGTCTACGTCATCGTGGACTGCGAGCAGGGCCGGCTTCGCTACGCCAGCGCAGGGCACCCCCCCCCGCTGCGGCTCGGCCGGTCCGCACTGGATCCGCTGGACACCACGGATGCGGGACCCGCGCTGGGGATCTTCGACGACCACGACTACCAGGTGATGGAGGATCGCCTGGAACCCGGTGAACGACTGCTGGTCCACACCGACGGGTTCGAGCAGGCGTTCGCGGGCCCCGGGGCGACGGTGGCGGAACTGCAGGGACAGAACGCCAACTACCTCGAGGTGTTCAGGACACTGGGGGAGGTCGAGCGGGGGGAGGACCTGGTCGGTCGCCTGGAGGCACTGGTGGACCGCGGTCGAGGCTCGCTGAGGCCGCCGGACGACCTGAGCCTGGTCTGCGTGACGCGGGGTTGAAGCCCGGCCCGGACCGCGACGGAGCGGGGCCCCGAGGACCGGTCCGGGCAATCATCGGTCGGGAGCC
>PKCS01000014.1 GCA_002862305.1 Phycisphaerae bacterium | reverse complement strand
TCGGCCCCGGAACCATCGACCGCGGTCCCCATCCGGGACTTGAAGTCGTCGAATCGCACCCGGACCTGGTGTCCGTAGCAGCCGTAGTAGTTCAGGCCGGACCCGGAGGTGAGCCCGAGCTGCTTGGCGATCCGGGGCTTCATCACGCTCCCCCCCATCGTGGATCCCTCGAGGACGTAGAGGACCCCGAGCAGCGACGCGGGGTCGTCCCCGGCGTACTCGTCGACCATCCCCTTGAAGTCACCGACCGCACTGGAGACGGACGGGTCGAGGGAGGTGGGGTCGGAATCGAAGTGGTCGAGGTCACGGGTCAACAGCTCCTGCTTGGCGAGCCCCTCGTGCCAGACCGAAGCGATCATCGGATGGGAGGACTCGCGGAGGGTCTGCTCCAGATGTGAAAGCATCTCGTGCCAGGCAGCGAGATGCTCCACGTACAACTCGATGGTGAGCCCCCCTTCCATGACCCGCACTCCGAATCCGTTCCGCTCCGCCTCGTCGTGGTTGGACCGGGTCTCGGTCTTCAACCGGTCCATGATCCCGGAGGGGGAGACGGTGTCTTGAACGGGGGCGTGGGTGGACATGAAGGAGACCCTCTGGGCTGATGAAGGGATCCCTCGATGGAATCCGTTTCGTATTTTAGCTTCTTCGACGCCGAACGGCACCGACCAGTCCGAGGGCGAGGAGCGCTCCGGGAGCGGGAATGGTGTTGACGGCGACTTGGACGCCGGTGAGGGCGCTCGAAGTCTCCAAAGAACCAAAGGTTATGCCCCACGCCGCGACCTCAAAGTCGATGCCGGACCAATCGAAGACGTAGGCACTGGTCTCGACGGGCGGGCCGCCGGGGGGAATGAACATCACTTCCGCGTCGGCAAGCTGGTCCAGACGAGTGCCGTCGGCGGCCACGACGTACATGCTGACGTTGGAGAAATCGATGGAGGTCCCGAACGAGAGGGTGCTCAGGTTCAACACGGCTTCCTGCACGGGGCCGGTTCCCTGCAACTCGAAGGCCAGCGTTGACTGGAGGTTGTAGATGTTTCCCGTAGACGTGAGGAAGGCACCTGCATTGGTCTGGTAGAGGACGGGACCCTCGGACCCCAGATCGGAGACATTGCCGTCTCCCCCCAGACCGGCAACCGGGGAGAAGGCACTCGTGAAGGGTGCGACCTCGTTGTTGAAGGTGGCCGTGTAGGTACCGGGGGTGCCAGCCCAGCCGGGAACCAGCGGGTTGACGACGCCACCGGCAGCGGTGGTGGCCAGCGTGCCGGTCAGTGCCAAGAAAGCAATGGAACGAAGCATCTCTGGAAGTCTCCTGGTCGGTAGAGCCCTGGAAAAAGGAGGGTTACCGAAGTGTGTGTGTGTGAGCCCGACAGGATATCGGGGAGGGAAGCCCTCGAAGCTTATCCCAATTGCGAATGAAAATCAATTGCAGTGAAGTGTTTTGTGAATTTAAGTACGGGTTCTGGGACGTTCCAACCCACTGGTGCCTCACGGCTTGGCGGAATCACCTCGAACCCGGTCGCGAATGCGGTAGGCGGCGCGACGAAGGCTGGTCAACTCGCCCGCCGAAAGCTCCCGCCAGCTCCCCGGGGCGAGCCCTCGCAACTGGAGGGGGCCCATGCGGACCCGACGCAACTTCTTCACCGGGAATCCCTCGTGGGCGAGCATTCGACGGATCTGGCGATTGCGACCCTCGCGGAGTTCCATGTACAGCCGGGTCCGGTCGCGGTCCCGCTTGATGATCCGCAGCCGGGAACGCGAGGTCCGGGAGGCCGAGCGTCGCGAGCGGTCGGCGAGGAAGATGCCCGACTGCAGTCGTTCCACGTCGGACTCGTCGAGACGGCCGCCCACCGTGACCTCGTACCCCTTGTGGACCCCGTACCGGGGATGCGTGAGGCGATTGGACAGCTCGCCGTCGTTGGTCAGGAGGACCAGGCCCGAGGAGTCGACGTCCAGCCTCCCCACCGGGTAGAGCCGCGGCTTCCCCGGATGCGCCACGAGGTCGATCGCCCGTCGTCGGCCCTCGGGATCGTGGTTGGTGCAGACGGTCCCCCGGGGCTTGAAGAGCATCACGTAGACGTTGCGGCGGGTGCGACCGAGGACCCGGCCCTCGGCGACGATGCGGTCCTGTTCGGGATCCACCCAGGCCGGAAGCGCGTCGACCACGTCACCGTTCACCGTGACCTGGCCGGATTCGATCAGCTCCTCGCAGGCCCGGCGCGAGGCGACCCCCGCCTCGGCGAGGACCTTCTGCAGCCTGGGTCCGCGTGACTTATCGGTGTAGGCATGACGGGATGGGCGCGAGGAACGGGGCATGGAGTCGATTCTAGCTTGCAGGAGGCGGATGACCGGGTGGACGGGCGGTGAGATTCCACGGATCCAGTAGGCTAATCGACCGATACAGACCCTGAAGGCCAGTGCATGCACCCCCCCCCACCCGACCAGGTCGACCCGCCGAAGCCACCGTCGCCGGACGAGAAGCGGTCGTTCAGGACACGACTGTCCGAGACCCTCGCGTGGCTCAACACCGCGGTCCACGAGCCGCGCCGCAACCTCGACGAGGTCCAGCAGCGGATCCGGAACGGCTTCGAGATCGCACGGTTCTGCCTGCGTCACCTGGCCCAGGACCGGGCGCCGCAGATGGCGGCGTCCCTGGCCTTCCGGACGCTCTTCGGGATCCTGCCGGTGCTGGTGGTCTTCACCGTGGCGGCCCGCAGCCTGCTGGGCGAGGACTTCCAGCGGATCATCGGTCGGCTGATCGATGCGGTGGGACTGAACGAGGTGCAGATCATTCCGCCCCAGCTCGATGCGACGACCCCCGGGAAGGCGGTCGGACTCGGGGACTGGGTGGACGGGTTCGTCTCCACCGCGGCGAACGTCAACCTCGCGGGGCTCGGCTGGATCGGCATGGTGGTCGTCCTCTTCTCCGCACTGTGGGTGATGGTCACGATCGAGAACAGCTTCAACGTCATCTACCGGGCCCGCACCGGTCGATCCTGGACCCGGCGACTGCTGGTGTACTGGTGCGTGCTGACCCTCGGCCCGGTGCTGCTGGGCCTGATGCCGTGGATCTGGGGCAACCTGGCCTCGGTGCTGGCGACCCTGCCGAAATGGACCTGGCTGGCGGTGACCGTGGACGTGGTCTCCAGCATCGGGATGTTCTGGATCCTGATGCTGGTGGTCTACCTGTGGGTGCCCAACGCCAGGGTCCGGATCCGACCGGCGATGATCGGCGCCCTGGTCGCGGCGGTGCTCCTGGAGATCGGGAAGCGTTCCCTCGGGGCGTACATGGCCAACGCGTTCGGCGTGAGCAGTCTCTACGGCTCCCTGGGGCTGATCCCGGTCTTCATGTTCTGGATGTACCTCATGTGGATGTTCGTCCTCGTGGGACTCGAGGTGGCGGCCCTGGTGCAGATGCTCCGGGGGCGGGACGCCCGGGTGGAGGGCCTCGAGGACGAAGCAATGATCGACCCCGCCTCGATCCTCACGGTGATGGCCCTGGTCTCGGAAGGGTTCAGCGAGGGGCAGGCGACCGACGGTCCGGCGGTGGTCCGTGCGACGGGGCTGCCCCCGGCCTTCGTCGGGATCCTGCTGGAGCGGCTCGAGCAGCGGGGATTCCTGCACCAGCTGGAACGGGGCGAGGGATACGTGCTGGCGAGGCCTCCCGAGCAGGTCTCGGCGGGGGAACTCATGGACGTCGCGTTCGAGCTGGTCGATGACACCTCGATCCGCTGCGACAACCCGCTGCTCGCGCGGTTGCGGGACGCCCAGAGGCGACTGATCGGGGAGACCACCCTCGCCGGCATGGGAACCTCGGCCGGCACCGGGTGAAAGGACGCGGCGGACGCCGCCTTGTCCCTTCGCGGATCGGGTCACTCCCGACCGGACCGAGGGACCGGGATTCATGTACCATGACCCCGCACCATGACCGGTGAAGAGGCAAGGATGCCGACGCCCTCGGGCGCATGCGGAGGATGCAATGGACCACGAGTTCGACCGGACCCAGTCGCCAGGAACCGACCAGACGGACGCGGGGGAGACGAAGGACGGGACCGCCGGCCCCGACGCCGGCGCCCCGAGCGCGGCGCAGTTCAAGGAGGCCGCGCGACTGGCCGCGGCACGGGCGAGGAAGGCGATCCACCAGCAACGTAGGGACGACGCCCGCGAGGACGCGGCGCCCCTGGCCACCGAGGCCAGTGGCGGGGACTTCGAGCGGGCGGCGCGCACCAGGTCCATGCACCTGAGCGGGCGCGACTCAAGCGCCCCCACCGACACCGGACCGGACGGAACCAGCGCGAAGGCCGGAAAGGCCGGAAAGGCCGGAAAGACCGGCAAGGTCCGAGGGGCCGCGAAGGGCGCGAAGGCCGACAAGACCGTCAGCCAGCTCGACCGGCGACTCATGCTCGGGGCGAGGATGCTCCGGGCGTTCGAGTCCCAGATCGACCGGCTCAAGCAGGCATCGACCGCCGGCAGGGAGCCCGGGGCGCCCGCGAGCACCCTGACCACCGCGGAGTTCGAGCGACTCGAGGGGCTCCTCGAGCGGGCCGCCGAGGTCGAGGCGCGACTCCATGAACGCACGCAGGCCGCGGAACTCGCCATCGAGTCGCTCACCCGGCTGGTCGAGCGCGCCTCGGCGCGCACGGACGACGACCACGGCCGCTCGGCGGAGGTCCAGGAGCTCGAATCCCGCCTCCAGGGCCGGGTCTCCGAGCTCCGCGACCAGTCGCATGGCCTGGTCGAATCGATGAACGACACCCTGCGCCGGGTCATGGAGATCGAACGGGCGGTGACCACCCGGGTCAACCAGGCGATGGCGCGGCTCGAGCGTCCCCAGGCCCCCGCGGAGCCCGCACCGCAGGTTCCTGCACGGGGAGGCGAGGCGCCCCTGATCGAGGTCGAACCGCTCGAACGCGCGGAGGCCACCGAGCCACCCGCCCCGGCCGAGTCCGGGCCGACGAGCGCGATCTCCGCGGGCACCCTCTCCGTCGATCCCGCGAGGCTTGAACGCCGACGACAGGGTGCCTCCTAGTCAGGAAAGGTGGATCCGCCCGGCGACGCGGCGTGCGGCCACGGACGTCGGTCCGGGGACCGCGTGCGGTCCCGGGCACTCGTCGAGTACGCCTGCGGGGCGGGATGCCACGGTATCGGACCCGCACAACCCACAGAGCCCGCACACCCCTCGGGAACCGATCCCACGCGGCTCGTGAAGGCCACCGCCGCACAAGCCCCGCCGGTCAACGGCCGATGCGGAGGCCATGAACACCCCACTCACCAACGCGGACGCTACAGACCATCCAGACCGAACCCCCTTCGCGGACCAGCGAGCCCAGTTCGTCTCCATCTCGAGGACCCCGGGCGCGGTGGTGGCCCGGCTGGTGACCCCGGCGATCGGGCAGCGGGAGGCCCCGATCATCGAGCACGAGATCCGCGAGGCCCTCGACGAACTGGACTCGAGGTGCCGGTGGCTGGTCGTGGACATGTCGGCGGTGTCCGTCCTCTCCAGCATGGGCCTCGGGATGTGCGTCGAGCTGCGGCGCCAGGCCCGGGAACGCCGGATGCGAACCGCGATCTTCGGCCTCAACGGCCACCTTCGGGACCTCTTCCGGATGATGAAGGTCGATCGGCTCTTCCGGATGGTCCATGCTCGCGAGGACTTCCGGAAGCTCACCGATCGCTGAGGCGGGCCGACGGGGCCGGGAATCGGCCCCGATGGGCTGCTCGGGGCCGGGGGGCACTGATTCATGGCCAGCCGTCCCTTTGTCCGCGAAACCGGGCCGGGAAGCGGGTAGAATCAGCCCAGGAGATCAGTCCATGGGCATCGAAGCCGCACTTCCACACGACAGCATCCTGACCACCCAGTTCAACCGGGTGGTCAACTGGGCCCGGCGTTCCAGCGTCTGGCCGCTGCCGTTCGCGACCGCCTGCTGCGGGATCGAGCTGATGGCGACCGCCTGCAGCCGCTTCGACCTCTCGCGCTTCGGTGCGGAGGTGATGCGCTTCAGCCCCCGGCAGGCGGACCTCCTGATCGTGGCCGGCCGGGTCGGCATCAAGAGCCTCCCCGTGCTGCAGCGGATCTACATGCAGATGGCCGAGCCCAAGTGGGTGATCTCGATGGGTGCCTGCGCCTCCACCGGCGGGGTGTTCGACACCTACGCGGTGGTCCAGGGCGTGGACCAGTTCATCCCCGTGGACGTCTACGTCCCCGGCTGCCCCCCGCGACCCGAGATGCTCATCGAGGGGATCATGGCGATCCAGCGGATCATCGACGAGGACAACATCCCCAAGGATCCCGACGGGATGCGCCTGCCCCTGAACATCGCACTGCAGCCCAACTACGAGCCCAGCGCCCAGCCGATGGACATCTCCGTCGGCGCCACCTGATCCGGCGCGGCCCCCCCCATCCAACCGAGGACCCTCCAGGACCACCCCGCGAGGCCGAGGTGATCTGCTTCGCTGCCGCGGGGACGGGCCCGGGCGTCACGTCAACGAGGAGACGAACTCGGCGAGTCGCGTGCAGCCGGTGGTGATCTCCGCCTCGCTGGCCGCGAAGCTCAGGCGGCAGCAGTCCGCCGCGGTGGGGCCGAAGTCGGTCCCGGGAACCACCGCGACGCTGGCCTCCTCCAGGAGGGCGTTGCAGAAGTCCATCGCGTTCTCGATCCTCGCGCCGCCGGGCGACGTCCGCCCGAAGCAGCCCGACAGCTCGGGGAAGCAGTAGAAGGCCCCCGAGGGGCGGACGCACCGGATGCCGTCGATGTCGTCGAGGAGTCCGAACATCAGCCGGCCCCGTTCGGCGAAGCTCAGGCGCATCCGCTCGACCTCCGGGGCCCCGTGATCGAGGGCCTCGATGATCGGGGGCATGCAGAACGCGGGGATCGAGCTGACCATCTGCGAGTGCAGCTTGGCGGCGCTCGCGGCGAAGGCGCCTTCGCCGGCGGGGGTGGCGAGGTAGCCGATGCGCCATCCGGTCATCGCGAAGGCCTTGCTGAGCCCGTTGACGGTGATCGTCCGTTGCGCCATGCCGGGCATGGAGCCGATCGAGAAGTGCCGGACGTCGGGGTCGATCTCGGGGTAGATCAGCTTCTCGTAGATCTCGTCCGAGAGCAGCGTGAGTCCGGGATGTCGCTCGATCACCTCCGCGAGGGCCTGGAGCTCGTCGGGCGAGTAGACGGTCCCGCAGGGGTTGGAGGGGGAGTTGATCATCACCGCGACGGTGCGCGGGGTGATCGCCTGCTCGAGCTGCTCCGGCGTGATCTTCCAGCCGGTCTCCACGGTGCCCGACACCTCGGTCGGCACCCCCCCGCAGACCCCGACGATCGCGGGCACCGACACCCAGGCCGGGGACACCAGCAGGACCTCGTCACCGCGACCGGGTTCGATGAGGCAGCTCATGGCGAGGTAGATCGCCTGCTTGCCCCCCACCGTCACCACCACGTCGCGCCCCTCGACGGGGATCCCGTTCTCGTCGCGGAGCTTGCTCGCGATCCGATCGCGGCAGTCCATCGAACCCGGGGACGGCGCGTACCGGGTCAGGCCCCCGTCGACGGACTGGTGCAGGGACTCGACGATGTGGCGCGGGGTGTCGAAGTCCGGCTCCCCGGTCCCGAAGCCGATGACGTCCACCCCGCGGGCCTTGAGCTCCCTCGCCTTCGCGCTCACCGCGAGCGTGGAGGACGGTGGCAGGTTGCGGACGTTGGAGGAAATCGGAATGGTATTCATGGTTGGCATGGTACGCTCCTCAACAAGTCGGTGGTGAATGACTACACTTCCTATATGACTATTCGAATCGCCGCGTTCGCGGGAAGTCTGAGGAAAGGTTCGTTCAACCGCCGGTTGCTGGCGTGCGCGGCCCGGGGCGCGGAGGAGGCCGGTGCGGAGGTGGACGTGATCGACCTCCGGGACCACCTCGCGCCGCTCTACGACGGGGACCACGAGTCCGAGCACGGCCTTCCGCCGGAAGTGATCTCCTTCCGGGAACGGGTGGCCGCGGCGCAGGGGCTCCTGATCGCCTCCCCGGAGTACAACCATTCCCTCTCGGCCGCCCTCAAGAACATCATCGACTGGGCGAGCCGGCCCCAGTCCAGCGAGGACCCCCGCCCCTGCCTTCCCGGGAAGGTGGCGGCGCTGCTGAGCACCAGTCCGGGGCACCTCGGTGGCATCCGCGGGCTGTCCCACCTTCGTGCCGTGCTCCACAACGTCGGGGTGCTGGTGATCAACGAGCAGTTCGCCATGCCCAGTGCGGGGGCGGCGTTCGGGGAGGGGGACTCGCTCCAGGACCCGAAGACCGAGCAGCAGGTGATGGAGATCGGCCGGGCGCTGGTGCGGGAGCTCCGGCTTCGCGCGGAAGGCTGAGGGCACGGTCCCCGACCGACCTCGAGGAAGGACCCGACGGTTCATGCACTACGAATCGCACAAGGCGGTGGTCGAGCTGCTCACGGATCGCATCCAGACGATGCGCAAGTCGCTCGACTTCGACACCAAGCAGTCGGATCGCGACCGGCTGCAGGAGCAGATGAACGAGCCCGACTTCTGGGAGGCCCCGGACCGGGCCCAGGACGTCATCGGTCGGTTCAAGCTCCTGAAGACCCAGATCGAGCCGCTGGAGCAGGCGATGGACTCCTTCGAGGACGCGAAGCTCGGGCTCGAGCTCGCCCGGGAGGAGGACGACTCGGAACTGCTGGAGGAGGCCGACCAGCAGCTCCACGACCTCGAGCAGCTCATGGACAAGGTCGAGATGCAGTCGCTGCTGAGCGGGAAGCACGACCACCGCAACTGCTACGTGACGATCTCCTCCGGCGAGGGGGGGACCGAGGCCGACGACTGGGCCTCGATGCTGGACCGCATGTACCTCTACTACTACGAGCAGGCGGGCTTCAAGGTCGAGGAACTCAACCGGATCCCCGGCACCGAGGCGGGGGTCTCCACCGTCGAGTACCACGTCAAGGGCCCCTTCGCCTTCGGCAACATGAAGTGCGAGCGAGGGACCCACCGGCTCGCCCGGGTGAGCCCCTTCAACAGCCAGGGCAAGCGGCAGACCAGCTTCGCGACCGTCGACGTGACCCCGGAGTTCGAGGAATCGGAACTGGTCATCCCCGACAACGACCTCAACATCGACACCTTCGCGCGGTCCAGCGGGCCCGGCGGCCAGAACGTCAACAAGGTGGCCAGCGCGGTCCGGATCACCCACCTCCCCACCGGCATCCAGGTGGTGGCCTCCACCTTCCGCGACCAGCCCCAGAACAAGCGCCAGGCGATGCAGGTGCTGATGGCCAAGCTGGAGGAGCTCGAGGAGCTCAAGCGCCAGGCCGAGATGGAGGAGGCGACCGGGGGCAAGCTGGAGGACGCGGGCACCATGGGCACCCAGATCCGCAGCTACGTCTTCTACGACAACCGGGTCAAGGACCTCCGGACCGGCCACGAGGTGCGCAACCCCCAGACCGTGCTCGACGGCGGGGTCCAGCAGTTCATCGACGCGGAGCTGAAGCGCAGGCGGGCGGAACGGGAGAAGCTCGACTCGTGAGGCCCCTGGACTTCGAGGACGTCGAGGTCCGGTCCCCGTCCGGTGCGTCGCTCCTCGGACCGGTCTCCTTCCGGGTCGAACCGGGCACCACCCTCGCGCTCTGCGGGGCGACGGGGGCGGGCAAGTCGCTGGTCATCGAGCTCGCCTGCGGGCTCCGGCGTCCCGACGCCGGTCGGGTCCGACTGGGCGATCGCGAGGTGTCCGCGATCCCCCCGACTCGACGCGGGATCGGCCTGCTCACCCAGGACGCCGCGCTCTACGACCACCTGGGGGTCGAGGACAACATCCGCTTCGGCCTGGACGGACCGGATCCGGTGCGGGTGGAGCGGGCCGCGACGATCGCGGACTGCCGGGAACTCCTCGACCCGGGACGAGGCCGGGCCGCCCGGCTCTCCGGGGGGGAGCGCCGACGGGTCGCCCTCGCGAAGGCGATCGCACCCGATCCCGAATGCGTGGTGCTCGACGAACCGCTTGCGGGACTGGACCCGGTGGTCCGGCAGGCGGTGCGGGCCCGGCTCGGGGCCTGGCTGCGGGTGCGTCGGGGGATCGGGCTGGTCTCGGTGCACGACTTCGCGGACGCGACCGCCCTCGCGGACACCATCCTGGTCCTCGAACGCGGGACCGTCCTGCAGCTCGGGGCCTCCGAGGCGCTCGTCGACCGACCCGACAGCGCCGCGGTGGCGATGCGGATGTACGAACCACCGGGCTGCCGGGTGGCGGGGCGACTGGAAGCGGGTCGACTCCGGGTCGCGGGGCAGCACGTGCCGACCGACCGCCCGGTGCCGGGCGAGGGACCGGTGGAGGTCTTCATCCCGCCGTACACCGCCCGGTTGTCCGGGCCGGAGGATGGGGGCTGGCGGGTCGAGGGGGTGGAACGGACCCCCGGGGGCATCGAGCTCCTGGTGGTGCCCGCCGGCCCGGAGGGCGGCGGTCGGGAATCGATGCTGCGGGTCCGCCCGGAGGGAGCCTCGATCCCCGAGCCGGGCCAGTCGGTGCGGCTGGACTGGACCGCCGAGGAGCGGTTCATCTTCCCGGGGGACCCGACGGGCTGAACGGTCGGTCGGTGCTGAAAACCACTGTGTTTCATGGACTTGCCGTCGCTTCGCACCCGAAGAACCCGGGGACGAGGGGGTGCCGGCGCTGATTTGCGGCGAATCCATGGTTGACCACGCACACCGTGGCGCGAACTGGGACAATGGTCCTCCCTGGAGACGACCATGACGCAGGATCCGGCGACGCCGCTTCCCATACGCATCACGCAAGCCACCTGCACCCGCCTCGACGAGGCGGAGGGCCGGGAATGGATCCTCGCCGACGGTCGGGGAGGCTACGCCTGCGGCACCGTCGCCGGGACCCCGACCCGTCGGTACCACGGACTGCTGATCGACGCGGTGACCCCCCCGACGGGCCGGCAGCTCCTGCTGCATTCGATCCAGGAACGGGTCCTGGTGGGCGATGCGAGCTTCGACCTCGCGACCAACCGATGGTCCGACGAGTCGATCCACCCCCGGGGCTGCGACCACCTCGTGGGCTTCGAACTGGAGGGACGCACCCCGACGTGGACCTGGTCGTTGGGCGGCCGGATCCTGCAGCGACGTCTCGCGCTCCGGGACCGGACCGTGCAGGTCCACTGGTCGACCCCGGACGGTGACCACCCGATGCACCTGCAGTTCTCGCTGCTGGTGTCCAACCGCTCCCACCACGGCCTCTACCAGGCCGGCGAGCTCACCCCCTGCACGACGGTCGAGGACGGGGCGGCCACGATCCGCTGGCCGTTCGGGCCGAGCCCGGTGCTGGAGGTCAGCTGCGAGGGGACGTTGATGGCCCGGGGAAGCTGGTGGCGGGGCTTCCGGCTCGCCGAGGAGGAAGCCCGGGGCTTCCCCTGCCGGGAGGACGCCTGGGAGGCACTCGAGGGCGAGGTGGTGATCGATCCCCAGGCCGGGGCGCAGTTGCACGCCGGGGTGGACGCCCGGGTGGTCCGGACCCGTCCGGACCTGGTGGCGGCCGCCCGGGAGGCGGACCAGGGCAACCTCGCCGCGGCGGGCGAGGCGTCCGCGGACACCCTGCGAGGCCGGATGGTGGTCGCCGCCAGCCAGTTCCTCGCGGACCGACGACACGCCGACGGCCGGGTCGGGAAGACCCTGATCGCGGGGTTCCCCTGGTTCACCGACTGGGGACGGGACACCATGATCTCGCTGCCGGGGCTGGTGCTGGAGACCGGGCACCACGAGGTGGCCGGCGAGATCCTCCGCACCTTCGCGGCCCACGAGCACGCGGGGCTGATCCCCAACGTGTTCGACGACCGCGGCGGGACCCCGATGTACAACACCGTCGACGCCTCCCTGCTCTTCATCGAGGCGGTCCGGCGCTGGCACGAGGCGACCGGCGACGACCACGGACTCCGGGACCTCTGGCCGACGGTGTCCTCGATCATCGAGCACTACCGCACCGGGACCCTCCACGGGATCGGGGTCGATGAACGGGACAGCCTGCTCCACGCCGGGGAGCCCGGGCTCCAGCTCACCTGGATGGACGCCCGGGTGGGCGACCACGTGATCACGCCTCGCCGGGGGAAGCCGGTGGAGATCAACGCGTTCTGGTACCGGGCGCTGCGCACCGCGGCGAGCTTCGCGAAGGTGCTCGGGGAACCGTCGGAACCGATGGAGGCGGCGGCGGTCAGGGTCCGCAACTCCTTCAGGCGATTCTGGAATCCGGACACCGGCGGGCTCTTCGACGTCCTCGACGGCCCGGAGGGCGATGACCCGGCGATCCGACCCAACCAGCTGCTGGCCCTCGGCGCGGCGAGCGACCTGGTGGACCGCGAGCAGGCCCTCGGCATCCTGGGGATCGGTCGCGAGCAGTTGCTGGTGACCATGGGCGTTCGCTCGCTCTCCCCGGAACACGGGGGGTTCGTGCCGCGCTACGAGGGTTCGCCGGCGGAGCGCGATGCCGCCTACCACCAGGGCACCGCCTGGCCGTGGCTGCTCGGCGCCTACGTCGAGGCCTGCCGTTCGGTGGGCACCGGGGACGGGGACCGGGTGGCGCGGGCGGTCCTCGGACAGCTGGCCCGGCACCTGCTCGAGGCCGGGATGGGCACCGTCAGCGAGATCCTCGACGGCATGGCCCCCAACCGACCCCGCGGCTGCTTCGCCCAGGCGTGGAGCGTGGCCGCGATGCTTGACATCCTGCGGACCGGGGGAGGATCATCCGTGGCAACTGGGAGCGATGCGCATGAACGCCGAAGCCAAGAGACTTCAGGAGTCGGCTGACCCCGGCCACCCCTGGCGCAAGTGGGGTGCCTACGTCAGCGAGCGACACTGGGGCACGGTGCGCGAGGACTACTCGCCGGACGGGTCCGCGTGGGACTACTTCCCCTTCGACCACGCCCACCTGCGTGCCTATCGCTGGAGCGAGGACGGGATCGGCGGGCTGTGCGACGACCGGCAGCTGCTCTGCCTGACCCTCGCGCTGCACAACGGGAACGACGACCGGCTCAAGGAACGGTTCTTCGGCCTGACCAACGCGGAGGGCAACCACGGCGAGGACGCCAAGGAGCTGTGGTGGTACCTCGACGCCACCCCCACCGGGTCCTACATGAAGATGCTGTACAAGTACCCCCAGGCGGCGTTCCCCTACCAACGGCTTCGCGACGAGAACCGCCGCCGCACCCCGGCCGACCCCGAGTTCGAACTGGTGGACACCGGGATCTTCGACGACGACCGCTACTTCGACGTCTTCATCGAGCAGGCAAAGTCGGGACCCGAGGACCTCCTGTATCGCGTGGAGATCGTCAACCGAGGCCCGGAGCCCGCGATGATCCACGCCCTGCCCCAGGTGTTCTTCCGGAACACCTGGAGCTGGGAGGAGGACCCGAAGCGACCCGGGATCAACCTGGGCTCCGAACCGGGGCGACT
>PKCS01000066.1 GCA_002862305.1 Phycisphaerae bacterium | reverse complement strand
CCCAGTGTACGTGGGACCACCGCCGGCGGACAGCCGGTCAGTTGATCGGCAGCACGATCATCGAGGCGGTCCCGGCCGGGCAGTTCGGCGAACTGATGGTGATCAGGTAGTTGCCCCGGGCCACGGCGTCGAAGCCGCCGACCAGGCGCACGCCGTCGTCACGGGACCAGACCAGCGGGACCACCGGGTCGGGGTCCAGCGCGACCGCCTCGCCGTCGGGGCGGGACACGGTCATCTCGAAGGTCCAGGCGGGATCGAAGGTCACCTCCGGGCGCCCCGCCAGCCCCTCGCGCTCGATGAACACCAGGGCTCGGTCCCCCTCGTCGAGGGTCTGCGCGATCTGGCCGGGGGCGGTGAACGGCCGCTGGCGCAGCATCACTTCCGAGGCCTTGGGGCGATCGGTCCCGTCCGCGGGGCCGCATCCGGTCGCCAGCGTGACCCACGAAATCGCCGCCGCCAGCAGGATGCGGGGGTGGCTGGGCACGGGGCGGGATGTGGCGGCGCGTGGGCGGGGCATCGGGTGGTCCGGGGAGGGGTGGGGAGGCTCGCTCAGTTGCCTTCCCAGGTGTAGCCGGGCCCGACGCCGGGCAGCATCCGGTCCTTGAACCAGTACCAGTCGCTGTTGTCCTCGTTCCACTCGATCCCGGGCTCGCCGGGGTAGTACGCGCGATGGTTGCCCGCACCGGTGTTGAAGTTCTCGATCAGGAAGTTCCCGAGGTCCTTCTTGCGGAAGGTGTGGAAGAGCGTGGAGCCGTCGCAGAAGGAGAGGGTCACGCCCTCCTCGACCCAGGGGGCGGGGTAGTCGAACCACATCTGGGCGGGGGGCGCCCCGCTGGCGGTGAACCAGTTCTTGATCATGAAGCCCTGGTTGTTGTGGCCCGCGCTGTCCTCCTCGCAGATGGTCATCATCGTCTTGTTGGGCTGGGGCAGGGAGGACAGCGAGCGCGCCGCGCGCCAGCCCTGCTCGAGGAGGGGGTTCTCGTCGATCTTGCTGCCCAGGTTGTCGGGGCAGAGCTCCCCGATGTAGGCGTTGACCGCGTAGCTGCGCAGCCGGTCGGTGGGATCCAGCGGGGACTTGTAGGCGCTGACGTCCCCGATGTACTCGTAGGCCGCGCCGTCGGTGAGGGCGAGCTCGCGCTCGAGGTTCAGCCCGTTGGAGGATTCCATCCGGATCGCACCCGGCTCGTCGAAGGACTTGACCCAGAGTCGGTTGTACTCGCCACCCCGCGAGCAGTCGGGGGTGTTGCTCCCGGCCCCGAGCTCGAAGTTCGCCGCGGTCCGGGGGCTGAAGAACGTGCCGTTGTTGTCCGAGGCGTAGGTGAAGTTGCCGGTGTTGACCTGGCGCTGGTTGTTCATGCAGCTGACGGTCCGGGCCTGGAACTGGATGCGGCCCCCGACCACCAGGGTGATCCCCAGCAGGACGATGATCAGGGAGATGACCAGGAGGAGCTCGACCAGCGTGAATCCCCGGGTCGTCCCGGAGGCGTCGGTTTCGGAGGTGAGGGAGTGGTGCACGGGGATGGCTCCTGGGCGAGGCCCGCAATGCTCGGTGCGACGATCCACGACCGCCAGCTCATTCTAGCCTAGATCTCCGGGAGGAAGAAACCAAGCGGAAATGGCCGACCGGGACGCGCATCCCGTGGGCTGCGCGTCCCTGGTCGGTCCGTTGGCCGGGCGGTGGGGTGCGCGCGAGCGCACACCGGACACGGCGGGATGGATGACGCACGTCCCAGATGCGAAGACCCCGACCCGGCGAATGGAGTTTCCACGACTCCTGGGATGTCTACGTGCCAACCCGCCCTCGTGGTCCCCGAAATGAGACATTTGCCGGGAAACGGGGCCTGGGCCGTCTTCAGGGGGTGCAAGCGCGGGGGCCGGGGGGGGTGGGAATGCCGATAGCAGGACTCGAACCTGCGACCTAGGGTTTATGAATCCCTCGCTCTGGCCAGCTGAGCTATATCGGCGTCCGGACCCTGCCATCGGCGAGGTCCGACGGGTCAGGATACCACCCCCGATTCGGTATGGAAAGACGCGGCCTCAGCTGGTCTCGGCGAGGGGGGACCCGTTGCCGGGGTGGTGATCCGCCTGGTTGCTCCAGCGGGCGGGGATGTCCGGGCAGGGGGTCGGGGCGCTGCGGGCCTGGATCGCGGCCGCCACCAGCCCCATGAAGAGGGGGTTGGGGTGCAGCGGGCGGGAGGTCAGCTCCGGGTGGAACTGGGCCCCGACGAAGAACGGATGGAGCTCCGCGGGAAGCTCGAGGACCTGCATGATCGGGAATTCGGGGTGCCGTCCCGAGAAGACCAGCCCCCCGGCGTTCAGCTGGTCGATGTAGCGGGGTTCGACCTCGTACCGGTGGCGGAACCGCTCCCGGACGCTGAGGGCCCCGTCGTAGAGCCGGCTCGCGAGGCAGCCGGGTTCCAGCCGCACGTCCTGCGCGCCGAGGCGCATGGTCCCGCCCATGATGCCCTCGAGCTGCTTCTGCTCGGGCAGCTCGGAGATCACCGGGCTGGCGCAGTCGGGGTCGAACTCGGTGGAGTTCACCCCCTCGAGGCCGAGCACGTTGCGCGCGTACTCGATGACCGCCACCTGGAACCCGAGGCAGATGCCGAGGTAGGGCATCGCGTTGGTCCGGGCGTACTGAACGCAGTGGATCTTGCCCTCCACCCCCCGGGTGCCGAACCCGCCCGGCACGATGACCCCGTCGAGGTCCTGCAGGGCCTCGCGGGCGTCGTCCTCGCCGCCGATCTCGGAGGTCTCGATCCAGTCGATCGCGATGTCCGCGGAGAGGTGGGTTCCGCAGTGTTCCAGGGCCTTCTCGATCGAGGCGTACGCGTCGCGCAGCGCGGCGTACTTGCCGGTGATGCCGATCCTGATCGGGTGGCGTCGCTCGGCGGTGATCGCCTCCGAGAAGGTCTTCCAGCTGGCGCGGGCCCGGTCCTCGTGCAGGGGGTCGACCCGCTCGTGCAGGTCGAGGATCGAGAGGATCTGCCGGTCGAGCCCGTTGGCCCGCATCGCGTCCGGAATGGTGTAGATCGAGTCGCGGTCGTGCATCGAGAAGATCCGGGAGAGGGGGACGTTCGAGAACATCCCGATCTTCTCCATGACCTGCCGGGTCACCGGGCTCTCCGCGCGGCAGGCGATGATCGAGGGCTGGATGCCCGCCTCCAGCAGGCGCTTCATGCCCAGCTGCGCGGCCTTGGACTTCTGCTCGCCGAGGATCTTGGGTTCGATGATGTAGGTCAGGCCCACGAAGCAGCTGGACGCCGGGCCCTCCTCGTAGGCCAGTTCGCGCAGGGCCTCGATGTAGAACCCGTTCTCGTAGTCGCCGGCGGTCCCCCCGACCTCCACGAAGACCACGTCGACCGGCTTGCCGTCGTCGCCGGTGAGGGCCAGCTCCCGGAGCTTGCGCTTCACCTCCCCGGTCACGTGGGGGATCATCTGGACGTCGCGCCCGAGGTAGCCGCCGCGGCGCTCGCGCTCCAGCACCTCGGTGTAGATCTGCCCGGCGGTCAGGAAGTTCCGTCGGCTGAGGTTCTGGTCGAGCATGCGCTCGTAGGTGCCGAGGTCCATGTCCGTCTCGAGCCCGTCCTCCAGCACGAACACCTCGCCGTGGCGGTAGGGGTTCAGGGTCCCGGAGTCGATGTTGAGGTAGCCCTCGAGCTTGATCGGGGCCACGGTGAGGCCCTTGTCCTTGAGCAGCTTCGCCAGCGAACTCGAGAAGATGCCCTTGCCCAGCCCGCTCATCACGGTGCCGATCACCATCACGAACCTGGTGCGACCCGGCTGGTAGCCGGCGGGCATCGGTGAATACTGCTCGGAACTCTCGCCGCTGGACCCGAAGGAGGCGAGGAAATCCCCCTCATCCGACGGGGTCGGGTGGGGGTGGTCGGTTGGGTCGGGTTCCTGGAGGGGCATACGTGAGGATAGCACGGGAGCGCATCGGGACGCCAGCCGATTGAACGCCTCAATCGGAAAGCTTGTTCATTTCCCTCACGAACGCGGCGTACTGCTCCGGGGTGTCGATGCCGGGGTGGCAACCCGCGCACCGGGCGACCGCGATCGCGTGGCCGTGCTCGAGCGCCCGCAACTGCTCGAGTCGCTGGGTCCGTTCGCCCTCGGTCTCCGGCAGGGCGGCGAACACCGGCAGGAACGCCCGGCGATAGGCGTAGAGCCCGACGTGCCGAAGCAGTGGGGAGTGTCCGTCCCGCCCCGCCTCGGGCAGCGGGGCCCGGGAGAAGCCGCTGGCCCGGCCACCGGCGTCGATGACCACCTTCACCAGGTTGGGGTCCGCGGGGTCGTCGTCCCCGGCGAACGGGCAGGCCACGGTCGCCATCGGGGCCCCGGGGTCCTCCCGCAGGGTGCGCACCACCAGGTCGATGGTCGCGGGGTCGATCATCGGTTCGTCCCCCTGCACGTTGACCACCACCTCGCAGTCCAGGCCTCGTGCGACCTCCGCGATCCGACTGGTGCCGTTGGGGTGGTCCTCCGCGGTGAGCACCGCCTCGCCCCCGAACCCGCGGACCGCCTCGACGATCCTCCGGTCGTCGGCGGCGACCAGGACCCGGTCGAGCAGCCGGGCCCGCGAGGCCTGCTCGCAGACGTGCTGGATCATGGGCTTCCCGGTCTCGGCGGCGAGCGGCTTCCCGGGGAACCGGGTGGAGCCCATCCGGGCGGGGATCACCGCGACCACCCGTCCGGGATGGGAGGGGTCCGCGTTCACGACATCGACTTCGCGAGCTCGTCGATCTCCCGTCGCCGGTCCCGGATGTCGCGGTACTTGATGTTCTTGCGGACGATCTCCGAGCAGATGTCCGCCGCCTCGTCCGCCAGCTCCCGCGAGGCCTGCTCGCGGGCGAGGGAGATCAGGGCGACCATCATGTCGTACTTGATCGGGAGCTCGAGGTCGCGGTTGGTCGCGTCGATCGACTCCTGGGCCTCCTTGTACTCGGAGACCGCCTCCTTGAACCAGCCTTCCTCGGCGAAGCAGTTGCCGAGGCGGTGCGCGGAGTGCACCCGGAACTTCGGCTCGTCCTTGCAGTCCTGGAAGTTGGCCATCGCCCCCTCGAAGTCGCCGCGGTCGAACTGGATGTTCCCCAGCTGGAACTTGATGCCGCGGTCGGTGGGGTACTTCTCGGAGCGCTCGGTGAACTCCGCCTGCTTGAGGTCGATGAGGGCCTCCGAGGCCTGGTGCCGCTCCGCCTCGAGGTCCGCCGCCGGCACGTCGTCGGGCGGGTTCTCGGCCCGCTGGGTCGCGGTGCGCAGTCGCTCCTCGGCGTCCGCGATCCGCAGGTCGCCCGCGGACATCCGGAACTGGTACTGCCCGAGCCGCTGGTGGGCGTCGAGGTAGAGCTCGACCGCCTCCGCGCGGGATTCCGGGGTGTTCATGCGCAGCAGGACCTTCGCGAGCTTGTTGACCGCCTCGGGGGAGTCGGGGGTCGCCTCGAGCTGCGATCGCGCGGCCTCGACCGCCCGGTCGTCCGCGGAGCCGCCGGTGACCGAGGACTCGTCCTCCAGTCGCTGCTGCTCCTCGATGTCCCGGACCGCGGAGCGGAAGGCGCCCTTCTCGCTGGCCGCCTTCTCGTAGCCGCCGGCGATGATCGCCCGCTGCGCGGTGAGCTGCTTGAGCTCCTGCACCAGGTTGGTGTCGTTGGGGTCGAGCTTGGCCGCGATCTGGCCGGCCTCGAACGCCTCGTCCCAGGCGTTGGCCGCCGCGAAGAGGTTGCGGGCCTTCACGTACTCGGACTTGGACTGCTTCTTCGCCTTCTTGAGCATGTTGAACGCCTTGGGCGCCAGCCAGCCGGAGAGCTCCTCGAGCTCCGCCTTGATCGAGGCGTCCAGCAGCTTCATCGCGAGGGCGTAGTTGTTCACGTCCCGCATCCAGGCCAGCTCCGCCACCGCGACCTTGTCGCTGGGGTGGGGGCCGTCGACGTCCTTGAGCTCCTTGCGGCTCGCGGGCTTGCCGCCCGCGCTGAAGTGACCGATCGCGGCCTCGAACATCCGCTTGTGGGTCTCGAGGTTGGCGGGGTCCAGCTTCACCGCCGAGGCGTAGCAGGTGAGCGCGTAGGTGAAGTTCCCGGTGTCGGCGATCTGGCTGCCCTGCGCGACCCAGCGCTGCGCCTTGTCCGGCTTGGGGACGAACCCCTCGGGCTGCGAGGCATCCTTGTCCTTACCACCCTGGTTCTTCTTGCCGAACAGTGCCAATGCGTGCTCCTCGGTGTGCCGCGGCCGGGGGCCCCGGAACGCTGGGGGTCCGGGCGGCTGCGTCTGCACCGGACCGCCGGACTGGATCACCAGAGTAGGCGAGGCCGCCGATCGAGGCAATCAACCACCCGTCGAGGGGGGCTTCCTCGGGTAGACTGAGCCCATGGGATCCCCCGTACCACACCTCGTGCTCCATCCGGACCCCGTCCTGCGGGAACCCGCCCGGGAGGTGGAGCGGTTCGACGAGGAACTCCACGAGCTGGTCACCCACATGAAGCGCCTGATGCGCGAGCACGAGGGGGTGGGCCTCGCCGCCCCGCAGGTGGGACGTTCCGTGCGACTCTTCGTGTGCAACTCCGGAGCGGAGGGCGAGGAGGACCAGGTGTTCATCAATCCCGAGGTGCTGGAGGCCGACGGTCCCCAGGACTGGGCCGAGGAGGGGTGCCTGAGCCTGCCCGGGATCCACGGCCGGGTGCGACGACCCACCCGGATCCGGCTCCGGGCCCGGGACCTCGAGGGCGAGCCCTTCGAGGTGGAGTCCGATGAGTTCCTCGCCCGCATCTGGCAGCACGAGCTGGACCACCTCGACGGCGTGCTGATCATCGACCGCATGCGTCCCATCGACCGCATGGCCGCGCGTCGAGCGCTGAAGGACCTCGTCGCGAGGTCCACCGACGGCTGACCCGCCGACCCTTCCCCCGGGAGCTGCTGCATGCGTCTGGTCTTCCTCGGTTCCGGAGCCTTCGGCCTGCCGACCCTGCGCGCGCTGGACGCCACGCACGAGGTCGCCCTCGTGGTCTCCCAGCCGGACCGCCCCGCGGGCCGGCGTCGACGACTCACCCCGACCCCCGTCGCGGAGTGGGCGGAGGCGGTGGGCCGCCCGTTGCTGAGGACCCCCGACGTCAACGACGAGGCCGCCCGCGCGGCGATCGCGGCCGAGGAGCCCGAGGCCCTGGTGGTCATCGCCTTCGGGCAGAAGCTCTCCCCGGAGCTGCTGGGAACCCGACCCGCCTTCAACCTGCACGCGTCGCTGCTGCCCGCCTACCGCGGCGCCGCCCCGATCAACCGGGCGATGATCGACGGGTGCACGGAGACCGGGGTCTCGGTGATCGCCCTCGCCCAGCGGATGGACGCGGGCACCGTCTACGCCCAGCGATCCCTGCCCGTCGACCCCGCGGAGACCGCCGGGGAGTTGCACGACCGGCTCGCCGAGCTGGGCCCCGAAACGGTGGGGGCGGTCCTCGATCGACTCGCGGCGGGCACCCTCGAGGGCGCGCCGCAGGAGGATCGCGACGCGACCCCCGCCCCCAAGCTCTCCCGCGCCGAAGCGACCGTGGACTTCGGGCAGCCCGCCGCGGCGGTCCGGGCCCGGGTGCACGGGCTGATTCCCTGGCCGGGGTGCGACGTCACCCTCGATTCGACGGTGCTGCGACTGCTGCGGGTCCGGGATCATCCCGGCCCGCCGCCATCCGCCCCGCCCGGCACCCTCCTCGAGGACGGCCGCATCGCCTGCGGCGAGGGGGCCCTGGAACTGCTGGAGGTCCAGCCGCGGGGGGGACGACCGATGGGCTTCGACGCGTACCGCAACGGACGCTCGCTCGAGGCCGGGACCCGCCTGGAGCCGATCGCCTGATGCTCGGTGAATTCCCCAAGCTGCTCTGGGACCTCCTGCCCGGCACCCGCCCGCGACCCGGGCGGCCGGCGGTGCCCGACCGACCCCCGCCCGCGGGCGGGGGGGGAGCACGCCAGGCTCGCTACGACGAACTGGTCCGGGAGATGAAGTCGATCCACCGGTTGCGGGTGAACAAGTGGCGCTCGCGCACCTCCGGGTGCGCCTGGGAGGTCCACTACGCCGACGGTCGGGTCTCGCGACTGATCGAGTCGCCCTACCCCCGCGGCCCGATGAGCTGCGCGGTGTTCATGCACGAGGTCGGGCACCACGCGATCGGGCTCCATCGCTACCGCCCCCGTTGCCTGGAGGAGTACCACGCGTGGCGCTGGGGACTCGACGAGATGCGCCTGCGCGGGTTCTCCGTCACCGACCGGGTCATCGCCCGCCGCGACGAGGCGCTGCGCTACGCGGTGCGCAAGGCCCTGCGTCGCGGGCTCAAGCGGCTGCCGGTCGAGCTGGCCCCGTGGGCGCCGCCCGGCCTGTTCGAGGCCGCGGTGCCCGGTCCGGTTCAGGCGAACACGTCGAGCAGCGACCCGAGGTTGGTGTAGACGGTCGGCTGCACCACCACCTGCTCGCGAACCACCACCTCGTAGGGGGTGTCGACCGCGGTGGGTTCGACGCGCACCGCGGGCGCCGACGGGGCCACCGACCCTTGCAGCGGCGGTGCCGAGCGCAGGTCCCCGAGGTCGTTCTCGGCGCGGTCCAGCCGCTGCTCCAGTCGGCCGAGGAGCCCCTCCAGGGCGGCGATCTCCCGCGCCTGCCGGGTCAGCAGCACCTCGTCGTTGTGCAGGCGCTCCTCGAGGACCCGACGTCGCTCGACCCCGTGCAGCGGATCCACCACCTCCACCGGACGGTCGTCGACCAGCCGGGGTGCGGGCGCCACGAAGGCGCCGGTGAGGATCAGTTCTGCGGTTGTACTCGTCATCGCTGCCCCGAGGATGCCACCGATCACGGGGGCCGACGATCGTTTTTTCACACGTTCCGGCAGACCCGATAAGGACACCGTCCCGGGCGGGCGTTAGCGTGTAGCCGATGCGCACCGACGACCTCGACTACGAGCTGGACCCGACCCTGGTCGCCACCCGACCGGTCGAGCCCCGCGACGCCGCGCGCCTGATGGTGGTGCCGGCGGACGGCGCCCCGCCCGAGCATCGACGGGTGCGCGACCTGCCCGAGCTGCTGCGCGCGGGGGACGCCCTGGTGATCAACCGGACGAGGGTGGTCCCCGCGCGGATCCACCTGCGACGGGCGAGCGGGGGGGTGCTGGAGGGACTGGTCCTGCCCCCGGAGGCGCCGGGTCGGATCGCGTGCCTGCTGAAGGGGGCGCGACGGCTCCGCGAGGGGGAGGCCCTCGAGCTGCGGGGTCCCGAGGACCGGGTGGTCGGGGTCCTCGAGGTGCTGGGGCGCGAAGGCGATCAGGTGCTGCTGGGCATCGTGGAGGGTGGCTCGATCGACGCCCTGCTCGAGGCCGCGGGCACCGTCCCGCTGCCCCCCTACATCCTCGGGGCGCGCCGGGAGCGACCGGACGACGGGCTCGACGCGTTCGATGCCCGGGACCGGGCGTGGTACCGCACCGTCTACCAGGCCGCGGACTCCACGCAGCGATCGGTCGCGGCGCCCACCGCGGGGCTGCACTTCACCCCGGGACTGCTGGAGTCGATCGAGGCCCGGGGGGTCCACGTGGTCCCGGTGGAACTGGAGGTGGGGCCGGGGACCTTCAAGCCGGTGGCCACCGACCGCCTCGAGGACCACCCGATGCATCGGGAGCGCTACGTGGTGGAGGAGGCCGCCCGCGAGCGACTGCACCAGGTCCGGGCATCCGGGGGCCGGCTCCTCGCGGTCGGGACCACCACCTGCCGGGTGCTGGAATCGCTTCCGGATCGACTCCGGGGGCCGACCCTCGCCGCGGAGACCGGACTGCTGATCGCCCCGGGGCACGTCTTCCGGCACGTGGACGGGCTGCTCACGAACTTCCACCTCCCGCGTTCGACCCTGCTGGCGCTGGTGGCCGCCCGCATCGGCCTGGAGCGCCTGCGGGAGGTGTACATCCAGGCGATTGCCCACCGCTACCGCTTCTACTCCTATGGTGATGCGATGCTCGTCCCCTGATCGGGCCGGGCCGCCACGGAGACTCGACGTCGCCCCCCCGTCGGACCGATGAAGGGAATCATCAATGGTCGACCCACGCCCCAGCCTCGATTCACTGCTCGCCGGATGCGAGGGGGTGGCCGGGCTGCAGGGTGACGGCGAGCTGCGACCGACCGCGGTGGTCGAGGACTCCCGCGACGCGGTCCCCGGTTCGCTCTTCGTCGCCCGCCCCGGATCCTCCGACGATGGGACCCGCTTCCTCGAGTCCGCGGTCGAACGGGGCGCCACCGCGGTGCTGGTCGGCGCCGGGGCGCCGGTCCCCGGGTCGGTGGCCCGACGGGTCGCCGCCTGCGTCCGCGCCGAGGACCCCGCGGGCCTCGGCAGCGAACTCGCCCATCGCTTCCACGGTTCGCCCGCGGCCTCGCTGCCGGTGGTCGCGGTCACCGGCACCAACGGCAAGACCACGGTGGCGTGGTTCGTGCGGGCGCTCTTCGCCGCCGCCGGCCGGCGCTGCGGGCTGGTGGGCACCATCGAGGTCGACGACGGGGCCACCCACACCCCCGCGGCCCTCACCACGCCATCCTCCTGCGACCTCGCCGCGATGCTCGCGCGGATGGTCGCCAACGATTGCGACTCGGTGGTGCTGGAGGCCTCCAGCCACGCGCTGCACCAGCGACGGCTGCGGGGGATCCGTCCGCAGGTGGCGGTCTTCACGAACCTCAGCGGCGACCACCTCGACTACCACGGCTCCACCGAGGCCTACGCCGCGGCCAAGGCCTCCCTGTTCGGGATGCTCGCCGAGGACGGCTGCGCGGTGGTCAACGCCGACGACCCCGCGCACCGGCGGATGCTCGAGGAACGCCCGCCCCGCGTGGTCCGCTGTTCGCTGCACGACGCGGCCGCCGACGCCCGCGCCCGGATCCTCGCCACCGACCGGACCGGCATGCGACTCCGGTTCGAGGGCACCTGCGGGGAGGGCGAGGTGCACGTCCCCCTGGTCGGACGACACAACGCCGAGAACCTCCTGCTGGCCCTCGCCGCCCTGGGCGCGCTGGGCCTCGACCCCACCCCGTGGCTCCCCGCCCTCGAGCACCTGGACGCCCCTCCCGGCCGACTGGAGCCGATCACCTCCCCGGAGGATCCCTTCAGCGTGCTGGTCGACTACGCCCACACCGACGACGCCCTCCGGAACGTGCTCACCGCGGTCCGTCCCCTGGTCCCCGAGTCGGGGCGGCTGACGGTCCTCTTCGGCTGCGGTGGCGATCGCGACCGCAGCAAGCGCCCGCGCATGGCGGACGTCGCCTGCTCGATCGCGGACCGGGTGGTGGTCACCTCCGACAACCCGCGCACCGAATCCCCGGAGGGCATCGTCGAGGAGATCCTCCGCGGGGTCCCCGAGGGATCTCGCGACCGGGTGACCCGCGAGGTCGACCGGGACCGGGCGATTCGTCGCGCGGTCGGGGAGGCGATCCCGGGGGAGATCGTGGTGATCGCGGGCAAGGGCCACGAGGACTACCAGATCCTCGGGACCCGTCGACGTCCCTTCGATGATCGACTGGTCGCCCGGGCCGCGCTCGAGGACGGGGGGTGCCGCGCATGTCCTTCCTGACCGTGGAGGAGATCGGCACGATCCTCGGCGGGCGCTGGCTGCGTTCGCCGCACCAGGCGGTCCTCCAGCCCCTGGGGGTGGCGACCGACACCCGCGAGGAGGTGGGTGGTCGCCTCTTCCTCGCCCTCGCGGGCGAGCGGTACGACGCCCACGACTGCCTGGACCAGGCGATCGAGGGGGGCGCGGCGATGCTGGTCCTCGAGGCCGGGCGCTGCCCGGCCGTGGTCCCCGGCAACGGCCCCGTCCTGCTGGTGGAGGACACCCGGGCCGCCCTCTGGACGCTCGCGGAGCACTGGCGACGACGGCTCCGCGCCCGGGTGGTCGCGATCACCGGCAGTGCGGGGAAGACCACCGTCCGTCGCATGGTGCAGGCGATCCTGGAGGCGTCCCTCCGCGAGGAGGGCCGCGGTTCGTTGACCGCCTCCGTGAAGTCCTTCAACAACGAACTCGGGGTCCCGCTCACCATCCTGCGCGCGCGCCCCGAGGATCGGTACCTGGTGCTCGAGGTCGGGACCAACGAGGCGGGGGAGATCGCCCGACTCGGCGCGCTGGTCCAGCCGGACCTCGCGGCGATCACCAACGTCGCCCGCGCGCACCTGGAGGGCCTGGGATCCCTGGAGGGCGTGGCGGACGAGAAGGCCTCGCTGCTCGGGTTCCTGCCGGCGGACGGGATCGCGGTGGTGCCCGTCGAGGACGAAGGCCCCCTGGCCGCCGCCGTCGCCCGCTGCCTGACCCCCGGGGCCCGCCGCCTCCGGTTCGGGACCGGGGCGGGGGACCTGGTGCTGGCGGAACGCTCCACGGTGGACCCCACCGGGGCCCAGTCCTTCCGGCTCGCGGACGGATTCTCGGGCCGGCTGGCCCTCCCCGGGGCCCACAACGTTTTCAACGCGGTTGTGGCATTGGGGCTCGCGAGATCGCTGGGAATCGCCGATAGAGTCTCAGAGACCGCGCTCGCCGGGCTGCCCCCGGATCCGATGCGCTTCTCCGCCCAGCGATTGGGGGTCACCCGCACCATGCTCTACAACGACGTCTACAACTCGAATCCCGACGCACTCACCGCCGCGCTCCAGGCCTTCGGCGAACTCTCCGAGGGCAGTTCCCGTCGGATCGTGGTGCTCGGCGACATGATGGAGCTGGGCGAGGACGCCCCCGACCTCCACGCGGAGGTCGCGGACGAGCTGATGCGGCTCGACCGGGGCGCCCCCCTCGACGTGGTGGTGCTGGTGGGCTCGATGATGCGCCACTGCGAGCAACGACTCATGGAACTGGGCTTCGGGGGCCTGGTGGTCCGGACCCCCGAACTCGACGAGGTCCGCTCCGAGACGATCTCCGGCGTGGTCCGCGACGGCGACGCGATCCTGGTGAAGGGCTCCCGCTCGATCCACCTCGAACGACTGGTGGAGGCGATCCGGGCCCGGGTCGACGCGGAGACCGGACAGCTGGTCGGCGCCGCCTGATCCCGCCCGATGGTGTTGCGGGCACGTCCCATCGGCCGATGATCGGAAGGGGAGGTCCCCGGCGACACCTGTCAGATGCTCTTCAACGTCCTCGACCATTTCCAGAATCGAATCGAGTCCCTCGGCCTCTGGCCGTACCTGCAGGTGCTCTACCAGGAGGAGTTCCGCGCGCTGGCCGCGCTCCTGCTCTCCTTCGGGCTGGTGATGTTCTTCGCCCGCCGGGTCATCGCGTGGCTGGTCCGGATGAAGGTGGGGGACTCCCCGGAGTTCTACAACGCGGACCTCAACGAGCTGATGCGCTCGCGCAGCGGGACCCCGACCATGGGGGGGATCCTGATCTGCGGCGCGATCCTGGCGAGCGGGCTGCTGCTGGCGGACCTCGGCAACCGCTACGTGGTGCTCGGCCTGGTGGTGCTGCTGTGGCTGGGGATCCTCGGGATCAGCGACGACTGGCTGAAGCTGACCGCGGCCCGTCGGAACCCCGGATCCCGGGAGGGGCTGCTGGCCTGGGAGAAGCTGCTCTTCCAGCTGGGCATCGGCTTCATGGCCGCGCTCTTCGTCTACATGGAGGCCGGCTCCCCCGACGCCCACGTGCTGAACCTGCCGTTCCAGCGGACCTACCCGCCCGCCCAGCTCGAGGACGTGCTCCAGCTGCCCATGACCCTCGCCTCGGGGGTCTTCGTCCTCCCGGCCGTGGTGTTCGTGGTGGTGGGCATGCTGCTGATCGCGGGGACCTCCAACGCGGTGAACATCACCGACGGCATGGACGGCCTCGCGGGGGGCACGGTGGCGGTCGCGAGCATCGCGATGATGATCCTCGCCTGGATCGCGGGCGAGCCTCGCGC
>PKCS01000099.1 GCA_002862305.1 Phycisphaerae bacterium | reverse complement strand
AGGTTGAAGTCGGCCCCGCCGCCGGTGATCGAGAAGGAGCTGGTGCCCCCGGTCCCGCCGGCACCGGCGAAGGCGGCGTCCAGCATGATGCTGACATCGAAGCCCTCGGAGGAGACCCGGGCCTGGAGGCCGTTGGTGGTCGCCGAAACCCCGTTGATGTTCACCTCGGCGTCGACCCCGAAGTCCTTGAAGTCGTTGACCGCGGCACCACCCTGGGTGGCGGAGACGTAGTTGGTGCCTCCGTTCGCGGACAGCTGGCGCACGCGCACGAACTGCTCGGAACCGAAACCGTTCGAGTCGATCTGGACGTCGTCGCCGGCGGTCGAGGCCGTGACCCCGATCGAATCACCGAAGGAGTTGATGGCGTCGACGACGTCGGAGACCGCGGTGCCCTCGGCGAAGGTGAACTGCTGGGTGCCCGCGTTGCCGGTGACCTCGAAGGTGACCTGGCCGGCACCGTTGGTGTCAATCGCGCCCGCCCCGTCGTCGAGGAGGAACGCCGAACCCTTGGTCGCGCTGTTGACCAGGGTCACGTCCACGTTGAGGCTGGAGCCGGTGGCGTTGGAGAGCTTGGCGGAGTTGATCTGGAGGTCGTCGATCTCGGCCTGGTTCACGCCGGTCGTGGTGTACTCGAAGTTGCCGTTGAGCAGCTTGATCCCCTGGAACGACGTGGAGTTCGCGATCCGGTCGATGCTCTGCAGGATCGAGTCGATCTGGAGCTGGTTGGCCTCCTTCTCCTCCGCGGAGACCCCCGCCTCGTTGGCGGTGGAGGTGACCAGGCTCTGCAGCTCGACCAGCATGTTGCTGATCTCCTGGAGCCCGCCCTCGGCGACGTTCACGACCTGCTCCGCCCGTTCGGCGTTGCTCATGGCGGCGTTGATCGCGACCTTCTCGGCGCGCAGGTTCTCGCTGGCGATCAGGCCGGCGGGATCGTCGGACCCGCGGACGATGCGGAGCCCGGTGGAGAGGCGGTTGAGGGTCTTTGAAAGGTCCATGTTCTGCTGGCTGAGAACGCGTTGCGCGACCATGGAACCGACGTTCTGATTGATTCGACTCATTGTGAATCCTCCGTGACTGGGTCGAGTTGGGGTCGACCGTGAGTAGACCTGGGCAGCTCATTCCCCCCGTGGGAACTCGCTGGCGTCCATGCAGGTGCTATCCAAACGACTACATGACATCCGAAACTTCATGGGTGCCTCCGGCGACCCTGGCCGTGGAGGCGATCCGTTCACACGGGTCGCCTCCGAGGACTCCTATCATCGGAGTGAGCAGTCATATACTTCAGGAACATGCCCAGCTTTTTGGACAACAGGACGACCCACGTGCAGTTTCTGCGCGTGGGTCGTCCACAAGCCGGTTATCAGGTCCCATAGCCGGGACCGGTGCTACTGGAGCAGGGCGAGCACGTTCTGTGCGTTGGTGTTGGCGGTGGCAAGGACCGAGGTCCCGGCCTGGTTGAGGATCTGTGCCCGGGAGAGCCTCGCGGTCTCCGCGGCGAAGTCCGCATCCCTGATCTTCGACTCACTGGAGGTGATGTTCTCGAGACCGACCTGGAGCGAGCGGATGTTGGTCTGGATGGTGTTCCGCTCGAAGGCCCCGAGTCGTCCGCGCATCTTGGAGACCTCGAGGATCGCCTTGTCCAGGATCTCGCTCGCGAGCTGGCCGTTGCCGGTCGACAGCTCGTTGGCCTGGCCGGACTTGATCGAGTCCAGGAAGAATCGATCCCCGTCCGCGGAGAGCGCCCCACCGAGGCGGGAGGCCGCGACGGATCCGATCCCGAGTGAGACCTGCTGGGAGCTGCTCACGCTGGGACCGAGCTGGAAGTTGGCGCCACCTCCCGTGATCTGGAAGCTGGTCTGGTTGCCCGGGGGGGTCGTCTGGGTCGCGAAGGCCGCGGTCAGGTCGAACTGGACTGCGAGGGCGGGGGTGTTCAGGGACACGTCGAGGCCTCGCCCGGTGGCGAGCGCCCCGTTGACCACGGCCCGGACGTCGACCCCCGCGTCGCGCTGGGTCACGTTGCCGGTACCGAAGTCGTCGAACGCGGCGAACCCGGTTCCACCCGAACCGACCGGCCGGACCGAGACGAAGGCGTCGGATCCGTAGTCGACCGAGTTGAAGCGGATGCCGGTCTCGCCGGCGGTGTTGACGAAGGTGGCCTCGACGCCGGTGGAGTCCGAGATCAGGTTGATCGCGTCCACCATCGCGGACTGCTGGGTCCCGGCGGCGAAGGTCAGGGTCTGGGCCCCGTCCATGCCCGCCACCTCGAGGGTCAGGTCGTCGTCGAGCACGAACCCGGTGAACCCGCCCCCGTTGCCGGACAGGACCAGGCTGGCCTGCTCGGCGGGAGTCGAGATCTGGACGTCCACGTCGATGGTGTCCGAGTTCCCGAACCTGGCACTGTCGATCCTGGTGAAGGCGATGTCCGAGTTCTGGACACCCTCAGTGGTGTATTCGAGGGACCCGTTGAGGAGATTCAACCCCGCGAAGCTCGCCACGTTGGAGATCCTCGTGATCGAATCGATGGCGCTGTCGATCTGGAGCTGGTTGGCCTCCACCTCGTCCTTGCTGACGCCACCGGTGTTGGCGGCCTCGACCACGAGGTTCTTCACCGAGTTGAGCAGGTCGGCCACTTCGGCGAGGTAGCCCTCGGAAGTCGCGATGACGGAGCTGGCTCGTTCGGAGTTGTCCACCGCCTGGTTGAGCCCCTTCATCTCGGAACGAAGGCGTTCGGAGACGATGAGTCCCGCGGGATCGTCCGCGCCACGGTTGATCCGGAGGCCCGTGGAGAGCCTCTGCAGCCGTACGGCGAGGTCACTGTTGGTCTGGCGCAGGTTGCTCTGCGCGATCATCGAAGAAACGTTTGTATTGATCCGTGCCATGGGTAATCTTCCTTGATTGATGGCTGGAGTCTGCGGTGACCGGCCTCCGGGGGCGGGTCATACCAACGACCGTGCAGAAGTGGCTTCAGGCACTCTCCCGTGCCTGATCGGTGCGGGCTGCGATCTTGGCAGCCTTGGGCAGGACCGTCCCACCCGAACCTTGGTTGTTCGCCTGGACATCGAGTCCACGCCTCAGTTCATCAAGTCCTCCGCGATAGTTCGCGGCCTGTTCGTTCTCGCGCTTGATCGCCTCGTACACCTCCTTGCGGTGCACGGCGACGGTGTTCGGTGCGTTGATCCCGATCCGGACCTTGTCGCCCCGGATGTCCACGATGGTGAGCTCGATCTCGTCACCGATCATGATCGTCTCGTCTCGTTGTCTCGAAAGTACCAGCATGTCGTGCTCCTTCCCTGGAACGTCTGCCGCGGCTCCATCCGCGGGCGTGATCACCGGCCGTTCGGCCGGAACGAGGCCCTCCCGGGCGGGGAGGGTTGCGACGGGGTCAGGCCGAGACGGCCCGGGTCGCGGGGACCTCGAGACGGACGATTTCCTGCCGCGTGCTCCACCGCTTGTCGGCGAGCACCAGCTGCATGGCGGTGCAGTTGCCGATGTTGATCACCACCGGGCCCTGCAGGTTGAGGGTGAGGGTCTCGTCGCGCTTGTTCACGATCGCGAGCACCTGGGCATCGTCGATCTCCGTCATCCCGAGCTCCTCCATCTGCTCGCGACGGATGTTCGCCTTGTAGTCCGGCACCCACAGGGAGGGATCGGTGACCACGAAGGCGAGGTCCGCGGCCTCGACGCACTGGAGCCAGTAGAAGACCCCGTCGTCGTCGGGCTGGAGGAGGACGAACCTGCGGTAGCTCGAGAAGCCGAGGAGTCCCGAGGGGAAGGAGATGATCCTCGAGTCATCCACCTCCACCGTTCCGAATCGAGTCGTTTCAATGTGCACTTGATGCTCCATACGCGGATCCGGCCAACCAATCCTTGGTCTCACCGGTCCCGGGGGACCGGAGCTGACCTCCTGTCATCCGCTCGAAGCCGGCCGGGGGCGACGAACGGTGTTCCGCAACGAGCGGATGGGACCTCCTACCTGAGGAAGTCCAGAAGACTCAGCTGCTGGGTCTGGCCGATCGTGGCCATGCTTGCCTGCAGCTGCTGCTGGAGGAGGGCGAACCGGGTCGCCGCCTCCGTGAAGTCCAGATCCCGCAAGGTGGACCTCAGAGACTGGTCCTGGATCGAACGATCCTCCTCGCGGGCCAGCGAGTCGGTGACCCGCCGGCTTCGTACGCCGACCTCCGCCCTGGCCTCCGCGACGAGGAGGGTGTCGGCATCCAGTTGTTCGGTTGCAAATGCGATGCCGGCCTCGTCGTTGGCCAGGAGGGCGTCCCTGAGGGCCGCCAGGTGGGTGAACAGGCCGTCGGCGGCAACTTGTGCCTGATCGGTACCGGCAAGAACCGCCCCCGTTCCCTCCCCGAGGATGCCCAGGTCCGCGGCCGCGGTGCTGTTGTTCAGCCTGGACACGGTGAGGGAGCCGCCCCCTCCCAGCTGGTCACGGAGCTCGATGCCGTTGCCGTCCGCCATCAGGTCGGCCGAGAAGGCCCCCGGGACCGGGATCCCCTGGTCGGCGGCGGCCGCATTGATCGCATCGAGGACGTCGGAGACCGTGGCCGCCCCGCTGACGTCCACCCCGAAGGAGGTCCCGTCGGAGAGGGTGATCTCGAAGTCGAGGTCGAGGGAGGGGTCCGGCAGCCCGGTGACGGGGTCGAATCCCCCGGAGACGGATCCCACGCCCCGACCGTCGTTGAAGTCCGAGAGCAGGGTCGATCCGGAGAGGGATCGGATCCCCAGCTGGGTGGCGGTCTCGCCCCCCGCCACCTCGCTGATGGAGAGGTGGGCACCGGAAAGCTCGTTGCGGAAGTTGATCCGTCGGCCGTCCTCGTCGATCTCGGCCCGGACGCCGATCTGGAGCTCGTCGACCGCGGAGAACAGTTCGCCCACCGTGGTCACCTCGGAGAGATCGACCACCCTGACCTGGCCGCCGTTCTCGATCCGGATGCTGCCCAACGGGAGGGTGACACCAGGAAGCGAGGCGATCGAGGTGAGTTCCGTGAGCTCGGGATCGAGGTCCAGCCCCGAGGAGGTGGCGCCGGGGATGTACGACCCGACCAGGCCGAGGTCCTCGGCGATGGTCCCGCCGTCGAGGTCTGAGAAGGTGATCGGCCCCAGAGAAGGCGAGACCTGCAGCGAGCCCCCGGCGAGGGAGACCGAGGCGAAGACGTCCACGGTCTTGAGTTCGTTCTGGAGGATCGCGCGGACGTCGCCGATGGTGTCGGCCTCGGAGAGGTCGATGACCAGTTCCACGCCGTTCACTTCCGCGCGGAGGGAGCCGAGTTCGATCCCGAGGCCCCGGGCCCCGCGTATCTCGGAGATCCTGGTGGAGGACTCGAGCCCGGGGTCCAGGTCGACGGCTCCCCTCACCCGGGCGCTCATCGCCCCGAGGGCGGACTCCGCCGAGATCGTGACCCCGACCCCGGCAGCCATCCCGAGGTCGGTCTGCATCGAGTCGCCGAACCCGACGTATCGATAGAAGCCGTTGAGCTCGGCCATGGGATCGGAGGAGACCGCCTCGCCTCCGAAGAAGTGGATGCCCCCCTGTTCCCGGTTGGCGATGTCCGCGAGGGATTGCAGGATCGAATCCACCACCTGTGCCTGGTTGGCCCGGGTCTCGGCATCCGATCCCACTCCGATCTGGGAGAGGCCGATCCCCTTGGCCTCGAGGATGAGGTCGCTGATGTCGCCGAGGGACTGGTCGATGGTCGCCAGCAGGGAATCAGCGTGGTTGAGGTTGCGGAGGTGCTGCTCACGCTGCTCGATCATGAAGTCCAGGGAGGTGATGGTGGAGGCCGCGACCGGGTCCACCGAGGGTCGCATCACCCTGATCCCCGTGGCAAGCTGGGACTGCAGGCCCATCAGGCTGGAGTTGGTGCGGGTCAGGTTCCCCATCATCATCCTGCTGGACAGGAGGTTGGGGACTCTGGCGAAGGCGGTCGGGATCGTGGCCATGGGACACTCCTTGGAACTGCTCAGGCGATCGAGAGCAGGGACTGCAGGGTCTCGTCGATGACGCTCAGGTAGCGAGCCGCGGCCTGGAACTGCCGCTGGTAGCTGAGGAGGTCGATGGCCTCCTCGTCGAGGGACACCCCGCTCACCGCCTGGTTCTGGGCGAACAGGCTCTCGGTCACCACCGCCGCCCCCTCGAGGCGGGTGTTGGCTGCGCTGGCCCGGACGGCGAGGTCGTTGACGCCCGACTCCCAGAATTCACGGAGGCTGCGACCGGAGAGGCCTCCCACCGCCTTGTCGCGAAGCTCGACCATCTTCAGCACGTTTCCGTTGGAACCCGCGGTGAAGTCGGACCCGGTCGCGAGCAGCGACGAGTCGGAAAGGATCGAGTCGTTGACGGCGACGTCGGAGCCATCGGACCCGTTGAAGAAGGAATTGATGCCGAGCGCCGCGAGGAAGCCTCCCGAATCCTCGCTGAAGGAGAGCTCCTGGCCCTCGGGCGCGGTGAGCTGGAGGGTTCCGTCCTGCCCGACTTCCGCAGTACCTCCCGAGGGACCGATCGCGGACTGGATCCGGCTCGCCACCGAATCGAGTGAATCCAGGTCGGGATCGATCTCGATGAGGAAGGAGGAACTGCTCCCGGTATCGGGGTCCGTCAGGCTGATCAGGAAGCTTCCGTTCTCCATGCGGAACGGGAGTTCGGAGGCGGAGGCGTTCAGGGCCGCGGAGGGATCGGAGACCGCGTTGCCGCTGGTCAGCTGGGACCAGCCGCGGGCGCCCTGACCCTGGCTGTGCACGCGGTTGACCTCGAAGATCAACTGGGAGGTGAACTGGTCCAGGGTCTGGATGACCGGCTCGATCGTCTGCTCCCTCTGGCGGAGGAGACCCCCGATGGTCCCGCTGGAGACCATGAGGTCGCTTCCGTCGGCCTCGATCCTGATCGAGACCTCCCGGAGCCCGTTCACCGTCTCGGTCCTCAGTTCGAGGCCGCGGGATTCGCCGGAGATCACCACCGGCAACGACCCGACGAGCACGTCGACCGCTCCGTTGGCCTGGTCGATGGTCGTGACGTCGATCAGCTCTGAGAGCTCGTCGATGAGCCCGTCCCGCTGGTCGCGGAGGGTGTTCGCCTGGCCCACCCCCTGCTCGGTCTGGGCGATGCTGATGTTCAGTTGGGCGATCTCGTCGAGGATCGCGTCGGCTCGCTCCACCGCCACCCCCAGTCCTCGGTCCGCCTCCTCGCGGAGCACCACGTACTCCCCGCGGAGCTGGCGGATCCCGCCGGCGAGGCTCTCACCCTGCTGGAGGACCAGCGAACGCATCCCGGAGTCGGTGGGGTTGTTGGCGAGTTCCGACCAGCTGTTGAAGAAGGCCGAGACCTGGGAGGAGATGTCCGCGCCGGAAAGCTCGTTCTGGAGGAGCTCGACGGAGGCGAGGAACCGCTGGTCGATCATCGCCCCGGCCTGGTCGCCGATGGCGGTGCGCATCCGCGCCTGGAGGGCGACGTCGATCTGCCGGGTGATGGAGCCGATCTGGACCCCGGTTCCGGTGAACTGGCCCCGCCCGATCGATTCCGGGCGCCCCGGCATGATGCCGATGCGCTGCCGGTGGTACCCCGGCGTGGCGGCGTTGGCCATGTTGTTACCCGCCACGGAGATCGCGGCCTGGCTGGCGAGGATCGCGGACTGACCGACTTGGAGTGCACCGTTGAGGCTCATGGTTCTTCAGCTCCTGATGTTGATGGAGGTGTGGCGCGGCAGAGCGCTCACCAGTCGACCGGTGCGTCCATAGATGCCGGTTCGCCCGATGCCTACCTCGACGGACTGGACGATCCCCTGCATGTGGCGGGCCAGGCTCTCGGCGGCGGTCCGGACCACGGAACTGGCGACCCGGGTCGCGGTGATCAGGCGGCGAAGCTCGTCCGCGATGGTGACGAGCCGTCCCCGCCTCGGCCCGGAGTGCTCGAGCAGGTCCGAGAGGGTCGGCTGGTTCGACTGCTTGAGGCCGAGTTCGGAGGCGATGGCCTCGACCAGCTCCACCCGGCGGTGGTCCAGGCGGGAGATGGCGCCGAGCAGTTCCCGCTCGGCGTTGCTGGCGTTGGACAGGGAGTCCACGTCGGCGACCCGGAGGGCGTCCTTCTGCTGTCCGACGAGCTCCTCGACCCGACGGTAGTGCGAGCACTGGGTGTCGAGCAGCTCCTCGAGCCTCTTGAATCCTTCCGAGAGGACGGCGGTCTTCTCCGGCGTGTTCATGCGGTGAGTCCTTCCTGTGGGATCATCTTGCGGAGCATCGATCGCTCGACCGACTCGACCATCGGGAATCGATCGGGGCGGACCATGGCATCCGCGACCGCCCGGTCGAAGATCGGCCCGAAGCGATTCTCGACATCGGTGGTCCCGAACGGCTCGGCGGCCTGGTTGGTCTCCCGGACCTTGGCGAGGATCGGTGCGATGAACGCCTCCGCGACCAGCTTTCGCGCCTGCTCGCGGACGACCGCGAGCTGCTGCTCGCCCTGTTCCTGCTCGAGCAGCGCCTCGAGGCGACGAGCGAAGGCGTCCGGGGTACCGTCGACGCGCGAGGCCGGGGAACCTTGCGTGAGGGCGCGGCTTCCGAGGGCTGCAATCGATGCACTCACTCGATCACCTGCCATGTTTCGACGTTGAGGAGCGCTCCGTCGCGCCACAGGCCAATGATGACATCGATCTGCTTGGAGACCGGGATCTGGAGCTTGCGCATCTGGGACACGAGCTCCTGCAACTGGGCGCCCTGCTCGGGGGAGGAGGCGGTGGCCACCCCGACGGTGCTGTCGGTGGTCACGATGGGCTCGAACTGGGTCGGGACCGGGACGGGCTCGATGGTCACGTGCTCCAGGCCCTCCACCGAGACGGCGGTGGGTTCGAAGCGGACTCCGGCACCGACGATGATCAGGCCATTTGTCCTGTCCAGATAGATCCGGGCGTTGGAAGTCAGCAGCCGGGAGTCGAGGGAGAGCTGTTCGATCTCGCTGATGAAGGACATCCGCTTGTCCACGTCGTTCGCCCATTCCGGGAAGCGGACGAGTATGCGGCCGTCCTCGCGCAGGCTGGCCAGCGGCGGCTGTCCCTGGTCGATCCAGTCCTCGTTGATCCCCGCGGCGATCTCCCGGGCCGCGACGACCGATTTGTTCCAGGGATGCTGGAGCCTCAGCTGGAAGCAGAGGGGGGCGCCGGGTTCGTTGGAGGCCTGCTGGATGAAGTCATACTGGCTGAAGGGGACCTGGTCCCACTCGATCCGACCGGCGTCCATCAGGGTCGCCCGGACGGGATTGCTGAGGGAAAGCGGGATGGGGGCCCCCACCACCGTGGCGATCAGGGGGGACTCCTCGATGGTGAAACCCGCCGGGACCAGGGTGGCGTAGTCCAGCCGACCACCGGCGAGGCTCTCGGCATCGAAGGCGCTGGTGACGGAGACGTCGACGAGGTCCCCCTTGCCGGCGGTGTAGGGCACGTTCGCGGTCACGATCACCACCGCGCAGCTCTGCTGGCGGGCGAGCGAACGTTCATCGAGACCCGGCAGCTGGAGGTTCTGCAGGAGGGACATGTACGCCTCGGCCAGCGAGGGGGACTTCGAGAAGTCGTCACCGGTCCCGTTGAGGCCCGTGACGACCCCGTACCCCACGAGGCTGTCCCCGATGCCGTCCCGGCCCACCACCTCGGTCAGGGAGCCGATGGAGGTGCCCATGGGCGCAGATTGTGCGCCGAGCCGGGGCTGGAAGGCGGGAAGAAACGCGATGGCCGAAGCCGAAAGGTGCAATAAGTGCCGAAACACGACGGACCTCCTGTCCTGTCAAGGGTGTCGAGGAACCTCATGCAAGTGCCGGGCCAATCGCCGCAAACGAGGCAATCTCGGCGCGGAACCCTAGAATCGGGTCCATGAAGAGGACCGCCACGAACCCAGAAGGTCCAACGGGCCAGGGACCCGCTCGATTCGCCGACGCGGGGACCGTGCTGCTCCTGGTGTTCCTGATCGGGAGCCTGCTGGTCCTGGCGGGGTTCACGGTCGGGGAGGATGACTCGGTACTCCAGAGGACGCTCTCGGCGGGGTCGAGGGGGGCGGTGACGGTGGCCTGCTGGATGTTCGCCGCGACCGGCTTCGGGGTCTGGTTCCTCCGGTGGCTGCCGGAGGAGCTCTCGGTGGGGATCGGACGTGGGTCGAGGCTGCTCGCCTCGATGGGGCTGGGGACCGCGGTGATGTTGTGGCTCGATTCCCTGCTCGGGACCCTGGGCCTCCTGCAGAGCCCAGTGGTGGCCTGGGGCGTGCTCGGACTCGGCATCCTCCTCTTCGTGGCCGCGGTCAGGACCAGCAGCAAGCGACTCGAGGTCGGGGCCGGGGATGGCTGGCTTCCGCCCCTCTGCTGGGCCGCCGCGCCGGCGCTCGCGGTGCTGGTGGTGGCGGCATCCTCCGCACCGGGATGGCTCTGGCAGACCGAGTTCGGGGGCTACGACGCGCTCGGGTACCACCTGCAGCTGCCTCGGGAGTGGCTGGCCAACGGATTCATCTTCACCCCGACCTGGAACGTCTACGGGGCGCTGCCGAGCCTGGTGGAGGGTGCGTACCTGCACCTCATGGTCGTGGATGGCGGCCCCTTCGCCACCGCCATCGCCTGCCAGTTGCTGCACGCCACGTTCGCGGTGCTGACCGCGGCGACCACCGCCGCCGCGGTGGGACGATGGTTCGATCGCGGCTGGATGGGCTTCGCCTTCGCGCTGTGCCTCGGGGTTCCCTGGGTGCTGGTCGTGGGATCGCTCGCCTACGACGAGATGGCGGCATCGCTGATGCTCGCGACCGCGATGCTGCTCCTGGTGCCCCGTGACGACGTACCCGTGATCAAGGGGGGAAGGGATCGGATCACCATCGGGATCGCGGCCGGGGTGCTGGCGGCCGCGGCCTGTGGCGCCAAGCTGACCGCGGTGGGGTTCGTGGGGTTGCCGATCGGCTACCTGCTGGTCCGACGTCTGGGCAAGGCCCACCTGCAGTGGGTGGTGCCTGCGGCACTGGTGGCGGGCACGCTCGTCCTCGCACCCTGGCTGGCCCGCAATGCGATGGCCACCGGGAATCCAACCTTCCCGTTCCTGTCCGGCGTCTTCGGGACCGGCCACTTCTCCCCCGAGCAGGCCCAGCGATTCCAGGCCGCCCACGCCTCGGATCTCGGACCGGTCGACCGCATCGTCGAACTGTGGAGGCAGGTGATCGCCTACGGATTCGGGGATCCGCCCTACCCGGGGGAGCCCTGGAGGCCGCAATGGTCGCTGCTGCCCCTGCTGACCGGGGCGGGGCTGGTGGTCGGGGTCCTCAAGCCACGTCGGCGGAGGCTGGGCGTGGACCTGCTGGTCATGATCGGGGTCGCGACGCTGTTCTGGCTGTCCGCGACCCACCTGAAGAGTCGCTTCCTGGTACCCACGATCCCCTTGATGATCGCGGCGGTCCTGCTGCTGCTGCCCACCCGGCTGCCGCCACTTGAACGGGGACGGCCGCTGCTCGGGGTGGCGCTGCTCGCCTGGTGCCTGCTGCCACTCTGGCTGTTCAAGGGGGAGAAGCTGGTGCGCACGGCCGAAGATGGCCCGAGTGCCAGCCTGTCCTCGATGATGGTGGGCAGGATGGACCTGGTGACGGGACTGGTCTACAGCACGCAGGCGATGCAGGAGGAGGACCCCGAGGAGCGGATGAGGCTCATCGCCGCCGGGGGGTTCCAGACCCTCGGACCACTGCTCGCACCGGAGGAGCGGGTCCTCGCCCTGGGCAACGCCACCCCGTTCCTTTCGACCAGGGGGTATGAGTACGCGACGGTATGGGACGAACACCCGGTCGCGGTGCTCCTCGAGCGACATCCCGGGGACCCGGATGCGGTCGTCGAGGGATTGCGGGCGCGGGGCACCACGTTGTTGCTGGTCAACTTTCCGATGCTCCAACGGTGGCTGGAGAGCGGCTGGCTCGACCCCAGACTGGATCCGGCCGAGCTCCAGACGCTCGTCGAGCGACTGGACCTGCAGGTGCGCTGGGAGAACGGCGAGGTCCTGTACCGGGTCCCGCCCCCGGGGGTCCCCCCCACCGCATCCGATCAGGGCGCGCCGGGCTCCTGATCCTGGAGCTGCGCCTCGAGGGACGCGAACTCCACCGACAGCAGGGTCAGCCTCGCGGCGAAGAACTCGTCGCGCTCCCCGGAGAGGGCGGATCCGATGAGGGCCTGCGCGTCGCGAAGGGCCTCGACACGCTGCGCCAACGGCAGGGTCGGGGATTCGCCTCGCTCAAGGAGCCTGCGAAGGTCCAGCAACAGCGCGCGCTGGGCCGGGGTGACGTCCCGCATCACTTCCATGACCGCCTGGAGTGCCTGATCGCCGGGTGGCGCCACCACCGAACCGGCCGGGTCGGGATCAACGGGCTCGGCGGTGACCGGACGCTCGGGAATCAGCACCCCCGAGCCCGGGGGAGCGGGATCGGCCGCTGGTGATGCGGATGGCGTGGGGTCGGGGGTTCCCTCGGGCACGACGGGGCCGTCGAATCTCGGCTGGGGTCGCGGCTGCGCCAGCCAGACCACCAGCACCGCGAAGAGCAGGCTGACCAACAGGGCGAGGAGGATCACCTGGGTCCTGACGGTGGCCTGGAGCCGTTCGATCCTCCGGTACTGGGCCCGGGAGACCAGGTCGAAGGGCGTGCCGGACCGGAGGGGATCCGGTGCCCCCAGTCCTGGCTCGACGGTTCCGGGCTGGAACCCGAGCGCGACCCCGCATGCCGGGCACGCCTCGCCCGAGGGTGCCACCAGTCCATGGCAACGATGGCAACGACCGAGCAGCACGGCCACCCCGGGAACCCGGTCCGCACGCGTCCAGAATCCACCCGTGCTGGGACCACGGAGGATGGAACCCGACGTGACCTGCCCGGCGCGGATCATACGACCCAACCGCTGGAGCGAGCACCCGGGGAAGAACGGCCGGGTCTCGTCGCGGACGTACCACGGCCCGAGATCGGCCGACGTGGCCTGCCGGCTCTGGTGGTCGAGCAGGCCACCACATTCCGCACAGCCCGGCAAGGAGGCGCCGGGGGTTCCGCAGTAGGGACAGATGTCTTCCAGGGACTGGCTCATGCATCATCCATCATCCGGACCTCGAAGGGCTCGGGACCGCATGGTCCGGCTCGGGGGGATCGTGCCGTAACCCGCGGCCCGAGTCAACCGGGCGTGTCGGGACGGTGGACACGCGGAGGATGGATCCGGACGCTACCGTAGGGGCCGGCACGGGCGGCGAACCCACGTCCCGGACCCGGAGGCTACGTCTTCATGATCGATTCCAACATCAGAGTCGGGAAGATGAGGGGAGCGGCGAGTGCCACCCCGACCGGTCTGGTCCTCTGCCTCGGACTGCTGGCGGGGTGTGCCGGATCAACCTCCACCAGCCAGGAGCGTGCGATCGACTCGGCGCCGGCGAGGATGCTGTCCCCGAGCCCGAAACCGGCCGCCTACTGGAAGCGGATCGGGGAGGCAGGTCGCGGGAACCCGGTGGATCCAGCGACGATTTCCGCCCTGCTGACCGAGATGGCCGGCCGGCGGGCGCTGCAGGAGGCGGTGCTCGATGCGGAACTCGCGCGACTTCTCGCGGAACGGGATCGGGAACTGGATGAATCCATGGTGCAGGGGGAACTCACCGTGCTGCTCGAGGTCATGTCGCCCGATCCGGTCGAGGCCGAGCGGTTGCTCGGTGAGATACGCCTCCGGGAGGGGCTCGGGCCAGTCCGGTTCGCGGCGCTCCTTCGCCGGAACGCCGCGCTGCGGGCACTGGTGGCGGACCGGGTCGAGATGAGGGAGGAAGCCCTGCTGGCGACCTGGGACGCAATGCACGGTCCGGCGCGACTGGCAAGGGTGCTGGTCAGCCCGGAACTCGCCGAGGCCCAGTCCGCGGCGCGATCGATCCGGGAGGGAGCGGACTTCGCCGAAGTCGCGGCGCGA
>PKCS01000087.1 GCA_002862305.1 Phycisphaerae bacterium | reverse complement strand
GAACCGGTCCGCGTTCAAGCCGCCGGTGGGGAACAAGTACCTGTACAGCGGGCGTGACTTCTTCGTCATGATCATCGCGGGACCCAACGCCCGCAACGACTTCCACCAGACCGACTCGGAGGAGTTCTTCATCCAGCTCGAGGGTGACATCATCGTCAAGACCCACGAGGGTGGCAGGATCGTGGACCACCTGGTCCGGGAGGGTGAGACCTTCTTCATTCCTCCGAACGTTCCCCACGCACCCTGCCGTCCCGCAGGAACCCTCGGACTGGTCGTGGAACGACGACGACCAGCGGGCGAGCTCGAGCACCAGATCTTCTACTGTGACAAGTGCCATGCCCTGGTCGAGGACAACGAGTTCGACTGCAGCGACATCGTGAGTGCGTTCAAGCAGGCCATGGAGGACTTCTGGGCCGACGAGGAACGCTCGACCTGCCGGTCGTGCGGGCATCGGATCGGCAAGCCGGGCCCGTTCGTGATGCCGGAAAGGACCGACTGAGCCTCGCTCCGGACTCGAAGCATGAGCACCCCGTTTCCCGTCATCGACCTCCACACCCACATCCTTCCGGAGCACTGGCCGGACTTGAAGGATCGCTACGGGTACGGCGGGTGGGTCCAGCTCGAACACCACAAGCCGTGCTGCGCGCGGATGATGATCGACGGGCAGTCCTTCCGGGAGATCCATTCGAACTCCTGGGATCCCAGCGTCCGGATCGCGGACTGCGACGCAGCCGGGGTGCACATGCAGGTCCTCTCGACGGTCCCGGTCATGTTCGCGTACTGGGCGAAGCCCGCGGACGCCTACGACCTGGCCAGGATCCTCAACGACCACATCGCGGGGGTGGTGGACGCCTTTCCAGATCGGTTCATAGGACTCGGGACGGTCCCGATGCAGAGTCCCACGCTGGCATGCCAGGAGCTGGAACGGGTGGTGCGGGAACTCAAGATGCCCGGGATCCAGATCGGCAGTCACGTGCAGGGCAAGAACCTCAACGACCCCTCGGTGTTCCCGGTGCTGGAGGCGGCCCGGGACCTGGGTGCGAGCGTCTTCGTGCATCCCTGGGACATGCTGGGCAGCAGCCGGATGACCGACTTCTGGATGCCCTGGCTGGTGGGGATGCCGGCCGAGACCGCGGTGGCGATCTGCTCGGTGGTCATGGGGGGGATCCTGGACCGGCTCCCGGGACTGAAGATCGCCTTCGCCCACGGTGGGGGCTCCTTCCCGTTCACCCTGGGACGGATCGCGCACGGACACCACGTCCGCCCGGACCTCTGCGCCCACCAGACGGAGATCAACCCACGGGACTACCTGGATCGCTTCTACATCGATTCGCTGGTGCACGACGCCCATGCCCTCCGGTTCCTGGTCGAGCAGCACGGCAGCCGGCGCATCGCCCTGGGTTCGGACTATCCCTTCCCGCTGGGGGAGCAGGCACCCGGGCAGCTGATCCGGTCGATGGAGGACCTCGCGGAGGACCAGAGGCGCGACCTGCTGGGCGGCACCGCCCTCGAGTTCCTGGGCCTGGACGACGAAGCTCGGGCGAGCGACGCGGAAGGGGCGAGGGAATGAACGAGGTCCTCGACGGCACGGAATCCGTCTCCTACCGGCCGGGTCGGGAGTTCGCCGAGAG
The DNA here is from genome assembly GCA_002862305.1 of Phycisphaerae bacterium. Classification (GTDB taxonomy): domain Bacteria; phylum Planctomycetota; class Phycisphaerae; order Phycisphaerales; family SM1A02; genus UBA8087. The sequence continues at coordinate 12,399 of PKCS01000087.1, read as the reverse complement.
ACTCGATGCCGAGGATCCGCTGGCGGACCTCCGGACCCGATTCGAGCTCCCGAGGGGGGAGGACGGTGAGCCGCTGGTCTACCTCTGCGGGAATTCCCTCGGACTGATGCCGAGCCGGGCGAGGTCGATGGTGGTCGAGGAGCTCGATGACTGGGGAAAGCTGGCGGTGGAGGGCCACTTCGAGTCGGAGCGACCGTGGTACGACTACCACGAGCTGTTCCGGGAGCGCGGGGCCAGGCTGGTCGGCGCCCGTCCGGGCGAGGTGGTCATGATGAACTCCCTGACCGTGAACCTGCACCTGCTCATGATCAGCTTCTACCGACCCGAGGGACGGCGTACCAAGGTGCTCATGGAACATGGCGCCTTTCCCTCGGACACCTACGCGGTTCGAAGCCACATCGCGGCACGCGGGGTGGATCCCGAGTCGGCGCTGGTCCGATGCGCGCCGCGCGAGGGGGAGGACCTGCTGCGGACCGAGGACATCGAGGCGATGATCCGGGAGGCGGGCGAGGAGCTCGCACTGGTCATGCTGGGCGGGGTGAACTTCCGGACCGGGCAACTCCTGGACATGCAGCGGATCACCGCGGCCGCGCACGAGGTCGGGGCCCGGGCCGGGTTCGACCTGGCCCACGCAGCCGGCAACGTCCCCCTCGAGCTCCACGACTGGAACGTTGATTTCGCATGCTGGTGCTCCTACAAGTACCTCAACGCCGGACCCGGTGCCCTGGCCGGGGCCTTCGTGCACGAACGACACGGCTCGGATCCCGGGCTGCACCGGTTCGCGGGATGGTGGGGCAATGATCCGACGACCCGATTCAAGATGCAGGAACTCGACGAGTTCGTGCCGTCCCCGGGAGCGGACGGCTGGCAGCTCTCGAACCCGCCGATCCTCTCCGCGGCCCCCCTGCTCGCCTCGCTGGAGCTCTTCGACGAGGTCGGGATGGAGGCGTTGTCCAGGAAGAGCCGGTTGCTCACCGGCTACCTCGAGTACCTGCTGGACGAACGCCTCGGCGGGGCGGGACACACCGTGATCACCCCACGCCAGCCCCGGGAACGCGGCTGCCAGCTGTCGGTCCGCGTGCACGAACGGCCCCGCGAGCGCTTCGAGCAGCTGCGGCCCGCGGGGGTGGTCTGCGACTTCCGGCATCCCGACGTCATCCGACTGGCACCGGTACCGATGTACACCAGCTTCGGGGACGTGTACCGGACCGCCGAGATCCTGGGGGGTGCATGAACGCGCAGGACGACACCAGGGTGATCATCGTGGGGGCGGGACTGGCCGGCTGCCTGCTCGCCCGGCTCCTCGGGCGTGGTGGTCGCCGGGTGACGGTCTACGAACGACGAGGTGACCCCCGGGGAAGGGGGCCGCTGGGCGGACGGTCGATCAACCTCGCGATCAGTGCCCGGGGCATCGACGGACTGAAGGCCGCCGGGCTGGAGGGACACCTCCGGGACCACGCGATCCCCATGCCCGGACGGATGATCCACCAGGAAGGCCGGACGGTGTTCCAGGCCTACTCGGCGAGCGGGGAGAAGGCCATCAACTCCGTGAGCCGTTCGGAGCTGAACCTCCTGCTGCTGGATGCCGCGGACGAGTGCGAGGAGGTCGAGTTCAGGTTCGGGATGGCCTGCCTTGACGTCGATCCCGAGGCGGGCACGATCCGCTTCGCGGACGAGGAAGGACGGGAGCAGACCGACCGGGCGACGGTCATCGTGGGCGCCGACGGTGCCTACAGCGGGGTGCGGGGCGCACTCCAGAAGACGCCGCGCTTCAGCTTCAGCCAGGACTTCCTCGAGGACGGCTACAAGGAGCTCACGATCCCCGCGGTGAAGGAGGGTCCGCACGCCCCCTACGCCATCGAACCCCGGGCCCTGCACATCTGGCCGCACGGGGGCTCGATGATGATCGCGCTGCCCAACCTCGACGGATCGTTCACCTGCACGCTGTTCTGGCCGTACGAAGGGCCCCATTCCTTCGGGGCGGTGCCGCCGGAGGAGGTCCGCGAGTTCTTCGACCGGTTCTACCCGGACGCCTCGGCGGTGATGCCGGATCTCGAGGAGGAATATCGATCGAACCCGATCGGCCCCCTGGCGACCATGCGCTGCCGGCCGTGGCACCGGCGGGGGGTGGTCCTCATCGGGGACGCGGCGCACGCGATCGTCCCCTTCTACGGGCAGGGGGCGAATGCGAGCTTCGAGGACGCCAAGCGCCTCGCGGAAGGGCTGCTGGCCGCCCCCGGGGATCCCATCGGGGCGATCGAGGGCTACTACCGCGACCGGGTGGACCAGGGCAACGCGATCGCGGACCTCGCGCTCCAGAACTTCATCGAGATGAGGGACCACACCGGCAAGGGCTGGTTCCGGGCGAAGAAGCGGCTGGAGCACCTGCTGCACGGGCTGCTCGGCGACCGATTCCTGCCCCTCTACGAGATGGTCTCCTTCACCACGATCCCCTATGCCGAGGCACGCCGGAAGGCACGTCGGCAATGGAGAACCCTGTACGCGGCCACCGGTTGGACCACGGGCGTGGTCATCCTGATCCTGGCCGCGGTACTGGCGATCACGCTCCCGGGTTGAGACCACGACCCGACAGGAATCGAGCCACCCACATGAACCTGATCGACATCACCCCCGTCATCTCGGAACGCACCCTCGTCTATCCCGGGGACACCCGGCCGACCCGCGAGGTCCGGTGGCGGCTGGAGGACGGGGATCCGGTGACCCTCTCGACCCTGCGGACCTCGGTCCACGTGGGCGCGCATGCGGACGCCCCCTCCCACTACGGACCCTCTGGTCGACCGATCGACGCACAGCCGCTCGAGCTCTACGTCGGTCCCTGCGAAGTGGTCAAGGCCCGGGCCCCGCGCGGAGGACTGGTCGGGGTGCGACACCTGGTCGACGGGATTCCGGAGACCGAGCGCCTGCTGATCGATACCGGGTCCTTCGACGGGGTCGAGGACTGGAACGACGACTTCTGCGGCCTCGAACCGGAGCTGGTCGACCTGCTCGCGGAACGTGGGGTGCGCCTGGTGGGGATCGACACCCCGAGCGTCGATCCCCAGGAGTCCAAGGACCTTCCCACCCACGCACGGTTCCTCGAGCACGACCTCGCCATCCTCGAGGGACTCCTGCTGGGGGACGTCCCGGCCGGGAACTACGAGCTGATCGCGCTCCCGCTGCCTCTGGAAGGCTTCGATGCGAGCCCGGTCCGTGCAATCCTCCGGTCTTTCGATTAGAACCGTGGCAGCCGACCGACCCGAAGGGGACGGGAGGGACCCACCATCACCCGAGCAGAGAGGCAGGATCACCATGCACGTCACCAGCTCCGACCGACGAACCGCGTCCGCGCCGGCGAGGCGCCGGGGAAACCTCGGGGGGCCGATCATCCTCGTCACCCTCTTCGTCCTCGTCTCCGTGGTCGGCGTGGTGCTGGTGCTCTGGGACGGACAGGCCGGGCAGGCCCGGATCGACGCCGAACCTCCGGCGGGCTCGGTGGAGGGCAACCTCGCCCAGCAGGCGAACTGGTACGCGTCCCCGATCCGGGACTACATCGCGAAGAACGGGAAGCTGCCCTCCGAGTCGGAGGGAGCCACCCTGCTGTCGGCCCCCCGTGGCTCGGCACCTCCCGTCTTCTACCCCCCCACTCCCGCCGGCACCGGGAAGCCCACCTACCGGCAGGCCGATGACGGTTTCGAGCTGGTGTTCCCCGGCACCGACGGGAAGCCGGTGGTCTGTCGATTCTCCGCGCAGGGAGCCTACGAGGGAGCCACGGGGCTGGGCGAGTTCACGAAGGAGAAGCAGGGCGAGCGCAATCCCCTCAAGGGCACCCCACGCTAGCCAGGCGGATCCGGACTCCATCTGGAGCAGTACATGACTCGCACCTGGATGTACAAGGACGATTCCGGCACGGAATACGGACCCTACACCCGGGAGGAGCTGGAACTCTACGCCGGACAGGGCCGGATCAGCCGCACCGGGTGGATCAGCGAGGCCGGGGAGGGGTGGCGGCCCGCCTCGGAACTGTGGACCGGGGACGAACCCGGAATCGATCGGACGACGTCGACGGACGAGGCGCCGGTCACCCCGCCCGTGGACCGTGACGAGGCGACCCGCATCAACCAGGAACGAGCCGGGGCATCGTTCTCGAGCTTTCCCCGGATCGGCTACATCCTGCTCGGGATCATCCTGCCCCTGACCGCCTGCGGACTCGCGGGGGTGAACAACCTGCTGGTGGGTCGAAACGTGATCGGGATCACGCAGCTCGGGCTCTCGCTCTTCGGGATCGTCCTCAACACCGTGGGCCTGATCACCGGGGTGACCTTCTGCATCGGGGCCCCGATCTGGCTGGGGGTCCTGCTGTGGTCGATCCTCGAGGCGGCGACCAATCCATACGACGGTCGGGGTCGCCTGATGAAGTGAACCCCGGGAGTCGGCTGGTTCAGCCCACGGCCTGCGCGACGACCTTGAGCTCGATCGCGATCGGCGTGGGGAGGGCGTTGATCTCGATGGTGGTCCGGGAGGGATTGGGGTTGCCCTCGCCCGCGAAGTACTCGGCGTAGATGCGGTTGTAGGTCGGGAAGTCGTCCTTCATGTTGGTGAGGAAGGCGAGCACGTCGACCACGTTGGTCCAGGGCACCCCCGCGTCCTCGACCACCGTCCTGACGTTGTCGAAGCAGCTTCGGCACTGGGCCTCGATGTCGTAGTCCAGGATCTCACCGTCGGTCCCGAGGGTGACGCCGGGTATCTCCTTGGATCCGCGGACCCTCGGCCCGATGCCGGAGAGGAAGATCAGGTCACCGGTGCGCCGGGCGTGAGGGAAGGCACCCACCGGCTCGGGTGCACGGGTTGAATCGATGCGTTCTGAACTCATGTTCTGGTCCTCGTCGGTTTGATCGTGTCAGTTGCACTGGGAAAGGTAACGGTCGAGGACCGGCTTCAATGAATCACCGATCTTCCCGGAATCCTCGAGGGACCCGACTTCGTAGCTTCGATAGTTGCCGCACTGGAAGCAGATCAACCAGTCGATGAAATCGTATCCATCAGGAATCCTGATCGCGTGGCGGGGCATGAAGCAATCGACCTCTAGCTTGGGGGGACTTTCCAACGCGGTCACCATGGCGTCCTTGATGCCTTCACTGGCATGCTGGTCGGTGATCGAACAGGTCTGGAGGATTCTCCAGCCTCGGATCGTCTCGCCCTCGGGTGCGTCGTCCAGCCTGCCGGAGTCCCCGTCGAGGCGGAACAGGATCAGGGACTCGGTGTCCCCCGGGCCGACCGCGACTCCCGTGGAACCGGACGCGCCGGTGGTGTCGTCGGAGGGGCTAGAGCATCCTCCACCGGAGACGAGTGCGAGAAGCCCGAGGAACATTGCGGCCAGGACCGGACGATTCACGGTTCAAACCCTATGCAGACGTTGGTGGACTCGGTGAAGAAGCGCAGGGCCTCCTCGCCCCCCTCGCGACCGACCCCGCTCTGCTTCCAGCCCCCGAAGGGAGTGCGGAGGTCCCGGACCATCCAGCAGTTCACCCAGATGATGCCGGCATCGATCCGGGCCGCCATGCCGTGGGCGCGGGAGAGATCGTTCGTCCATATGGAACAGGCCAGTCCGTAGGGGACGTCGTTCGCGCGACGGACCGCCTCCCCGTGCGAGTCGAATCCCTGCACCGAGACCACGGGGCCGAAGATCTCCTCCTGGTTGGTGCGGCAGGACTGGGGCAGCCCCATGAGCACCGTCGGCTCCAGGAACGCCCCGCCGTCGAGGCGATCCGGGAGTTCGGGGGGGCGCCGGCCGCCGCAGGCCACCTTGCCACCTTCGGAACGGGCGAGTTCGATGTAGGCCTGGACCTTGTCCAGATGCTCGCGACTGACCAGGGCACCGAGGTCGCTCTCCGGGTCGAGGGGGTCGCCGGTCCGGAGGGCGGAGACCCTCGGGAGGAACCCCTCCATGAACTCCTCGAGTCGCGAGCGGTGGACGAGGATTCGCGACCCGCACAGACAGATCTGGCCCTGGTTGGAGAAGGCGCTCCGCACGATGTGGGGCATCGCCCGGTCGAGATCCGCATCCTCGCAGACCACCACCGGATTCTTGCCCCCGAGTTCGAGCGAGATCCGCTTGAAGAGCGGGCCCGCGGTCTCCGCGATGCGCGCCCCGGTCGAGGTCCCCCCGGTGAAGGTGATGGTCCCCACCTCCGGATGCTCGACCAGCCGGTGACCGACCACCGCACCGTCGCCGTGGACGATGTTGAGCACGCCCCGGGGGAGCCCCGCCTCGATCGCGAGTTCCCCGAGTCGACCCGCGGTGGCGGGGGTGAGCTCGCTGGGCTTGCCGACCACGGTGTTGCCGGTGGCCAGGGCGGGCGCGATCTTCCAGGTGAACAGGTACAGCGGCAGGTTCCAGGGGGCGATGCACCCGACCACGCCCCGGGGACGACGGAGGGTGTAGTTGAACCCCGCGCCCCCCATGTCGTGGAAGGAGCTGGCGGCATGCTCGACCGCACCGGCGAAGAACCTGAAGTTCGCGGCGGAGCGGGGGATCTCGATCTCCCGGGCCTGGGAGAGGACCTTCCCCTGGTCGATCGATTCCAGGCGGGCGAGGTCGTCCCGATGCTCGTCGATGAGGTCGGCCAGCCTTCGCAGCGCATCCGACCGCTCCGCGACGGGCAGCGAGGACCAGCCGGGAAACGCCTCCCGGGCGGCACTGACGGCCCGGTCGACGTCGGCGGCGGAGGAGTCCGGACAGCGGGTATGGGGTTCCCCGGTGGCGGGGTTGATCGAATCGCGCCAGCCGCCGTCACGGGCTTCGACGAGCGCCCCGTCGATGAGGTTCAGGACGTCAGGCATGACTCGATCCTTCCCGCACCCGGTCAACCCTTGCAGACCCGGCCGCCGTCGACCGGCAGGTTGACCCCGCTGACGTATCCCCCGGCGGGCGAGGCGAGGAAGAGCGCTGCGGCCGCGAGCTCCTCGGGAGCACCGATCCGTCCGAGGGGAATCGTGGCCAGCGCCTGGTCGCGGACCGACTGCGGCGTGGTCCCGAGCCGCTCGGCCTTGCCCTCGAAGAGGGAGCTCAGGCGATCGGTGTCGGTGAACCCCGGGAGGAGGTTGTTGACGGTGATGCCGAACTCGCCGAGTTCCGCGGCCATCGTCCGGCCCCAGTTGGCCATCGCGCCCCGGACGGTGTTGCTGACCCCGAGGCCGAGGATGGGGGTGATCACCGAGGTCGAGATGACGTTGATGATGCGACCGTAGCCTTCGGACTTCATGCCCGGCAGCACCGCGGCGAGGATGACCTGCGCGGTGGCGACGTGCATCCTGAATGCATCGACCAGGGGCTCGTGATGGGTTTCCGACACCCGACCCGCGGCCGGCCCCCCGGTGTTGTTGACGACCACGTGCAGCGGACCCCGGGCGGAACGTTCCGCGATCGCGGACTCGACCTGCCGGAGATCGCTGAAATCAGCGCGAAGCGCCTGGTGCCCGGTACCGGCGAGGCGCTCGAGGGTGGCCTGGAGCCGTTCCTCGGAACGCCCCATAACCGTGACCGCCGCCCCCGCCTCGGCGAAGGCAATCGCGATTGCCTGCCCAATACCGGCGGTTCCGCCGCACACCAGTGCGTTTCTGCCTTCGAGCGTGAAGCTGATCTGCATGCCCACCATGGTACCGGCACCGCGGGAGGATTGAAGTAGTTTGCAAACGACGGCCCACTGGACCAGTGAACCGGTTACGATGCCGCGGTCCGGCCATGCCGGGTTGACGCGATCGTTCTTCTGTCACAGAGAGACATCGCCTTCGTCCCTAGCTCTGTGACCAACTTCCAGTTTCGGTGATCGTATGAATATCTACGTGGGGAACCTCCCCTTCAGCACTGGAGATCAGGAACTCACTGATCTCTTCTCCCAGTTCGGCGCAGTTCAGCGCGCTCGTGTGATCCTTGACCGCGAGACCGGCCGCTCACGTGGCTTCGGTTTCGTCGAGATGGACGACGAGAACGCCCGCAAGGCCATCGAAGGACTCGACGGCTCCGATTTCGGCGGACGCCCGCTTCGCATCAACGAAGCCCAGGACCGCCAGGATCGACGACGCTGAACCGCGTGCTGAGCGACCAGGGCCGTACTCGGTCGCTCAGCCGCTCGTTCGCGTGACCACCTGACAACGAACGTCCAAGCACGATGGTGGCGTCGGCCGAGCCGATGATGCCGTCGTTTTCCTTTTGCCCCGGCCACCACCGGTGCCCGCATCGGAGCGGTCGCTCCGCCCCGACCCGAGCGGCGACCGATATCCTAGTCCACGTGACGTTGAAGCTCCCCACCCTCAAGCAGCTCTCGCCGGTCTTCACGATCGCGGTGTTCGGTGTCGCCTCCTGGGTCATCTACGACCAGCTGAAGGCGCATCCCCTGGGCTCGATCCTCGAGGACCTCGGGTCGATCCCCACGGAGCACCTGGTCCTGAGTGCCGCCCTGGTGCTGCCGGGCCTGATGGTGCTGGCCGCCTACGACCTGGTCGCCTGCACCTACCTCAAGCTGAAACTCGGGATGCTGAAACCCCTGCTGACCGGCCTGATGTCCTACAGCATCACCAACAGCACCGGGCACGCGGTGGTGGTGGGCGGCATCCTCAGGCTGCGGGTGTACCCGAGGTGGGGGGTGAAGGCCGCCCAGGTCGGGGAGATCATCGGATTCGGGGTGCTGACCTACTACATCGGCCTGTCGTTCACCGCGGCCATGGCGTTCCTCTTCGAGGGGAAGGACCTCCAGCGGATCCTCGCGGACGTCCCGCGGGTTGGGCACGTGCTCAGCTCGGACTGGCTGGGCATCCTGGTGCCGGTGGTCCTGCTGGGGCTCATCGCGGTCTGGGGAGCGCTCCTGGTGTTCCGCAGGAAGCCCATACGATTCCGCTCGCACACCTTCCAGCTGCCCAGCCCGATGATCGGACTGTTCCAGCTGGCGGTCTCGTGCGCCGACCTCGTGATCGTCTCCTCGGTGCTGTTCATCATGCTCCCGAACCACAACGGCATCAACTGGCTGGCGTTCGTGGGGATCTTCTCCGTGATCCAGTTCGCGGCGCTGCTGTCGGGGGTGCCCGGGGGGATCGGCGTCTTCTCGGCGATCATGCTGGTGGTCCTGCAGCCGCCGGCCGACGGCCAGACCGAGGTGTTCGCGGTACTGATCGCGTTTCGCGCGCTGTACTACCTGATCCCCTTCGCGATCGGAGGCCTGGCGTTCCTGGGATTCGTGGTGGTGCAGAACAGCCGGGGGATCCGTCAGCGAGTCGCCGAACGAGGGGAGGGTTCGACATGATGGGTCCGACCCTCGCGGGCCTGCTGCTCGCCACGCTGAGCGTGCAGGACAGCATTCCGCAGGAAACGACCGGGACCGGGACCGAGGCGCAGGAACGGGTCATCGCGGAGGAACTGGAACTCCTCGACGAGCACCTGCAGTTCGACGGAAGGGCCGACAACGCCGCCACCCACTACCGGGAGCTCTTCCGCGAGCTGATCCGCCGCCGCTACCTCGATGAACGGCTCGATGAGGCGGTGTGGGCCCTGGAGAACGAGCACCCCACCGATCGGGAACTCTACGAGGCGGCCGCGATGCAGGAGTACCTCAGGGAGGCGGGACGGTATCGCGAGGGCCTGCGGAAGGCGATCGAAACGGAACGGGTCGATTTCGGGATCCGCCGCGAGGTGGGGTTCGACCTGCGGCTGCCCCACCTCAACCACATGCGCGACCTGGCCCGGAAGCTCGAGCGAACCAGTCGGAAGCTCCGGATCGACGGACGGATGGCGGAGAGCGCCGAGGACCTGATCCTCATGCTGGGCATGGCCGCGCAGGCCGCGAGGGACGGCGTGATCATCAGCTCGCTGGTGGGCGCCGCGACCGCGAGCGAGGCGATGAACCAGGTGGAACTCGCGTTGACCGAGCGGTTGATCGATCCGGTCATCGCGGAACGACTGCTGGTGGGATTCCGGCCACTGGATGACGTGGACCCCTTCCGATACCGGGACGCCCTGCAGGGCGAGTACGAGCTGCTGGAGACCACCTTCAGGGAGGGCGTGCTCACTCCCGAGGATCTGGAGGAGACGATCGGGGAGATCCTCGACATGCTCGAGGAGAACGCAGGGTCGGGGCTCTGGGACGAGGGCGGGCTGGACCGGGCCCGGGTGCTCGAGGAGATCCGGTTGACGCGGCCGCTGTACCAGCGACTCGGGGACCTGGTGACGCTCGAGGATCGGGTGGCCGCCCGACGGGAGTCCCGCGAGATCATGCTCGCGGTCGAACGGGGCGAGTACGGGGTCTTCAACATGGTGGTGATGCCGGGGATCGGTACGACGATCAACGCGAAGCACTACACCGACCAGCTCATCGAGTACCTCGTCGACAGCCTGAGGGCGATCCGCAACGGGGCCGACCCGGAACGCTTCGGGAACGCGGCCCTGGTCTACGAGGAAACGATCGAGCGCCTTCCACGACGCCTGAGGTCTGGGGAACAGGCGGTGCTGGAGATGGTCCGGCAGATGGTCACGGCCACCGGCTCCTGCCGGCAGGTCGATGAATCGCTGCTGCAGCGCGCCCGAACGATTCTGGAACGCGAACCAGAGCTGCTGGGAACGATTCGCAGTGCCGCGAGGGTGGAGCGATGCAGCTGGCGGCAGGCCCGCATGGCCGCGATCAAGGAACGAGCCATCGGCGAGGGGGACTGGGTCCGCCCGATGCGGGCCATGGTGCGACTGATGCTCGCCGACGCGGCGGTCGGCTTCTGCACGACCGACCGGGACCGCGCACGGGCGCGGGTCGGGGACGCGCTGGAGGCCGCGCTGGGACTGTCCCTGCAGCTCAACGACGGGACCCACCTCTTCGGGCAGCTGGCCGCCACCGCGGCCCTGGAGGAGTTCGAGTCGATCCTGGTGCGGGCCTGCGACGAACGACTGGTGTCCCGGCCCGTGGCGGAGGCGATGCGCGAACGACTGCAGCGAGCCGCCACGAACAACCTCGATCACTGGAGGCTGGCCGGGGATGCGATGGTGGACGAGGACCTGTTCGACCTGATCCGGCGTTTCCGGGGATCCGATCGGGCGGAGGCCATGGATGTCGGGCGCCGGTGGTCGCAGGACCGGCTGGTGATGCTCCCCTTCCTCCGGATGGAGGTCGCGGGGCCGGACCACCCGGCAGGCACCCTGGAGGTGCGATGCACCTTCGCCAACGAGTCGGACTCGACCCCCGACCGCGGGGAGCTGTTCCTCGTGGAGGACATCCTCGAGCTGGGTCCCGAGCGACGCGTGGAGCTGGAGCGGCCGGTGCGGCGGTTCGCGGAACTCCTCGAGCGAATCGACTCGCTGGAATCGCCGAACGTGGCGGAATGGCAGCTTCGCTCCGCGGCCTGCCTGGACCGGTTGGATGCGATCCTCGTGGACTGCGGGCCCGGGATCCATGGAGGCAGCGAATGAACCAGGCTCCGGGACCCGGACAGGATCCACCTCGCAGGCTCCGTGCCACCTGCGCACCGGGCCTGTCGCCGTGGCTCGAGCAGGAGTTGCGCTCGCTCGGTCACGAACCCCTCGTGACCGACCACACCGGCGTGGAGGTCCGGGCGACGATGGCGGAGGGCATGCGTCTGGTGCTCCGCCTGCGCACCGCCTTCCACCTGCTCCAGCGATTCGCGGACCTCGACGCGAGGACCGCGGACCAGATGTACGAGCAGGCGGTCCGGCTGCCCTGGGAGCGGGTGCTGGCGCCGGACGGCTACGTGTCCGTCGCCTCGTCGGTCCGGAACGAGACGATTCGCAACTCCATGTTCGCCAACGTCCGGCTGAAGGATGCGATCGTGGACCGGATCGCGGGGATCGCGGGCCGGCGCCCCGATTCGGGACCGAAGGACGACCGGGCGGTGGTCCACCTCTTCTGGAACGGCGACCGATGCCGGGTCTCGCTGGACCTCGCGGGCCGGAAGCTCTCCGATCGGGGATACCGGAAGATCCCCCACCTCGCCCCGATGCGGGAGACCATCGCCGCGGCGATCCTGATGGAGGCGGGGTACGACGGTTCGCGGCCGCTGGTGGTGCCGATGTGCGGGAGCGGGACGATCGCGATCGAGGCCGCGCTCCGCGCGGCCGGGCGGGCGCCGGGACTGCTCCGGAACAACTTCGGGCTGCAGCACCTGCTGACCTTCGACGAGGCGTCCTGGAAGGCCGAACGAAACGCCGCACGAAAGCTGAGGAATCGTTCGGAGATCGCCCCGATCATCGCCTCGGACGTCGATCCCGCGGCGGTGGAGGCGGCGCGCCGGAACGCGGTGACCGCCGGGGTGGACCACCTGATCCGGTTCGAGACCTGCGACTTCGCGGTGACACCCATGCCCCCCGAGCGGGGTACGGTCATCCTGCACGGGGAGTACGGGGAACGG